>CAKZKR010000042.1 GCA_937124615.1 uncultured bacterium
GGACGGGTCGGACATAGAGTGTTGTCATGTTCGGTCGAATATTTTTTCAATAATTTCAATAATGTGGCTTGGACAGGAAAAAACACTTTTTACAGGCCTATTGAACAATTCTTTTACCTCTTGTAATAGGAGGGCATTTTCAGGATCGGCTGTGGCTATTAAGGCTCGATCTGTTTTTTGAGTTCTTAATGGTAACAAAAGGTGTTCTAAACAAAATGTATAACCGAGTAGATATGCTTGTTCTATATTTACATGTTTTTCGCTCACAAATAATAAGGGTATATTTTTTTGTAGGGATAGTGCCTGAAATAAAATATACTCGTCAATCCATCCTTTTTCCAATAATAAGGTTCCCAATCGATAATGTTTTTTGCTTTTTTGTATAAAAAGCAATTCTTCTAACTGTGAACTTGAAATGAAGCCTGCTTTGACGAATAATTCTCCCAGTTTTAAATACGGTGTTTCTATTGTTTGTTGAGATAAAATCAACTGGATATATGCATCTTCAAATTTCTTTTTCTCTTCAATTATTTCTGCATCTTCTATCAGGGTTAATTGTTCTTTTAAGGTTTCTACTTGTGTTTTCCAATATTTAAGTGTTTCAGAGAGTTCCTCATTTCGTTTAACAGCAAGTCGGTACTCCTGTTGAAAACGGTGGCTTTCTTTTTTTAATCCTTCTATTGTTTTTAATAATCCCTGACATTGTTCAATGATTTCATGATGCTTTTGTTCAAGTGTTTGTTGTTGTTCTTTCTGTTTTTGTTGTTCGGATATGATTTTTGCAATTTCCGATTCTAATTTCCGGTTTTCCTTTAACAGCGACTCTTTATCTTTCATTAATTTGTCGGTTAACTTTTGTTGTGTGTCAATATAGATTCTTAAAGATTTTATATTAGTATGTAGTTCGCTGATTTGGGCTTTAAGATGCTCATTTTCAAGTTGGTGTTTTTGGATTTCATCTTCTCTATTTTTTAACAGTGAATTTTTTTCATCGAGACGGTTTTCTAACTGTTGGTTTATACTTTCCAATTCTGCGTTACGGATGAGAGCGTTGCTTAAATCTATTGAGATATTCTGTATCTTTTTTGTAAGATGATGAATGGTTTCGTTATCCTCTACTTGTTGTGTTGTTAGTTCTATATTTTCCTGTTCTTTTTGGTGAAGTTTCTCCTGGATTTCCCTTAATTTTGTTTTATCAATTTGATAATCTGCTTGTGTAGAGAACAATTGTTGTTCTACGGTCTTTAAGGATGATTCGGTTTCCTGTAGTTGTTTTTTTAGAAGGTGTATTTCCTCGTTTAATAAATCTTTTTGCTGTTCAAATCTTTTTTTCTCCTCATGCAAGTACTGTATTTCACGAAGTAGTTGTTCTTTTTGTTTTTGTTCCTGCAAAAGTTCTGATTTTACTTCTATTAAATCGAGAATAAGATTATTTAATTGTTCACTGAGGAATGATAGAGTTGGGGCCTTTTCCTTGTTCTTGCTTGTTTCGTCAGATTTAGGGGGATATGTCGGTTGTTTTTGGGTATTTTTATCGTCCTTCTTTTTTTGCTCTCCATGATTGCTTTCTCCCAGTGGAGAATGTACGATCCCAAATTTTGGGGAGAAAAAATGGTATGAAATGAGTGCTATTTTTTTTCTTAGAATAAGAAATAAGGGCCTTGTTCTATTGGCAATGTTGTTGGTGATTTGATTCATGGTTTTGCTGGATGGATAAGGGCCTCAATTAGACTGTTCTCAAATTTTTCTTTGTCTTTCCATGTTAAGGCACAGCGGACAGGGCGGCCTTTTTCATCAGGATAGGTTTTTCCTTCCTTATCAATAGACAGGTTTAATGTCTTGATTTCTACGACATCCTCTGTCCATGTGCAGTACCCTGCCAATGTGTCAAATAAAACACTGCTTTCGTCTTTTGGATAATGCTTGCGGTTTGTCCATATATTGTAATTTTCGAGAACCGTTCGAGCAAAGGGTGATTGGGAGGCTTCAATCTTTTGATATTTTTCTCCTTTCAAAATGATAGAGCCACAGGTGTCTAAAGGAATAATTGTGATCTCCCAGGGAGCAGAAAAGACTTTACGGGCACTTTCTGCATCTCTGCACACATTGTATTCACAATCTCTACCTTCTTTCCCACCATAACCGATATAAATGCTTCCTGCCATAGCAACGATTTTTGATTTCTGGGCTATATCGGGTGCTAATTCTACTGCTTTTGCAATGTTGGTCATAGGTCCGATGACACAGAGTGTTATGGGTTCTTTTGAGTTTCGTATTGTTTCGATCAGGATATCGATGCCGTTATCAAAAACTTTACCTTTGTATTCTTCTAATGAGTAATTTTCAATCCAGGCGGATTGATTTATTTCTTTGCTGCTGGTTTTAATACCTTTTCCAATGGGGATATCGGTTCTGTTAATTGTTTGTAGTATGCGGGCTACTAATTTTACTTTTGTTTCTGTATCATCACAGGCAGTTACAATAAGTTTCAAGTCTACTTTTCCCGCACCAAGGAGATGAATCAAGGCCCAAGTATCGTCAATATCATCGCCAATATCTGTATCCAGAATAATTTGGGGTAAAGCGGTAGCCGTTAATGAAAATAGGGATAGGATAAGAAATAGGTATTTGTTCATAATGGGCTCCTTATAAGATTTAATTTGTTAATTTTCCAGCAAGTAATAGGGCTCCTACGAGTACCACCTGTTCACCTAATTCACAGGGTGCTATTTCGTATTGGTTGCGGAATGGTGCAAAGACGCATTGGTCGACAACCGCACGTATGCGGTTTAGAAGGACATTCCCCATTAGAGAAACTCCTCCGCCTAACGCTATCCGTTCGGGATGAAATAGTGTAATGACATTTGCAATTGCTAACCCAATGGATTGTGCGATACGGTCTAATTCTTCACAAGCAAAGGCATCTCCTTGTTCTGCACATTGCCCTAAAAGAACGCCGTTTAGTAGGTTGGAATTGCCATTTGTTTTTATCCATAAGGAACTACTTTTGGGGACATAGTGTTCTTTTTGTAATCGCTTTTCAATGCTCCAGCCTGAACAAATGTTTTCGAGTTTGTCGTAGGCCCCTTGTGTTCCTCTCGTCCAATCAGGGATATATGTGTGTCCAATTTCACCTGCTCCCAATCCCTGTCCATTATGTAGTTCTCCATTTATGATAAGGGCTCCACCAATACCACTACCGATATTCATATAAAAGAAATTTCGGGTTCCTTTTCCCCGTCCGCAAATGAATTCTGCCCAACCTGCAGAATTGGCATCGTTTGCAAGAACCGTTGGAACAGAAAAAATATCTTCGAACCATTGTTTGAGCGGGAAGTCCTGCCATCCGGTTATTTGGTGTGAGACGAGTACCTTCCCTTGAATGCTATCCACAGGGCCTCCAAAGCCAATTCCTATGCCTTTTATCTTTTGTCCTTCTTGTTCTGCCTTATGAGTCAGTTTTTTTGCGGTTTCTGTTACCCAGTTCAAAATTTCGCGTGATTGCCAGTTTTTCTGGACAGAACCGCGTTCCAGATGATGAATAGAGCCTTGTTCATTACCTAATGCGACCTGTAATTTAGTTCCACCGATTTCAATTCCTATCAGCATCACAACTTCCTCATGTATCCACTAACTTTGTTTGTTGTCTTGTGATGTGCAATGTATTTTCTTATCCGGAATATTCGGAGACTTTTTCTTGGCACAGAGAGATTGAATAGATTGTTTCTGTTGGGGATTTTTGCCTTTTTTCTCAAAATATTCGCAAATCATTTTTTGAGAGAAACTGGGCTCATACTTTTTATATGTTTCGAAGCGTTGTTGCACTTCCGGCAAATAAAATTTATCGCAATATTTTTCTTCCAGAGTCTTTAATACAATCCGTTTTCGCATGGCCCAGAAATGGGAATTGTTGTAAGACTCGTCAAAACCGGGTGTTACATACTTCCTCATATCCACAGGTCGTACAAGTTTCCATTTTCCGTCAATTTTTTCAATATACGGTGGTTTTCCTCCGCATAAGTCCCGTGCCAGACAAAAACCTTGAAAATTTGCTTCTAAGTCTCCGTGAGAAAATATACCGTCCACCAGTTTTCCAACGAGATTGTCTTCGTGTACAATTCCCCACATAACCACTTTTTTCATGGCTTCCTCTTCGGAGTAACCTTCCCTGAGATGACGACAATATCTTTGGTAATATCTTCTACCAAATCCAAAAAAATGGCACAACTTATCTATTCCAAAGTATATATCGCCGACGCGTATCGTGCGAGCCATCGGCAAGAAGAAATATGGGAACGCAAACCCGTGATGAATGCTCATCCTTAAATAAGTTTGTTTGTCAACGCTGAAATCGGGAAATTTCTCAATTTCGGGGTCGTTGCGGATATAGGTGCGTAAACGAGACCACCCTAAAAATTGAAAGAAATGGTAATAAATGGCAACAGTTAATTCTTCTGGGTCTTCAATTGGTCGGGCTCGTTTATTCACTTGTTCGAGATAGTTTGATAAAGTTTTATTGAAGTATTGATTGAGTTCGTTTGCGGAATCTTTTATTTCGATTCCCCAGGTTAGATACTGGTCTGTCTCTGCACAGTAAGAGGGCAATGGGAGAGAAATCGTAATGGTTAGAATAAAGCAAATAAAAAAAACTTTTTTTATCATGATAGAACTAAAACCTTAAAGATAAATTAATCGGTTTCAAGTAAAATATTTTAACAAAATGCAAATGGATTAACAATTTATAAGAAAAGGAATCTTAGGAGAGAAAATAACAAAAATAAACTCTTTGGGTATTAAGGGGAGAAAGAAGAGTGCCGGAGAGGGGACTTGAACCCCTATGCCCTTACGGGCACATGGACCTGAACCATGCGTGTCTGCCAATTCCACCACTCCGGCAGGTGAACAATATTTTGCACTTTTAAATATTTTATCGGATAGACTCGGTTTATTTCAAAGATACGTTTCACAGGAGCGGAAAAGTAAAGCCCGTCAAAAGTCAGGAAGTGTAATGTTTTTTTGATAATTTCTTAATGTTTTTGATATAATATTATCTCTTTTATGGCGGACGGGTAGCTCAGGTGGAAGAGCATCGGACTTTTAATCCGGTGGCCGCGGGTTCGAGTCCCGCCCCGTCTACCATGGATAATGAAGGGGGTAAAAAAATTCTGTAAAAGGAGGAATGTTTTTAGGACCTAAACTTTCTTCTTTCAGACAGCAGAAATCTATATGCCTACTGTTATGGGAGCGAACTTTTCATTTTACAACGCAATCCAGAGAATAATTTGATAATTGTTGCCGATAAACTAAAAATGAAAAGAGAAATAATCTAATATTATTTATTTTAATAATGAGCAGGTTAGGTAAAGCATTTGGAAGAGGGATTTTATTTCCATCTTACTTGTTGTTTTCATTGGTTTTTTATCTTCACGAATACTTTAACGCATGTTTTTCATGTTAAGTTAATGAGTATTTATAAATCTATATAGGTTTTTGAGAATGTATCATGAGAATAGATTTTTTTTCTTTATAAGAAAAATAAAATCAAACCCTGCTCGTTAGTAAATTTGAATAATAAAGAGGGATGGGGATTAAACGCTCAGATTGACCGATGCTATTTCAGGAAAGTTGGGGATTTCTTGTGTGCCTTTATTTACGGGGGTGTTTTTTCCTTCTTCTTTCTGATATATTTCAAATGCTTCCTTCCATGTATCTCTCATGTTTTTCATGTGTTCAATGCTTTCACGGATAGGTGTTATGTTCTTTTTGAGATTTCCCTGTACTAAAAGGTAATAAATGTATTCATAAATACGGTCAATATTAAGAACAAGTTCTCCCCCTATATCTATTTTTAAAGAGCTCCGAAGTTCAGCAATAATTTCTTGGGCCCGGATTAGATTTCGGTGTACAGATTCAATATTATTTTTTTCCATCTGGCGTATCGCTTCTTCCGCTCTTTTAATGGCACCGTCAAAAAGCATGAGTATTAACTTTCCCTGTGAAGCAGTATTGATGGTCACTTCTTTATATGTGTTTATGGTTGCTGTTTGAGGTGTCATTATTCCTTCTCCTATTTTTATGTTAATGTACTGCTCAATCTTGTTAATGAAGTATTTTGTCCCTGTAAATTTTGCATCATTTGTTCCATTAATGTGAACTGCCTGCGAAGTCTTGTTTCTTTCTGACTTATACGGTATTCAATATTAGAAATTTGATTGTTGATAGAGTTAATTTGAGAATCTATAGAGCCGTTTGTTTTTATCCGCTCATTCAAGAATCCGTTGAATCCGGATATTTCGTCCAGGTATGGAAATAGCGTGTTTACCAGACCTGTTGAGGATGAATTGGAGAACAGTTCCATAACATTTGTTTTGCTATTACGTAATGCTTCCTTAAATTTGTCTGCATCCAGACTTATACTCGGTATTGCAGAAGAGTCAAAATTCGTGCCTGTGGAAAAGCCAATATCTGCAAGGTTCTGATAGGTTCCGGAAATCCCACTAACAGTATTAAAGAAGGTTTGTTGTAGATAGGAGGCTATTTCACGGATTGAAGATTCACCCCTTAATACAGCATTTTGAGCGGTGGTTCCTCGAATTTGTTGTATGGCGTTGTTAAAGGCGCTTAGAAAACTTTGTATGTTTTCCACGACCTTATTTTCATCCGTATCGACTGTAACTGTTGATGTTCCTGTTTTCAGGAAGGTTAATGTTGTGCCTGTAATCGCATCAGTAACTGTGTTGCTATTTCGAGTCTGTTCTGCACCACCATTGATTTTGAAAACAGCATCCGAACCTGCCGTTTGAGTAGCAGAACTGAGATTCATCACGGAGAGGAAATTACTTGTATCTGAAGGACCACCAAAACGGATAAGCCGACTGCCCATGTCTTTGGCTACAAACCGTAGCGTATCGGTGGTGGAATCATAACTTGCAGTTACACCTGCATCGGAGGCATTAATCCGCGAAATTATATCTGCAAGGGTATCTGCGGTGGGGTCGATGGTGATGCTAAAACCATTGATGCTAAACGACCCTCCGGTAATGGTTCCATTTTGAAGGTTTAAGTTCTCTAATTTGACACCTGTATTTATAGCTCCTAAAGGCTGTCGGCTCCTTAATTCAGTGGACCCATTGGTGTTTGTGTATTGCACCGCATTTCTCCAGCCAAGAGCCGAGATTAGATTGCTTGTATCATTGGAACTTCCCAGAACAATGCGGGTAGTATCCCCGGGAGTCGTATTCTCGAGATAAATACGGTCTTCACTTGCGTTATATGTGGCGGTTACACCTGCACTGCTTGAATTTATCATTGAAACAACATCGTTCAGACTTTGGGTGGTTGGGTCCACATTAAATTGGACTCCATTTATTGTAAAGGTTCCTGCTTGAACTGTTGTTGTCAACCCACTGTTTTCCAGGGTTGTGTCAGGGTCAATAGGAGCACTTACTCGACCGTTACTATTCGCTACTGTTGCAGAGGCTAACTGGA
Source organism: uncultured bacterium (assembly GCA_937124615.1). GTDB lineage: Bacteria > Hydrogenedentota > Hydrogenedentia > Hydrogenedentales > Hydrogenedentaceae > Hydrogenedens. The sequence continues at coordinate 7,489 of CAKZKR010000042.1, forward strand.
TTACTTCTACCTGATATGTCCCCAATACGGGATTTGGGTCCGTAACACTTGCTTGAACGACACTTGTTTCTGAACTGGTTGACTTAAACGCTGTAAAAACATTGTTTAGATTAAAATCTTGAAGCCTATTTCTGAGTGTGGTTAAGGCGTTTCGCACATTTTGAATGGCGGTTCTCTGTCTCTGAAGTTGGGTTACTCTCTGCTGGAGACGGGTTATCGGCTGTCTTTCTATTTGGATCAACTGATTAATGATTGTATTGGTATCCAACCCCGAAACCAATCCGCCGATATTAAATGTGCCTGACATAGGCATTCTCCTTTTCAGTTATACTCTTATCTTTTTTTCGGCAATAAACTAAAAAAACTTTAGTTTTTTTATTAAAAATATTCTGAAAATATGCGTTAGATGTCAATAATATCAATCATAATACTATTTATATTAAATAATAGCACAATCTTAACAATAAAACTTGCTTGTTTAAACATTTTTTATTTTGTACTTCTTCCAAAAATGTATTTTTATTTTTTGATAATTTTGATACGAATATTACGAAACTGGACTTTCATAGGGGGGCCGGGATGCATTTGAAGAGCAATATACCCTTTTCGGCGGGAGAATCGTTTGTCATCATCGAATACTTCACACATCTTTGTTCTATTAATAAAAAGTTCGATATGGTTACCAATTGCTTTAACTTCATATTCATTCCATTCTTTAAATTTAACAACGGATAACAATTCCTTCGGGTCTTTGAAGAGTTCCTCCTTACGGTTTCCCTCTTCATCAATCCATGCTTTATATCCTCGTTTTACAACAGCCCAGCGGTCATGCTGGAATAAGCACCCCGTCCATTCTCCGGTTTCATCAATATCGGCCTGATAGCCCCAAATATCATAATCTTGCCTTTTTTCACTACGGAATTGGATACCTGAGTTGTTATTTTCAAGACGAAATTCTAATTTCAGAATAAAATCTTCAGGCTGACCCCCCATCCAGTATAGATAATGGGCTTTTTCACACGGTTTTTCGGATGTGCTTTGGCTTGTTATAGCTCCATCTTCTATCCACCACCAACCGGGTAGTCCCTCCCACTCATTTAGTGTTTTTCCATCAAATATAGTGACAAAATCGTTTTCTTTTTCCACATCGGGACTGGTAACAAAACCATGAAATAGTAGAGAGAATATAAGTAATGAGAACATAGGTCATTCCTTCTGGGTATGGGTGTGATTATGCAGGTAATTCATAGCCTTTGCGACGGGGACGGGATAACATGGCGTTTGCTTCATCGCAGTTTTTGAATTGTTCTTTTTTAGGGTCCCACTTTAATACTTCGCCTACTTTGCCGACATCACGAACAATATTTACAAGGACGCATAAGGTATTGCTTCGGTGTCCGATTTCAATATCTGCGAGGCATTGTTTTCGGGTTTTAATTCCCCGAATCCAGTCCTCAAGATGGGGTTGTGTCTCGGGAACGGTGAGTTTTTCGGGTCTATCGGGTCGTTGTAGGATTTCAGGTGGATTTGATACCACAGCATCGCGGTTGATTTCAATACTTCCATTATCACCGACAAAGATACAGCCTAAACCAGGACCTCTGTCAGAGTCATAATACAACTCCAACTCAACACCGTTCTTATATCGCATACGAACCTTTGCACGGGGACCTATTACACCTTCTGTCATTGGATAGTAAGGAGCCCCTGTTTCTTCCGGTTTTATTTCGCGTTTTTCAAACAATCCGGCAGACCTATCCTTTACAGGTTCCTCTAATATTATCTCGATGGGACCTGTTGTATCTGTTCCCAAACCTCGCTGAATCTGGTCGTATGCATGAGCGCCCCATCCTGTAACACCGAAACCGGTCCCTCCTCCATCATAGTCCCACCATTTTGCCCAGGTTCGATGTAAATCCTCATGATAAGGACGGAATATCGCTTGATTGGTCCACAAATCCCACCACGGTTCTTTTGTATGAGGGGAATCGGGATATTGTGTATTTTCATTCCATCGTAATGGGCCAACAAAATTTGCAGAGATCACTTTTTTCAACTTCCCGATGGCCCCGTTCTTCACAAGGTCGCTTGCCCAATTGTTTAATGGGATGGTACGCTGTTGTGTTCCTGCCTGGGTAATTCGTTTATATTTTCGTGCTAATTTTACAAGGGCTCTCCCCTCTTCAACAGTCAAGGCTATCGGTTTTTCCATATATACATCGATATTTCGAATCATTGCGTGGGCGGAAATCCATGCTCGTGGATGTGTGGGTGTGCCTACGATAACACCGTCTAATTTTTCCTTGTCCAGCATTTCCAGGGGATGTGTATACGCATGCCAGCCATTTTTTTTCGCCTACGGATTTCATTGCGGAATTGATTCTTGGCTTAAAACAATCGCATGCAGATACGATTCTCGCTGTTGGAATCTGAAACAAAGTTTTTATAAGGTCGTAAGACCGTCCGCCAATTCCTACAACACCAATGAGTACCTGTTCAGAAGGGGGAACTCCTTGTGCACCTAATATGGATGATTTAACGACTAAGGGTGCGGTGAGAGCACATTTTAAAAAACTACGTCTTTTCATTGTTTAAGTCTTTCTTTAATTTGTTTTTTTAGATTATAATTAAATAAATTACTACTTTTAAATAGTAGCAAACAAATCATGAAGAATATTTTGAAGACATTAGCAATATTGGAAAGGCTTTTTTGAAAAAAATATTGTAGCAGATATTGAAGAGTTATGGATAGTTCCCCCAGTTTTTGTTTTATTTATGGTATAAAATAAGGAAAGTGCTAACGGAGTTATTTTGACAGGCGTTAAAATATATGGTAAACTATATTGTTAGCATTCGACCTTAGTGAGTGCTAAAAGGCGTAATGTATGAATACGAAGTTTCCTCCACTAAGTGAAAGAGAACAGACCGTTTTAAAAGCGGTTGTGCATATTTATATTACAACCGCGGAGCCGGTGGGTTCACGGACTGTTGTAAAGCGATTGGGCTTAAATTTAAGTCCTGCGACAATTCGGAATGTAATGTCGGATTTGGAGGAGATGGGTTATCTTACACAGGTACATACAAGTTCGGGTAGAGTACCTACGGATATAGGTTATAAGTATTATGTTAACTATTTGATGAAGGTTCAGGAATTGACTCTGGCAGAGCGTGAACATATCAAAAAGGAATTAACAAAGAAGATGGACACTGCAGACCAGATTCTTCGTCAAACCAGTCATTTATTGGCTTTGGCGAGTCATCAAGCGGGTCTAGCAGAGTTACCTGCGGAAAACGCCGCGGTTATCCGCCGTATAGAATTGGTTCCTCTTTTAGAACGGCAAGTGGCCATTCTAATAGTAGACAGTTTTGGGTGTGTTCATACCTCTTCCGTTGTTCTTGATAATACAGTATCTCCTCAACTATTGGAATCATTGAGTAAGTTTTTGAATGAATCGTTATATAATGTTTCAATTGATAATATTCACTCGACTGTTCGAGATAGCTTGAAGAAGTTCTTTGATGAACGGAGGAAGTTGGTTGAGTTAGCGTTAAAAATTCTGACACAGGTTGAGCCTCCGACGAATCAGATGTTTTTAGACGGGACCAATAATCTATTTGACCAACCCGAATTTCAAGAACCGACGAAGGTTCGAAGTATAATCGGTATTATGGAGGACCCTTCTCCTTTGGTCAAAGCATTGAGAGAATCCCTTGCAAATCTGGAAAGTCAACAAAGGACCGTATTAATTGGGTCAGAAACGATGATGAACAATATTAATGAGTTTGGAGTAATTGCCTCTCCGTATAGATTAGAAGAGAAGGGATATCCTGCAGGTTTTATCGGTATTTTAGGTCCTAAACGGATGCCGTATGAACGGCTCTCTTCGATTGTTGATTATACAGCCGGAATGGTAGGGAAAATGCTATCCCGTCTATGGCGATGAGCGTTCGAGATATTAGTATCTTTAGAATAAAAACATTTTAAGAAGTATATAATTCTGAAGAATGGAGTGGTAATTTTATATATGAGTATGGAAAATGAAAAAACGGAATTAGAAAAAAGATTTGAACAGGATAAGGAAAGTACTGCATCCGATTCAGAAATTATTAGACGGGCTTCTATTGTTCCTCCTTCGCAAGAAGAGACTATGGATCAGGAAACCGTTTCAAAATCGAACTCTCTTGATGAATTTTCAAAATTATTTGAGGAAAAAACGAAGGAATTAGAAGAGTTGAAAGACCGTTACCTTCGTGTCTGTGCTGATTTTGATAATTATCGGAAACGAACAGTACGAGAGATTAAGGAAATACGCGAAATAGCCACAGAACACCTTATAAAGGAGTTATTACCCGTATTAGATAACTTCGAAAGGGCTTTAAAGCATGTCCCGGACCCGGAGGATGTTTTTGTTTCGGGTATCCGAATGGTTTTTTCCCAATTGAAAGATATTCTTATGGCACGAGGTTTGCTACCTTTAGAATCAGTTGGACAACCGTTCAACCCGAATGTTCATGATGCGTTGGCGCAGATAGAATCGGAACAGCCGGAAGGAACGGTAGTTCAGGAATATGAAAAAGGTTATATGCTGGGCAAACGCGTACTACGGCCTGCAAAGGTTATAGTAAGCAAGTTGCCCGAACAGAAGGATGAAAATGAAGTAAGTTAATAATAAGGGTTAAAAATTAAGTTAACTGTTCTAAAATGAAACAATATTTGCAAAAAAATTATTAAAAGGAGGTTGAAAGACCTATGGGAAAAGTTATAGGTATTGATTTAGGAACAACAAATTCATGTGTTGCGGTGATGGAAGGCGGAGAGCCTTTAGTTATTGCAAATGCAGAAGGAAACCGTACGACTCCTTCTGTAGTGGGATTTACAAAGGATGGAGAACGATTGGTGGGTGCTATTGCGAAACGGCAGGCAATCACCAATCCACAAAATACGGTATTCTCAATTAAACGCTTTATGGGTCGCCGTTATCATGAAGCGACAGAAGAGATAAAGCGAGTTCCTTATAAAGTTACGGAAGCATCGAATGGCGACTGTCAGGTAGAGATTCACGGTAAGACCTATAAGCCCCCTGAGATTTCCGCAATGATTCTTCAGAAGATGAAAGAAACAGCGGAAACTTATCTTGGGACAAAGATTACACAGGCGGTTATTACAGTTCCTGCATATTTTAATGATTCCCAGAGGCAGGCCACAAAGGATGCTGGAAAAATTGCAGGGCTTGAAGTGCTGAGAATTATTAATGAGCCGACAGCCGCAGCCCTGGCTTATGGTCTGAATAAGAAAAAGAACGAGAAAATAGCGGTATACGACTTAGGGGGAGGAACCTTTGATATTTCAATACTTGCGATAGGAGATGATAGTTTTGAAGTTTTAAGTACAAATGGTGATACTCATTTAGGTGGAGATGATTTTGACCAGCGGTTAATAGACTGGTTAGCCAGTGAGTTTTTGAAGGACCAGGGCATTGACCTGCGTAAAGACCCTATGGCGTTGCAAAGGTTGAAGGAGGCGTCAGAAAAAGCAAAGTGCGAATTATCCACGACCATGAGTACGGATATTAACCTACCGTTTATATCTGCGGATGCCTCTGGACCGAAACATCTGAATTATACATTAACACGGGCCAAGTTAGAACAACTCTGCGAGGATCTGTTACAAAGGACAAAAGGTCCCTGTCTGCAGGCCTTACAGGATGCCGGTCTGAAGCCGAGTGATATTGATGAGGTTATTTTAGTTGGTGGTATGACCCGCATGCCTGCGGTTATACGACTTGTTCAAGAATTATTTGGTAAAGAACCGCATCGAGGTGTAAACCCGGATGAAGTCGTTGCTGTAGGTGCGGCAATTCAAGGAGGTGTTCTTGCAGGAGAGGTGAAGGATATATTACTACTGGATGTAACTCCGTTGTCATTGGGTATTGAGACTCTGGGAGGTGTTTGCACAAAACTTATTGAACGCAACACAACCATCCCTGTAAACAAGAGACAGATTTTTACGACAGCGGCAGACAATCAAACCTCTGTAACCATTCATGTTCTTCAAGGTGAGCGTGAAATGGCAAGGGACAACCGAACCCTGGGTCGTTTCGACCTTGTGGGTATCCCCCCGGCTCCACGCGGGGTTCCTCAAATCGAGGTGACATTTGACATCGATGCCAACGGGATTCTGCATGTATCTGCCAAAGACCTTGCTACAGGGAAGGAGCAAAAAATCCGTATTGAGAGTTCCAGCGGTTTGACGGAAGAAGAAATTCAGAAAATGGTCAAAGAAGCAGAACAGCATGCAGAGGAAGATAAGAAACGGCGTAAGGAAATTGAAACACGCAATAATGCGGATTCATTGTTGTATAGTACCGAAAAACTGTTAAAAGAGTATGGCGATAAGGTCTCTGTTAGTGAAAAGGCAGAGGTAGAATCTGCGCTGGAAGAATTAAGGAAGGCATTGGCTGGAGACCGTGTGGAAGAGATTGAATCTGCCATGAATAAAGTAACTTCTGCTACACATAAACTAACGGAAGCCATGTATCGTTCCGCAACCCAAGCGAAAGGTCCCTCTGCAGAACAAACGACGAACACTTCGTCAGACAGGGGTAGTACTTCATCCAACGATGAAGGCGGTCAGCGAGTTGTGGATGTGTAAACTGAAGGCCTGTTCCTTCGAACAGAATATAGTCTCTGTGTTATATTCAATATCAATCGTAATAAGTGATGAGTAGTTTATTATGGTTCGTGGTAAGGATTTATATGAGATATTAGGTGTTCCGCGGAATGCCTCGCAAGAGGAGATTCGTCGTGCTTATTTAAAATTAGCGCATAAATACCATCCTGATAAGACAGGTGGTGATAAAGATGCAGAAGAGAAATTGAAGGAAATCAATGCGGCATATGATGTGCTGAAGAATCCGGAAAAGAGAGCGCAATACGACCGTTATGGAACGGTTGATGGACAACCCTTTGATATGGGAGGTTTTACAGGTGGTTTTCGGGGTTTTACCGAAGGATTTGGAGAAGGTTTTGAGTCGCCATTTGATGATTTGTTTGATATGGTTTTTGGTTCCGGGACCCGGAGCCGAACAGGACGAAGAAGTAATGCCCAACGGGGAAATGATGTTGAAACTACTTTGACAATAACATTAAAAGAATCTGCAATGGGGGTAAGGAAAAAAGTTCGCTATTTATGTAAAGAACAGTGTGGTGAATGTCATGGAACGGGTGCAGAACCCGGTTCCAGACCTGAAGTTTGTCCTCAATGTGGGGGAACCGGTCAGATACGGGCGTCACATGGTTTTTTTAGTATTACACGCACCTGTCCGCAGTGCCATGGTCAGGGGAAATATGTTTCACGACCGTGTATGCGTTGTGGAGGACAAGGAAGAATTTCTACAACACGGGAAACAGAAATCAGTATTCCGGCGGGTGTAGATGCAGGGACTACTTTACGCTCTGTGGGTGATGGTGAAGTGGGTATAGGTGGCGGTCCCCCGGGTGATTTATATGTACATTTACAAATAAAGGAACATCCTCTCTTTGAACGGAAAGGAAACGATTTATATTGTGAAGTTCCTGTAACTCTTTCTCAGGCTATTTCAGGAACAGTAATTAAGGTTCCTACCCTTATTGATGGGGTGATTGACCTGTCCATACCTGAAGGGACCCAGTCCGGAGACCTTTTAAGGAAAAAAGGGATGGGAATGCCCCGATTGAATAATCGAGGGAGGGGTGATTTGTACTATAAAATTACTGTTGAAGTCCCTGTCCGCCTGTCAAAACATCAACAAGACCTGCTCCTTGAATTAGACGATTTAGCCAATGCAAAAAACTACCCCAAATATTGGAAGTTCCGTGAATTAAGAGACAAAAATTTTGACTGAGACCTCCAGTTTTGTTTATTCTATAAGTTTACTATGATACTCATTTTTAAACGGGAAGGAGGAGCAAATGGCGTTTGTTGTATGCGAGCCCTGTATTAATTGCAAATATACCAGTTGTGTAGAGGTTTGTCCTGTTGCATGTTTCCACGAGGGAGCCAATATGTTGGTTATAGACCCGCAAGAGTGCATCGACTGTGCCGTTTGTGTGGATGAATGTCCGGTTCGTGCCATATACTCCATTGACGAAGTGCCTGAGGAGTGGAAAGAATTTATCCAGATAAATGCGGAGTATTCAAAAATCTGGCCTGTAATACGAGATAACAAACCTGTTTCTCCTGAGGCAGAGGTTTTTCGGTCTGTAAAGAATAAACGAGGACTTTTTGACCCGAGAGCGGGGACAGGCAATTAGAAGAAGAAAAGATAAAAGTAAGAAAGAATATAATCGTCAATAGAAGGAGAGCCGCCATGAAGAAAGAAAAGAAATATGTTCATTTTATTTCAAATACACATTGGGACCGTGAATGGCTTTACTCGTTTCAGGAAACAAGAATGCAATTAATCGATTTTTTCCAACGATTGTTGAATATTCTTGAAACGAACCAAGATTACAGGGCTTTTGTTCTGGATAGTCAGGTAGCACCTGTTGAAGATTACCTCGAAATATTCCCTGAAGAACGGGAACGAATCGAGAGACAGGTAAAAGAAGGTCGATTATTGATAGGCCCCTGGTATACCTGTCCGGAATGTTTTCAAGTAGGGGGGGAATCGATTATACGGAATTTGTTATATGGTCATATTATAGCGAAACGGATGGGCGGAGTGATGAAAGTAGGACATACTCCATTTTCGTATGGTCAGATTTCTCACTTACCCCAGATATACAAAGGTTTTGGCATTCATATGGCCCTTTTTTACCATGGTGTCAGTCATGATGAGGTTCCAAATGAGTTCTGGTGGGAAGGTGCGGATGGTACCAGAATACTGGCAAGTCAGATGAGCCGACAGGCGAGGTATAATTTTTATCATCAAGTATATCGTCCTGTTTTATACGGGATGGAACCTGATGAACGGACCTGGTATTGGGAAAAAGGGGGAGTCCCTTTTCGCCTTGGTGATGTAAAGGCTTGTCATGAGCATTTTCTTTTGTTAGAACCGGAGAAAAACTTTGACGAAAAACAATTGAAAGAGCGGGTAAAGAAATTGTTCAAAGCAGAGTGTGAAGTTGCTACAACACCCCATATTGCTTTTATGATGGGGCATGATAGTAGTGTTCCGGATGAATTGGAAGTGCGACTTGTCAGGGAGACACAACAGATTCTTGAAGGGCATGTAGTAAAACACTCTAATTATCATGATTATGCGGAGGAGGTCTTGAAAGAAGTGAGTAATATGGAACTTCAGAGTTTACAGGGAGAACGAAGAACACCAAAACCCATGCCACGAATTTACCATCTTTATAGCGATGTGCTGTCCAGTCGGACACGGGTTAAACAGGAAAACGCTTATTCTGAACGGGATCTTCAAAGGTTAGCCGAACCTATGTGCGTTTTAAGTGCATGTATGGGAATGGCTTATCCTAAGGAATTTCTCGACTTATCCTGGAAGGAATTGTTACGAAGTCATGCACATGATACCATTTCGGGTTCGGGTGTGGACATTATTGAACAGGATACTTTGCATCGGCTACGGCAGGTCCGAGAAATATCGCGAAGTGTACTTCGACGGGCACTGGCATATTGTCAGAAAAACATTGATTTTTCAAAGGAAGAAGAAAACGCAGTGCTTATTACCGTATATAATCCCTTACCTCAAGAAAGAGTAGAGACAATTCAAACCGTTATTGACCTGCCTGATAACGGTTCGGGGAGAGATTTCTGTCTTGAAAATACCGATACAGGAGAGGAAGTACCTGTTCAGGTACATTCCCAAGAACGGACACAAGTAGTCCTCACACAACCTGAAGACGCCAGACATTCGATGAAGGTACAACGCTTCCATACAACCTTTACCACCACCGTAGTCCCTTCGCTGGGTTATACTTCTTACCGGGTGAAATATGGTAAACCCTTTTTACAAGGAACACTCATTACCAGCGACCGTGTTCTGGAAAACCAATTTATGCGAGTTGCAATTCGAGACGATGGCACTTTTGATATCTTTCACAAACCCTCTGAGAAAATATACTGTGGACTGGGCTATCTTTTAGATGATGGGGAGGCCGGACATGCGTGGATGCATATTCCCCCTGCTCATAATGAAGTTATCGATAGCCGTCCGTTTCCAAAGAAAATATCCCTGTTAGAAGATGGTCCCCTCTCGGCGACATATAAAATTGAATACGAGATGAAAGTCCCCGGTCAATTGGTGTCCAATAATGAAAATTTAAATGACCGATTGGACGGTATTGGAAATAATTCCTATCGGAGTATTCGACAGGTTCTTATCCCCGTAAAGATGTTTATTACATTGAGAAACCTGTCTCGTTCTTTAGAATTAAAAGTAAAATTTGTTAATAATGCCCGTGACCATCGGTTGCGGATAGCATTTCCTTCAAATTTAGATGCGGATATTGTTCGTGTAGAGTCGGCTTTTGACATTGTAGAACGGGAGATTATCCCCGGTTCCAATAATCCATGGAAAAACACAAAATCTGTAACATTTCCACAAAACCGATTTATAGATTTAGATGATACATGGGGTGGACTTGCTATTATTAATGATGGACTGAAGGAATATGAAGTGTCTCGAGACCTGACGAGAACGGTTTATATCACTTTATTGAGGGCCTATACTGTTCATCTGGCGACTGTCCCTAAACAATGGGAGACACATCCTGAAATGAATTTATCACAATGTCCGGGCGAACATGAATTCAATTTCTGGATATATCCCCATTCCGGCGGTACTATGAAAGGGAATGTTGTACAGGAAACAGAACGGATATACTCCCCCTTAATACCTGTTCAATCCGGTGTATCCCGAGGTACACAGCCCAGCACAAAATCGCTTATCAAAATCCAGCCGGACATCATTACTCTATCGGCCCTTAAACTTGCAGAAGACCGACAGGGATATATTCTGCGGTTATACAACCCGTCTACAGAACCTATAGAAACGCTTGTTGAGTTTGGTATTCCGATAAAAGAAGTCTATGAAGTCAATTTTGAAGAAACAATTATCCAGAAGTTAGAGATTTTCCCTGAAAACATTGTAAAGGTACAATGTAACGGCAAGAAGATTATTACTATCAAATTCAACACCTAATATCTCAATTAATAACATTTGTTAGGAATGGATAAATTATTCGTATATCGACGGAAAGAAGATAAAATAGAAGAAGTACAGGTGATATAGTTATAAAAGGTGTGAAACTTTTTCTCAGTTGTTAGCTTAAAAGACTTACATTTTAGCAAGAGGAAGTTAAGAACCTGATAATATTTTGATAAACGATATAAGATGGTTTATGGCTCAAAGGTTCCGGTTATTTGTTGCGAGATGCGAGTATGGTTTTTTCATAATTTTTAACTTCATGGAGCCAATTTATTCCTACGGGTACATCTTTTTTGAGGCAGTAATAGTCCCAAACGGCCGACCCGGGGAGGTTTTTCGTTTCTTCGAGTAAGGCTAACCGGCTTGTGTAATCGCCAGCCGATTCGATTTCTTTGAGGAGATTGGTAGGCTCTAATAAAGATTTGAGTAAGGCTCGTAGCACGGCGCGGGTTCCGGTAACCCATGCGGAGATGCGGTTAATGCTGGCATCGAAGAAGTCCAGTCCGATATGTACCTGGGCGAACAGGTTGTTCCGCGAAATTTCGTCCATAAGTGCGGAAACATCGTCATTAACAATGACTACATGGTCGCTGTCCCAGCGAACGCCTCTACTTATGTGTAATAGCACTTCGGGGATATAAAGCAGGATGGAGGAGAGTTTGTCTGCGACCAATTCTGTGGGATGAAAATGTCCCATATCGAGGCAGAGAATTTTTTGTTTTTGGACGGCATAACCTAAATAGAATTCGTGTGAACCGACGACATAGCATTCAGAGCCTATTCCGAAAAGTTTGCTTTCGATGGAGTCTTTGTTCCATTTTTCGTCAATAGGTTTTGAGAGGATTTCGTCTAAGGCTTCCTTTAATCGTTGGCGAGGAGCGAGTCTATCTATGGGGAGGTCTTTATATCCGTCGGGTATCCAGATATTCGTAATACAGGTTTTACCGAGTGTTTTTCCAAAGAAGGCACCAATTTCACGACAGACAATGCAGTGGCGTATCCAGAATTCGCGGATGGAACGGTCGGAATGGGAAAGTGTGAAACCGCTATCTGCGAGGGGGTGGGCAAAACAGGTCGGATTAAAGTCAACCCCTAATCCCTGTTCCTTAGCCCAGTCTGCCCAGCGGGAGAAATGTTCGGCCGTTAATGCATCGCGTTCTACTTTTTTCCCCTGTGTTTCTGCATATATTGCATGAAGATTTATACGGTGTTTGCCGGGGATTAGGGATAAGGCTTTTTCTATATCCTGTCTTAATTCGTCTGCGTTTCTTGCTTTCCCGGGATAGTTGCCTGTTGCCTGTATCCCTCCACTGGAAGAGGCTTCAGAATGTTCAAACCCACTGACATCGTCACCCTGCCAGCAATGTAAAGAAACGGGGATGGTTTCTAATTTCTTTAGTACAGTTTCTGTATCTACCTGGAAGGTGGAATATTTTTCGCGGGCAATTTCATAGGATTTTTCTATTTGATGGGTACGATATTCGGGGATATTTGTCATAGAACATAACCTTATAAGTTAATGTTTTGAAGAATTAAAATGTATATTTTATAATTCTACTTTATTTTTTAACGCAACTGCGAAAAGGGCTTGTTTGTCGTAAAATATAGATAGGAATTTCGTTATAATATAGTAATGGTATCATAATAATAATTATAGAAGGGATTATATACTATGGCTTACAATTCAGGTTTTACTCTCATTGAACTTATTCTTGTAACCATAATTATCGGTATTCTTGCGGGAATGGTTGTGATGAATTATGGTGGTCGAGTTCGAGAGACGCAAATCCGTGCAGCAAAGGGCGATATAGCGACCTATAGCAATGCAGTGGATTTGTATGCTTTGGACCACAATGATAAATATCCATCCTCACTGGAAGATTTGGTTAGTGGTGAACGGCGTTATGTTCGTGAAATTCGACCGGACCCCTGGGGAAATCCGTATATTTATAAACCCGCGACAGACCCGCTCAAGGCTGATTATCAAATTTTTTCAGCGGGACCTGATGGTGTCCCCGGTAATGAAGATGATGTAACATCGGAATCGAAAACGGAACTCACATCGAAAAAATAATAAATCAGGATATTAAGATAAAAATAGAGTGCGTGTTATTTTTTACGAAGAAACGACAAGAAATGGATTTACTCTTATTGAGTTAGTAGTTGTTGTAGCGTTTATTTCCATATTGACGGGGATGGTTATTCCGATATACAACCGAACGATGTCTTCTTTGCGTATACGAAACACGACACAGGACATTACTTCGTTAATTCGCTATGCTCAGGAGAAGGCTGTTGCAGAATCTCGCGAGTTTCGTGTACTGTTGGATGACGAAAAAAGGGAAATATCGTTATTTCGATTGAAAAGTCAAACAATAGATGGAGAGAAGGAATTTGAGCTTGTGGGCATGGCGGATGGTGGCGGTGTTCTTACCCTTCCTGAAACGATAAAAATCTCTCGTATTACTGCAGGTAAGGACCGCAAAACAGGTTTGCGATATATATCCTGTTATCCCAATGGGGCATCCGACCCGGGAGAAATTGAATTAGAACCACAGGGTAGGGGGCGCCAGCGTATTCTTATTAAATGGACTGGAGCATTGGGGAGATTCGAGATAAAATGAGGAGATTTATGAAAAGAACGGGTTATATCTTGTTTGAGGCTGTTTTCTCGATGGCGGTTTTGAGTATTGCAGGGTTGACCTTCCAGTCCGCATTACAACAAGCTATATTAACACGAGGTCAAGCCATTGACTATACCACAGCGAAATTTCTTTTAGAACAGATTAATGCGGAGATAGAATTACAGCCCCAATATGTAGAAGAAAGCAAGTCCGGAACTTTTCCGGAGCCGTATAACCGATTTTCATACCAATGGGAGATTCGTAAAGTTTCTATACCCCGGCCGGAGTTGCCTGCGGAGTTACCTCCACAACTTCGTGAGAATCTGGAGAAAATGTTTCGTGATTATTTTGCGAAAGTGGATATATGGATACGATGGCAACGGGCAGGGATACCGTTTGAAGTGCATGCCCAAAATATATTTCAACCTGAGAAGTTATGGATACCCGAGGAATATCAACAATAAAGAACAACAAGTTTTTATCTTCGAGGCCGAGAGGCTTTACCCTGATGGAGCTTCTCGTTGCCGCGACCCTGTTGAGTATTGTTCTGTCTTCTGTTTATGTCCTTTTTCATTCATCCATTCAAACATGGAAACGGCTGGAATCGGGTGTGAATCCTCAACAGGATGCCCGTCTCGTGATGAGTCTTATTGCTCGAGATATGAATAACCTTATTGCTTCTGCGGGGCATTTGTTTGAAGGGGATGACCAGCAAATGACACTTTTTGTAATTACGGAGCCGTTTGACAAGGATACCGGTGAGGGAGGGCATCTTATGCGAATTGAGTACAGATATAATCGAGGACAGAAACGACTGGAGCGTGAAGAAGCCTTGGTAGAAACGGCTTTGCCGAAGGTGCCTCCGGCGAATCGTGAGATTGACCGGTCACGAATTAAAGTGTCCAAGAGAAAAAAGGTAACTCTCGTCGAGAATGTTAAAGAACTTGAAATAACATATATCTGGATACCTTATGATGAAAAGAGAAATTGGAAAGAGCCCCCAACTCCTGTGGAACCTGTGCGTGTGCAAAAACATAAACTTTGTTGGTGGCTTCCTCAAGGGATAGAAATTAAAATGGCTCTTTATGACCCCGACTCGCCGGATGAGCAAATGGTTTTCAAAGAAGTTTTTCCTGTTCGGGCTCCTTCTGCCCACCTGACAGATAGACAAATTCAGCAGTTGTTAAAGGATGAATTATGAAAAAAGGATTTATACTTGTATCTGTCCTCTGGATGATTGCTTTGCTGAGTTTTGTTATTCTGGGCTTTGGCAGGAGGGTTATGTTAGACCGTCGCGCTTCTGCATATAGTCTGAATGTAAGTGAAGCACGGCTTTTAGCACATTCTGCTGTTCAACGAGGTATTCTGGAACTGCGTAATAAAGCAATTATTGATGCGAGTAATCCGGAGAATATGGGGGGGACGCATTTAGGTCAACCATGGGCTCAACCCAAGAGTTTAATTAAAGACCTTAAAATATTAGATTGGAATGAGGATAGAAGTGAAGATGATGTGTTTTTTGTAATTACTGATGAGGAGAGTAAGATTAATTTGAATTCAACACCGAAAGAGATACTTGAAGAGGTTCAGGGGATTAATCGGGGTATTATTCGTCAGATTATGAAACGCAGGACAGAGGCGGTTCATCAGGATGAAGGAATTTCTCCATTTCAGATTGAAGAAGAATTGCGATATTTGCGAGGGGTGAAAGATGAAGATTGGTTTGGTACGGACCGGACACCTGCTTTGAAAGACATGTTTACGGTTCATGGATATGGGAAGATTAATATTAATACAGCATCCGAGCAAGTGTTGAGGTGCATTCCTAAATTGGGGGACCGTGCTATTGGTGTTATTATGAAATATCGAGCAGGAGAGGATGGGCAAATCGGAACCCGTGATGATAAAGGCTTTGGCAATATACAGGAACTTATTGATAAGACGGGCCTTTCGGGAGACCCAGTGGAAGCCATTAAGCAATATTGCATGTTTTATTCTACATGCTATAAGATTAAAGGATATGCGACTTTACGAAATGGTAGAATAAGAGTTGCCTGTACGGCGGTGGTGTATGTTGAGAGTACAAATGCGAATTTAATCCGTTGGCAGGAGGAGACCTTTGGAAACTAAAGGAAATAAGTATATTTTTTTAACTATTGAGGGGGAGCATTATACCCTGTTGCGTGTACAAAAAACGCGTAAGACATGGGAAGTGCTCCATTACGAGACAAGTTTTGAACTCAATCGTTCTGGAGAAGGGGCTTTTTCTCGACTTATAAAAAAAGTCGGGGAGCACAAATGGCTGAACGAACCGTGTTATCTTGTGCTTCCAAGACATGAAATAACCTCACGAATTATTACCCTCCCTTCTCAGGATAACGAAGAGATAAAAAACATGGTGTTGCTAAGTGCAGAGGAATTTGTTCCTTATTCCTTAGAAGAGATACAAATATCTCAATGTATTCTGGAAACATTACCCGATTCCCAGAGCAGGGTTTTTGTAGCAATAGCCCACCGTGACCTGATACAGGAAAAGATTAAGGTTCTAAGAGAAATAGGCTGGGAACCAGCGGGGATTTTGGTTAGCACAGGGGTGTTTATCAATTCGGCTCCAGAAATATTGAAAAAAGCGAAGCATTTACACGCTCTTTTTGTTCATCTTACTCTGGGTGGTATTGAGGTGGCTATTTTTAATGACCATGCTTTGCAATTTTCAAGGGGGGTGCGGACAAGTTGGGAAAGTGCCGAATCGGCGGTATCTAATATTGTTTCTTCGGAGAAGGATGAAGAGATTGTTTTAGACCCATTTCGGGGGTCTGTGGAGTATCTTACATCGAAACAATCCGTTGAGGATACACCGGGAGAGCGCTCTCTGGATATAACTCATGAGGTACTTCGTGAGATACGAACATCCATAAATTCCTATCAACGGGAAATGGAAACAGAGATTGCAATTGATACAGTTTATATTAGTTCTGATTTTCCTGTGGGGAATCGTTTGAAAGAGGAATTAAATAAATTTCTTGATATACCCTGTGCGTTCCTTTCTGTCAATGATTATACATTTATTTCTTCAATGGATGGTGCAATGTATCCCGTATCATGGCCTTTATTGGGTGTCGCACAGTCCTTATATCAGGATAAACCCCTGTTATTAAATTTATTACCAGAAGAGTTGCTTATAACACACAAACTCCGTACAGTTTCGAAGCATCTTAAAAGAATGGCGGTTTTAGTATCCCTGTTAATTCTTTCTCTTGCGGGTTGGTTTTTAGAGAGTGTGTATCAACGGCAGAGATTAATACGCGAATTGGAGAAACGAGTTGCGGAGTTAGAGCCGAATGCACGAGGGATTGCAGAAAAACGGCAACAATTGCAAATACTCCGCCGTGAAGTAGCAAAGAGTGGCTCTTTTCTCGATTATCTTGCACGTATTACTGAAGCGACTCCTCCTCGTATAAATTTGAACATGGTAAGTTATAGACGAACGGAAGGGATTAATATCTGGGGTCGGGCCAAATCGATAGATGATATACATACTTTCGCAGAAAATCTCCGTAGACAGGCTGTAACAAGTTCGTTGAAGGCATTTCAGCAAGCGAGAAGTGTTTATGAACAGCAGACACGGGAACAAAATGAAATAATTTTTGATTATCAGATTTCCATACCGTTTATTGAAGAGGAAGAAATAAGTGGTTCAGGTACTCCTTCAACTCCATAATTTCTGGAAACGATTTTCCATACGGGAGCAAAGGCTCGTTTTAGGGGTTGTGGTGGTATGTGTGTTGTTTGCGATGAACATGGTATATCGCTCTACAATAGGATATATCAATGAGTTAGAAAACGAACTGGACCGGTTACAGCAAGATTTAATTAATTATACGCATCAACTGGCACTAAAGCAGAGTGTAGAAACGGAATATGCCCAGGTTGCCCGTCAGCATTCGAGTAAATGGACAGAGGCAGAGATTCATGACCGATTGCGACAGGAGTTGTATCGACTTGCTCAGAAGTATCCGCCGGAACTGAATGAAGAAGGAATACCCATAAAGACACTTACGAGTACAGGAGCCCTCGTGGAAATTCCCTCACTGCAACAGGGGATACTCAGGACTACGGATAAGAATTATCGAGAATATACTCTGAATGTGAAATTGCCTCTTACTGATTTTACTTCTATGATTATGTTTCTCCAGCGATTGCAAAGCAGTCCCCAGTCTCTGCGTATTGATAATATTGATTTGCGCAGACATCCGCTGGAAGAAAAAGTTAGTGCAGATATGGACATTACACGAATTATTACTGCAGGTATGCCATTAGAGAGGTTGCAATCAGCTACTGTGATGAATATAAGTTTTGACCCAGTCGATTGGAATTGTGTAGGTGGGACAATAACAACACAAAAAGACCCCCAAAGAGACGGTGATTTTCTTGTTGCGGAGTCTTCCAGCGATACGATGGATGTTTCTTTTGTTCGTTCTTTTCGTCCGGGAGAGAGATGGATACTTGAAATGGATGTGGCAACGACGGGAGAGGCTTATTTGACATTGTCTTCACCGGATAAGGTTGTTTTTGAAGGTCAAGAAGTTTTGAAGAATGATGGAAAAATCTATCGCTATAGAATAAGCATGTCTTTACCCGATTCTAAACAGGAACGGTTACGGGTGCGAGTGCCCCATATCGTTGTTAAGGGTAATGGGAATAAAATATATATCTATAATGGAAAGTTGTTGAAAGCAGGATGATGAAATCTCTTGGTATTGAAAAAATATGGTTTTGGGGTGAGTTTACAGTTGGGATACTGATGGTTTTTGTTTTTTGTCAGATTGTTTTAAGTTTTTTGTTTGACCCAACTGAAGTGCGAAGAGAAACTCTTTATAGGGATTTGCAGTCAATACCGCCATCGACTCGAATATCGGATTCATCGAATGTGGATATTGATGTATGGGGACAAAAAATAATAGATAAGAAAGAGTTGTGGAAACTTTTGGTTCCACCGCCCCCGCCTCCACCCCCGCCTCCACCCCCGCCTCCAAAAAAACCGGATGTTGCGCAGATATTGCAAGGGGTGAAGGCTTCTCGGCAACAGATTGGACAGAAAATAAAAATATTTACACCGGAAGAACCTCGTGGTATTTTAGTAGGAGTTGGAGATACTGTCAAAGGTTGTAAGGTGCAATCCTTTGACCGCACTACGGTAACGCTCATTTATTTCTGGGCCGAAGGAAAGGAAGAAATTCCTTATACCATAAATAGAGAGTAGTCTATCTTGTGAAACAATAGTTACTGTATGTATCATACATAAGAATAAAAGTCAAACATCAAGGACGGTATAATGATTGGAACTACAATTGTTATTGGGAAAAACATAGAGAGAAAGTCATATATGAGAAAAATATTCTTGCAGGTGATTATCTTTTGTTCTTTATTTTTGTTTTTAGACTTTTGGGCTCTTTCGCAACAATCGCCAACGAGTCCTGTGGCTCGTCCTTCTACAAGAAATACGCGAGGGACCTCTTCTTCAGTGCGTGGACAGCCTACACGATTTAATTTGAATGATTCGAGTTCGGGATATGGGGGTAGTTCTATGCAACAAACTCCTTCCCTGCGTAGTCGTGATACAAAACAGAAGGAGGAAGGGAAACCAACGGAAACGAAACCGAAAGAGGAAAAGCCCAAAGAAGATACGGCCACAAAAAAGTCCCAACCTACAGGGACTAAAACAATCACGGGTTCCTCTATTCAGAAAGAAGGGTCTACGGCTCAGCAACCCCCTGCGACTGTTCCATCGGTACCCGCGGGTGGAACTACGGCAGGACCGACCCCCCCGGGACCACGCACACCTGCTATGCTTTCAGGAGGGGCCACTCCGGCAGGAGCGACACCCCCTGCACCCGGTTTAAAAGGGTTCCTTTCTACGATTGGTCAAGCGGCGGGTGCAGTAGGGACAACGGGCACAAAACAAGGAACGACTGTTCCCGGTTTCTTCGATATTCTTTTTAGCAGAAAATTGGATTATTCTGAACTTCCGGATGTTGGTGAACCCTTAACATTACCCGGACCCATGACCGTTGGTGAGTTTTTGGAAGCTATTCATTTAGCAACGAATTGGAACATTATTGTTTCAGAGGGTTCAAAAGATTTACAGATGAATTTCTGGATTGTTGATAAGAAACCGAAAGAGGCCCTGGAAGTACTGAAGTTTTATGATTTGTTTTATGACTTTGATGAAAAGACAAACTTTATGCGTGTATATACAAAAGAGGAATGGTTAATTAAGACTTTTGGCGACTTGAAACCGCGAGAATTTAAAATAAAAAATGCGGATATTTCTTATATGGAAGCCCTTATATCCGCGCTTCTGTCTGGGGTAGGAAAGATGATAACAGATACTCGGACAGGTGTTATTTATGTGTGGGATATAGAGGATAATCTAAATCAGATGGAAAAAACAGTTAAAGAACTGGATGTCCCATTGGAAAAGAAAGTTTTTACAATTAAGCATGCGGAGGTGTCTGATGTTGAATCCGTTTTGACTTCTATGCTATCGCCTAATGGTAGCCTTCTGGTAGATACTCGGAGTGGGAATCTTTTCGTTTGGGATTCCCCCGCTTCATTAGAGAAGATGGAGGAAGTAGTTGCTCGTCTTGATATTCCATTAGAAACAAGAAGTTTCTCAGTTAATTATGTAGATGTTGAAAATGTAGCAGATTCTCTTAGTAGTATGATTTCTCAGCGGGGGGTTGTGCAGATAGACCCGCGAACGAATGTCATTATTGTCTCAGACTTGCCAACACGATTAGAACGAATTGGCGAATTTATTAAAACGCTGGATATACGACTGGAAACACGGACATGGTTTATCAAGTATGCAGATATTGATTTTATTGCGGACCAACTGGAAAACATGGTTCCTCCTGATATGGGACAAATTGTCGTTAATGATATGACTCACCAGATAACGGTTACCGCATTGCCCAGTCGAATTGCAGAAATTGATGAATTGATAAAAACTTGGGATATTAAGCGGAAACAAGTATTGATAGAGGCCTTTATTGTAGAAATGGATACGGAACTGGAACGCTCATTGGGTATTAACTGGTCTTACTATGGAACTTCTGGCAATGTACCGATAGTTCTTCACGGGGGCTCAGGGGTAAAAGATATCGTATCTCCATCGGGGAGTGGCGAGGTGATGAGTATTGGACAACTCCCTTCTCTTGTACCGCGTTTTGGTCCTTTGACTGTGGACAGCAGTGGGAATATTACCCGTCCTCAACTTCAGACGCTTCAGGGGAAACCTGTTATCGACCAGTTCCTTGGAAATAATCTTGCGATAGCGTTAAACTATCTTGACCGTCAGAATAAGGCGACAATTCTTTCTTCTCCGCGGGTTGTAGTCCAGGATGGAGAAGAGGCTATATTTGAAAATGCTACACGTGTTCCTTATATTTCCGGTACAGCAGGAGGTTATTCTCCCTATTATTATCGTCAGACAAATACAGATGGTACTGGAGGACAAAATAATCCCAATTATCCCAATTATCCCAATTATCCTTATTATGGATACTATGGTGGATACAATCGTGTGGAATTTATCGATGTAGGCACAATATTATCTGTAGTCCCTCGTATTACAGAAGAAAACAGTATTTTGTTAGACATCAGTGCTGAAGATAGTTCTTATAAGGATAAGGAAATCAAAGCATACGACCAGACATCTACGGTTCCGGAGAAGACAATTCGTCATGCAGAAACACAACTTCGAGTACAAAATGGCGAGACAGTCGTTTTGGGTGGGTTGAGAAGAAGTCGAAGTTCACATCTTGTTACGAAAACACCCTTGTTGGGAGATATTCCTCTTTTAGGGAAATTATTCCGCAATCCATCCCGAACAGCCAGAAATGATAATCTGCTCATCTTCATAACGACAACCATTGTAGATGAATATACCCATCCTGAGGCGGAATTGTTGACGCGTGCAGAAGATAAAATTTCGGAAGATGTCCGTTATGAGTCTCGTAATATGTGGGGCAAACTTCACGAACAGGCTTATCCTGACCGTAAATCTGAAATCCGCATTTCCATAGGGAGCAAAGGAACTCTATTTATGGGTGGACAAAAAGTGGATATATCTGAATTGCCTCAGTTCCTTGAGAATGAGAAAGGCAAGGGGAAGAAAAAGGTTCTCTTACGAAAATCACTTCGAGCACCGGATGGTTTTGTCAATGATATAAAGGGGATTATTGAAAGGTCCGGTTTGTCTATTGTTTATGATTATATTAACGAACCGATTGTAGCATTACCCGGTAGTGAACATCCGGCAAAGGACGATAACGCACTTCAACCTTTAGAACCCAAAGAAGAGAAAGAATAAGAAGGTCGTTTTCTGACAGTAAACCTCCGCATCTCTGTTTATTCCCCTCATCCCAGGGGGTAAAAGGCAAAGCCTGTATTCTGCTAGAGCATAGAAAAAACACCATCCTACTGGCTATGCTAACCCTGCACCCTAAAATGAGTTCTAACATATATCTATGTGGAACTCTTTGGTTCTCCGTGTTCTTTGTGGTTAGATTTTTTACCGCACGGATAACATGGGGATTTTTTTGTTACAAATGAGCAGGAAGAGAAGGGGGGAGAATATAAAGGAAAACTGAGGGGAAATGAAGGATTGAGATTTCAGGATTTGGGGTTTATTTGAGTATATTTACTGTGTTCTGTGATGGGTTTTTATTATGGAGGGTCAAAAGATTTCATCCGATAACATTGCTGTTATA
>CAKZKR010000043.1 GCA_937124615.1 uncultured bacterium
TTATCTTTTCAAGCCACAGATTCTTTATCTTTATTCTATCTACCAATCTTACAAGAATGTTCGAACCCACAGGTAACTTTTGAATTCCACTTATCAACTGTTCCCTTATTTTATCTGTGTCAAACTGTCCACAAACTTTTGCTAATTGAACTTCTCTTCCCAAATAAATACTATTTGGTGTTCCGGGTATTGTCGCATTCTTTATTAAAGATACTGTAAACTTTATATCTGAGATGACAAAACAACCCCCAATACAGCCTGACATCACTAAACATAGCACAGAAATTAAAATAATATTACGAACAACTATTGTCTTTGAGTAATTATTAGTTTTCATATCTTGCCCTCCTTGTTCAAGGTTAAATATTTTTACAATACATAACTTATAAATTATACATTAAATAACTTAAAATATAACAATATTTTGGACTTTGTTCGTTTTACGGTAAGGGGTCTCCCATAACATAGATTTCTTTCCATTGAATACCTGCAACACCTCCTGTATGTAATTGCAAAGCAAAGAAACCTTCAAAAAGATTCGGACTATTGTCTGTAAAATCAACCACCTTGATACCATTCAACCATGAAATGGTTCTATTCCCCTCATTCTTCACCTCTATTTCATTCCAATCCCCCTTGCGTAGCGCCCAAGCAGATGGACTTTTTGTATGGGGTTCTGTTAGCCAACCTCTTTTATAACTTTCATAAAGGAATCCCGTCTTCGTAGGATAACCCGGTTCAACCTCTGTCTGAATACCTGATATAATAGGATAACCATCTTCACGCATTTTAATACTGGAATGATAGAACAAACCATAATTACCTTCACCTAACATTTTGAATTGTCCGCGGACACGGAAATTTTTCCAACACTTCTCTGTTGCTAAATACCCCTCTGATTTTTTGGGTCCACTCTTCCCCACTATTATACCGTCTTCAACAACCCATTCCTCTGACCCATAGTTTTTCCATCCGGAGAGGTCTTTCCCATTGAACAAACTCTGCCAGTCCCCCGTACGACCTAAATCTTTAATTCGGATATTTCTATACTCAACTTCTGCTGTTTCATGAATAACTTCATCCGCACGAACTTGTAAAAGAATGTAGCCTTTGATGTAGTTGTCGTCCTCTATTGTTCCCGCCAATATATCATGAAGGTACACCTCAATTTTTGGTCCTACGGCGATAATCTTCATGCGATTCCATCCCCTCTGTTTCAAGGTCATTACCGCATCCCGGGAAGGTTCCGCCAATAGCCCTCTACCATTCTCTTCAATAATGCGACCTGTTCCGAACCGTTCTCGCGTTTCAATATTTGCCTGGTAGCCGTAGCAATCATATTTCCAATTTTCAGGAGGGACATTCTCAGAGACGGGTAATAAAGGTAACCATTGTGTTCTAAATTGAATACCTCCATTAATAGGATTTAATGTCCGAAATTCACATTCAAACTCGAAATCCGCAAATTCTTTTTTGGTATAAAGTAGCCATATATTCACCTGTTTTTCTTTTTCTTCAGGCGTCTTCGTTAATTTTCCTTTTACTACTCCATCTTGAATTGTCCATTCACCTCCTAAGGGTTTCCATCCCTCCAAAGAGTTGTTATCAATCAGAGAAACCCAATCTGATGCTTGTGAAAACACGGATACACTCATAATAAGAATAAAAATACCCATACCCTTCTTCCTTTCTATAAATTTAAATGTGTTCTAAAATACATTCGCAATTGAGGTATTATTATCACTCAATTCCACAAAATAAAACAACTCTCACTTCTTCCTTCTTTCAAACTACCCCATTTAATTTAATAGAGCATATTTTATCTAATTTTACATTCGTATTCTGCTTACATTCTTTGCAAGCAATCCCTTCGGGCCCTGTACCAGTTCGAAACTTATTTTCTCACCTTCGCGAAGAGTACGAAAACCTCTCATACGGATTTCGGTGTGATGGACGAATATATCCTCGCCCAATTCGTTAACAATAAAACCATAACCTTTGCGGTCATTAAACCATTTTACTTTTCCGATATATCGGATTCCAGATGGGGTAGATACGGCCTGGTCCACTGCTATAATCCTTCTATCTAGTTGATTTTTTTGACCTTATAAATTTATCTATTCACAATACTTCAAAGAGAAGTTTTCTGCTAATATTTTACATTATTAATACATATATTTCAAGCATATTATTATAATAATATAAAAATTATGTAATCTGTTCTTTTATAACAAATTCAAATTTTTTTATTTACTACATAAAAGAAGTAAAGAGTGGTATTTTTTCTTTTATATCTTTTATAATCATTTGTCACTATATTGTTTACTGCTTTTTTACAAACAGGAAGGAACTTTTATGCGAGTTTTAGTTACAGGTGGAGCAGGATTTATCGGTTCACATTTATGTGAATACCTAACTCAAAAAGGAGACGAGGTTATTGTTCTTGATGATTTGAGTACGGGAAAGTTTGAAAATATTGAACATATTCGTGGTGTAAAATGTATTATAGATTCTACACTAAACCAAGACATTGTTCGTGATTTGGTAAAAGATGTCGATACTGTTTTTCATTTAGCAGCAACCGTAGGTGTAAACTTAGTCATTAATCATCCTATCCAGACTATTGTAAACAATATTCGCGGGACAGAAACTGTCCTGGAAGAGACTTGTCGTTATCGTCGTTCACTACTTATAACTTCAACAAGTGAGGTATATGGCAAAAGTTTAAAGGAAGTTTTTGAAGAAGAGGATGACCAGATAATAGGACCTCCCCATCGACATCGCTGGTGTTATGCAGCATCAAAAGCAATTGACGAATTCCTCACCCTTGCTTACTGGAAAGAGAAACGACACCCCGTATATATTGTTCGACTGTTTAATATTGTAGGACCGCGTCAAACAGGCCAATACGGGATGGTATTGCCCAATTTTATTACACAAGCACTCAAGGGAGAACCGCTTCACGTGTATGGAGATGGTCAACAGACTCGCTCTTTTGCTTATGTAGGAGATGTAGTTCCCGCACTGGTCCAGATTATGGAACGACCGGATTTATGTGGCAAAATATTCAATTTAGGGAATGATAAAAGTGTTCGAATCATAGACCTCGCTAATAAGGTAATCGAACTCACAAAGAGTTCCTCTACCATCCAGTTAATTCCTTATGAAGAGGCCTACCCTGAAGGCTATGAAGATATGCGACATCGTGTGCCTTGCTTGAAAAAAATAAGGCAGGCTATTGGATATACTCCTCATACGCCCCTTGAAACTATTATATTAAAGGTAACAGAGTATATTCAGAAAAAGCTGAATAGCCGGGAGATATAAAGTTTGTATTATCCAAATTTCTATTGACCGTTTTATATAACGGTTTCAAAAAAAGAGTAAAGGTTTTAGATCCCCATATAGTCTTTTATTTCAAAGAGTAAAATTTAATATCACCAGATAAAGTAGATAAAAATGAAATATGTTTATATAAAAACATTCGGTTGCCAGATGAACGAACATGATAGTGCACGGATGGTTTCTATCCTTAAGCAATTCGGTTTCTCTTGCACAAATACGCCAGATGAAGCACATCTTATTTTAATCAACACCTGTTCTGTTCGGGAAAACCCAGAAAATAAAGTATATAGTCTGTTAGGTACATTACGACCCATAAAAAAGAAAAGACCTGAGACAGTGATTGCGGTTTGTGGATGTGTTGCTCAACAGGAAGGGAACCACATTTTAGAACGGGAACCCGCAGTGGATATTGTAATAGGACCCGACCATTATTTTGAACTACCAGAACTTATTGGACGTGTTCAAAACGGCGAACGAATCTGTCTAACACAACGGACATATCCCAAACCCCCTGTATTTGATTTTATCCCGGATGAATGGCTTGAAAAGGGACATCGTGAAGGGGTAAAGGCCTATATCGCTATTAGCAAAGGTTGTAACAATGCCTGCAGTTTTTGCATTGTTCCACGCACACGAGGACGAGAAATATACCGCACCCCTGAAAATATCCAGAAAGAAGTGACGGCTGTCATTGCAGAGGGAATTCGAGAGATATGGTTATTAGGACAAAATGTAAATGCATATAAATTTCGGGATGATTATCGTTTTGTTCAACTCTTAAGTGATGTCTCCAATATAAAAGATGTGTGGCGAATCCGTTTTACTTCTCCTCATCCCCATGACTGGAACAAAGAGTTGACGGACTTGATTGCAAATCGCAAGAATATTGCACGACATATCCACTTGCCTTTACAATCAGGTTCAAACCGAATTTTGAAACTTATGAGAAGAAGACATACTATTGAACAATACATTGAGCATATTGAATACTTGCGTAGTAAAGTTCCGAAAATTGAAGTTAGCACGGATTTAATTGTTGGTTTTCCAACAGAAACGGATGAGGAATTTGAGGAAACACTGAAAGTTGTTGAACAGATAAAATTTAGTCAGATATATCCATTCAAGTATTCACCCCGTCCCGGCACTTATGCGGAGAAGTTAGGAGATACGGTCCCGAGAAAAACGAAGGAAGAGCGTTTAGCACAAATAATTGAATTACAAGAAAAAATTAATCAATCATCCATGAAACAATTAATAGGTACAGAACAGGAGGTATTGATTGAGGAAAAACATCCACGAGATGATAACTTCTGGAATGGCAGAACCAATTCATATCGTTCTATAACAGTACTCGGAAAGGGTTTGCATATTGGAGACCTGATATATGGACGCGTTACAGGTTTTCGTGGACACTGGTTAGAAGCAGAATATATCAGAACAATAAAAATTTCGCCCTTAAATAAATTATCATATTAGAAGGAATATCGCCATGAATATTTCTGTCATTTATCCTCAATCGAAAATAGAATGGAACTGGAACTCGGCCCTATTAATACCCATCTATGAAAACCACCTTCCCGTGGAATGTTCCTTACTTACGGAAGAACAGGAATTAGCGATACAGGCAATGATAGACCGCGATTTATTTCACGGTAAAGAAAATGAGATTTTATTTGTCCCTTTTATAAATGCGTCCTTTGCAGGAACCATTCTTGTGGGATTGGGTCCTCAAGACAAAATTGAGTTAGAAAAGGTCCGTAGAATTTCAGCAAAAGTTACCGAGTGTACTAAAACAAATAGAATCCAGATGTTAATTTGTGATTGGGAACAAATGCGAACAGAATACATAATTCCTTTTATTGAAGGGGTTATGTTGAGCCAATATGTTTTTGAACAATACAAAAATTCCGATACTATACACAAAGATAAACCTACACAATTAACTCATATTAAATTTATTGTGTCAAAGGATAAGGATATTTCTGACCTTCAAAATCAATCCAATCAAACTGTTATAATTTGTAATGCAGTTTCTATGGCTCGTTCATTGATTTGCTCTCCTGCAAATGAGTTAACACCTCAATCCTTCGCAGATATAGCACAAGATATTTGTCAGAAAATTCAAGTTAAAACTCAGATTTTAAATAAAGGTTTATTAGAAGAGAAAGGATTAAACAGTATCCTCGCCGTAGGTAAAGGATCAAAAAGGGAGCCATTATTACTTATTCTTGAATACAACACCAAGTCTGCGATAGAAAAACCTGTGGCTCTTATTGGTAAAGGGGTAACTTTTGACACAGGAGGCATTTGCTTAAAACCGCGAGACGATATGCAGGATATGCGATATGACATGTCGGGTGCAGGTGTTGTTTTGGGTACCGTCTGTACCCTTGCTGAATTAAAAGCCGATGTGTCCGTGGTCGGAGTTATTCCATTAGTGGAAAATATGCCCGGTGGTTCAGCATTACTACCGGGAGATATTATCAAAACATACAGCGGGAAAACTGTAGAGGTGCTTAATACGGATGCTGAAGGACGATTAATTTTAGCCGATGCTATCTCATATGTACAGAAAAACTATTCTCCCTCACGAATTGTAGATATTGCAACCCTAACGGGAGGATGTATAATAGCATTGGGACATTTTTCAGCAGGGCTTATCTCTAACAATGGTGATTTGTCTAATGAATTAATAAAAGCGGGTCAAGAGACAGGGGAACGACTCTGGAAACTTCCACTCTGGGAGGATTATGATAAACTTATACAATCTGACTTTGCAGATATTGCCAACATAGGTCCTAAATCAGAAGCCTCAACAATAGTAGGAGGTGTTTTTTTAAAACAATTTGTGGTGAATAATATTCCATGGGCCCATATTGATATTGCTGGAACAGCCTGGGGTGTAAAACATATCCCTTACTGGGATAGTAAGTATCCTACGGGTTTTGGCATTCGATTACTAACTCACTGGATATTAAGAAATTGTAAACAAATATAGAAAAAAGGCAGAGATTTATGAGAGTTCTACTTATCTCATCTGTTTGTATTCTTACTTTAATACTTATACTTCTGGGTATAAACCCCCAGCCAATATTTCAAAGAGAAGGGACAAATGATAACTTAGAGATAGTCCTTTTCAAAAAAGCGACCGGAAATATTTCAAAATTAAGGGCAATTATTGAGAATTGCGCAAAAGTTTCTTTAGAAGATACTGAAACTGTGGAGAATGAGGGGGAAACAATTTCAATAGAGCAGAAAATCCTAAAAGAATTGGAATTGATAGTGGCTTACCAGAATAAAGTAATAGCAAAATACAAATACGACGAAACACAAAAAAAATCGATAAAACGCGAAGTATCATTAGCAGATGTCCAAAAGGCATACAGGGAACTTGAATCGGCAGAACTATATCTTTCACGATTGCTTGAAACATACCCTCAGGGAACAGAATTACTAAAATAATTCATCAAAAAGTTGTCTTCTTTTTATGAAACATGTGCATATACATACACTTGGTTGTCGATTAAATCAAGCAGAATCTGATGTAATCCTCCAGAAACTTTATGAGTTGGGCTATGAAATTGTTCCCAAAGATACCCCTGCGGACCTATGTGTTATACATACTTGTGCTGTAACTCATGAAGCAGAAGTAAAATGCAGGAAAGTTATCCGTCAAACCATACGGCAAAATCCAGATGCTGAAATTGTTGTAATCGGTTGTTATGTCGAAAAAGATATAGAAGTACTAAAAAACATACCCGGAATAGACCTTATCGTTGATAATAAACGCAAAATGGACTGGTTCTCTCACATAAAAAGCGAAAAGCAAAGTTCCCCTTCCCTTTTAACAGGAACCCAATGGAACTTTCCCTCATTAAATAATTGCCTTTGTGCAATGCCTGTTTCTATTCCGGGTTTTCACCGTGCAAACATCAAAATTCAGGAAGGCTGTAATAGTTATTGTTCTTATTGTATCATCCCTTACCTCCGCGGTCCTTCCCGTTCACGAGATGTAAAAGAGATATTGCAAGAAATAGGTTGGCGGGTTGATGCGGGAGTAAAAGAAATTGTTCTAACAGGTATTAACATAGGAGATTACAGTTTTGAAGGTAAAAATTTAATAGACCTATTAGACATGATCAACAAACAATTTGGTAATCAAATACGAATCCGATTAAGTTCCATTGAGATTAACTCGTTAAATAAAGAATTTCTTGTCCGAATGCAAGATAATCAATATCCCCTTGTCCCATACCTTCATATTCCCCTTCAATCGGGCTCGAATACAATATTAAAACAAATGAATCGCAAGTATACCCGAGAAGTTTATCAAGACTTCGCTATGCAAGCGATAACTACGGTGCCGGATATTGGGATTAGTACAGATATACTTGTTGGATTTCCCGGCGAAACAGATGCATTATTCAATGAAACAGTAGAATTTCTTGAACATCTCCCTATATTTTTCTTACATATTTTCCCATATTCACCACGGGAAGGGACTCCTGCTTATTCTTTTACGGAACAAATTCCAACTCTTGAAATTAACCGTCGAGTTGATTTATTAATTAAATTAAGTAAAAAGAAAAGGAATTTATTTTACAGAAAATCGCTTAATACTATAAGAGAAGTATTGTTTGAAACAAAGGAAAAGGAATATTGGCAAGGATATACGGATAACTATATTCGTGTCCTGACAAAAAGTTGTGAACCCTTAGAGAACAAACTATGCAATATACGATTGGACAATATTTCTATAGACCACATGAATGGTACCGTTATAAATATACTCCGTTAAGACAAAAAAGGATACCTTATGTCATCATTAAAAGAACAAGCACTTCAAAAGGAAGCCGAATTAAAGAAATATTTGCAAAAATTTAAATCTATTGCAATAGCATACTCTGGTGGTGTGGATTCAACTTATCTTGCGTCTGTCACCCATGATGTTTTAGGGGAACGATGTGTTCTGCTTATTGCAGACACCCCCAGTTTTCCTCGTGAAGAATTAAAAGAAGCCCTCGAATTAGCAAAGCAACAAGAATGGAATGTTTCAATAATATATCCCAATGAATTTCGAGATGAACGCTTTTTAAAAAATGACTCGCATCGCTGTTACTACTGTAAAAGTGAACTTTTTAAAACCATGATAGAATTTACAAAACAAAACCGTATTGAAACATTTGCCTGTGGTGAAAATGCGGATGACTTGTTGGACACAACTCGAACAGGAAAATTAGCCATAAAAGAGTTTGGGGTCATCACTCCCCTGTCGGAAATAGGCATGTCTAAACAGGAAATTCGTATACTCAGTGAAATACGCCATTTACCTACTGCCGATAAACCCAGTTTTGCCTGTCTCTCTTCTCGAATACCTACAGGAACTCCGATTACTATAGAAGACCTGAAACGGATAGAAAACGCGGAGAAAATATTAAAATCTCTTGGGTTTAAACAGTATCGTGTGAGAAACCATAAGAATCTTGCTCGTATCGAGGTGGAAGTAGCAGACCTCACACGACTCATTTCCGAACCAGTTCGTTCTAAAGTATTGCAAGAGTTAAAAGAGTTAGGATATCGATTTGTTACTGTTGATATTGCAGGCTATCGAACAGGCAGTACCGCAGTATCGGACGGTGATATTACTAGATAGGTCATCGTATTGTATATTTTTTCACTGTGGTATCTGAACTTCTGATAATCAACCGTTGATTTTCAGGTGAATACTGAAAATCTTTAACGGGTTCATTGTCTTTCATTATCTCTAATGGTTGTTGAGGATATAAAATACGAAGAATATGGGGCTTTCGGACTCCTTCCATTTCAACAGTTAAAACCGGTTTCTCATGGACATTTACGGTCATCTCTCCTGAATAATCTGGGTAATAAACCTTAAAAGTCGAATTCCCACCTGGATAAATATTTAAGACCAAATATCCTTCCCAGTCCTTTTCTCCAATACCTGTATAGGAACGACTGATATACATAGGAATAATGGCACCTTCTTTTATAAAAACAGGATACTTATCTATATCATAAGAATCGGTCATTGTCTTTCCTCCCTCAATAACCTGTGTATCATTAAACCACCATCTCCATTTCCCTTCTGGAAAAACAACTGTTCTTGCACTAATTTTTTGGTATATGGGAGCAACCAGTAAATAGTCACCAAACATATATTGATATTTTCCCTCTTTCAAGGGGCGCATTAAAGGTTTCCCTCCCTCTGACCATTGAGCCACATAACTATACATATATGGCAATAACTCTGTATGTAGCCATGAATATCGACGGACAAGGTCCAACTCGATGTCCGACCTTTTCCACATTCTCCGTTCGCCATGTCCTCCATTGAGAAACAATCCACAGAAAGTGGAAAACTGTGTCCAACGAATATACAAATCCGCTGGAATAGGTTCGGCTCCATGATACCCTGCTATATCAGAGCCGACAACACAATAACCTAATCTCGCACTACGAAGAATACAATAAATGGCCCGTTCCAATCCCCGTTTTTCATAATCCCATTCATGCTTATTATCTCCTACCCAATTAACCGTAGAAGCATTCAACGGAGCGAAACCTTCAGGATGGGCCCATGGAGTAGGGGAATCTATCGAACGGGCTAATGTAACAAATTCAGGATGTATAGACCGGCCATATTTGAGTTCTTCACGATAATAATAATCCATATATTTACGAGGAGTCATTATCCCTTTATAACTACGAATATAAAACATAGGA
This sequence comes from uncultured bacterium, assembly GCA_937124615.1. Lineage (GTDB taxonomy): Bacteria > Hydrogenedentota > Hydrogenedentia > Hydrogenedentales > Hydrogenedentaceae > Hydrogenedens. The sequence goes on from CAKZKR010000043.1 coordinate 10,090, forward strand.
AGAGGACCAAGAGATGTTCTCAATAAGGTTGCAGAATCGTCTAATTTCCACCCGTCCACACCTAAATCCAATACCTGATTTTGTAATGAACGCCACCACTGCATTGCTTGCGGATTGGTATAATCAATAAAACCTCCCCTACCTTTCCACCACTTAATCTGGACGCCATTGCCTACCAAAAAACCTTTGCTTTTGGCTTCCTGATAAAAGTGTTCCGCATCCTTAATTGCGGTATCCGGATTCTCACTATTAATCATTGGAGTCATCCAGAGTACAACACGAATATTTCGGTCCTGAAAATATTTAAAGAATTCTTTTGGATTCGGAAACTGTTTTTCATCCACAGTAAAATCATTATAGCGAAGGGACCAGGGACTATCTATCAAAACCGTGCGGACAGGAAAATCATGCTCAACATAACCATTTATAAGTTCTAATGTAAAATCTGCGGTATTCTGGTCGTCTTCCCAAACCCAGCATTCCAGAACCCATGAAGGGATTTTCGTTCTTTCTATATATCGATAGTAATTAAGTGGATAAATACCCCAAAAGGGGAAAATAACCCATAACCAAATAAACAGTAAAAACACTACCAGAATAATACCGGCCCATTTCAGGATTTTCAGTAAAATCTTCAACACTATTTAACCTTTCATAATGGGTAGGGTAATTATACCCCCTTACGATTTAATTGAATAAACATTTCCTGCGTTCGGTAAGATTTTGGAACATAATCAGGAAGCGGTTTTATTTGCTGATGATAGGCATCTAAAAAACTAAACGGCTGGGGGAAATAACTCTCCTCCAATTCTGCGGGAGGAACAATCCAATTAGGAGAACCAATAACACAAATAGGAGCATCTAAATAATCAAAGGCTATTTGGCTCAGTTGTCCTGCTACAGTATGCAAATAACTACCTCTCTCGCATGCATCGCTTGCAAGGATAAGTTTTCCTGTTTTCTTAATAGACTCTACTATAGGATCATAGTTAATTGGAACAAGTGTCTGTCCATCAATCAATTCCACACTGATACCATATTCATTCTCAAAACGCTTAACTGCATCCCATGCTCTATAAAGGGTGGCCCCAAAAGTCATGATGGTCAGGTCTTTTCCCTCTTTGATAATTTCAGGCTCACCAATGGGCAGTCTGTAATATTCTTTGGGCACTCCTTGTTTATGGAAAATTTCTACTTGATTGTAGAGTCTTTGACTTTCAAAAAAGATAACAGGGTCACTTCCACTCAAAGCAGAAGCAATAAGTCCCTTAGCAGAATAAGGAGTTGCAGGAAAAACAACTTTCAGTCCCGGCACATGTGCACATAATGCAGTCCAATCTTGAGAGTGTTGGGCTCCGTATTTTGCTCCTACAGAAACACGAAGGACCACCGGCATTTTTAATTCCCCTGCAGACATGGCTTGCCATTTGGGCAACTGATTAAAGACCTCATCCCCTGCTCGACCCATAAAATCACAATACATCAATTCTACTAACGGCCTACCTCCTTCCATAGCCACACCAACTGCTGTACCTACAATAGCTCCTTCAGATATAGGAGAATTGAAAAGGCGATGGTAAGGAATGGCTTCTGTTAATCCCTGATATACAGCAAAAGCACCACCCCAATCTCGATTTTCTTCGCCGTAAGCAATAAGCCTCGAATCGTGATAGAAGTGATAGAGTATCGACTCAAAAATGGCTTCTCCAAAAGTAACGGCCTGTGTCGCTTTTAATGGGTTTCCATTTTCATCAATACCTACACGCAATTTTTTTTCTATCTTTTTCAAACGGGGATTATCTTCATAGGGGATTAATACATCAGATGGACTCTCAAGTCCAGGGAGATCTTTTTCCTCCCGATTTGAAAACATCAAGTTTGCAAGCCCTGAAGTTTGCGTCAACTTCATACGAGGTGAAATTTCTAAACTTGTAGCCCGTTGACATGCTTTTCTAACTTTCTTTTGAGCATACGCTTTTATCTTTTCAAGTTCTGTCTCCGTTGCCAATCCGGCGGACTTAATTTTTTCTGCGAATTCAACAATAGGGTCAACCGATTTCCACATTTCAACTTCTTGATGGTCACGATAGGAAGACTGATCACTGGGAGAATGTCCTGACTGACGATAACATATTACATCCAGTAACACAGGTCCCTGTCCATTTTCTATTAATGGGATTTTTCGACGGTATGCATCTGCGACGGCCAATGGATTGTTTCCGTCAACAACTTCCGCATGCATATTCTCTGTATTCAGCCCTGCACCTATACGAGCAAGCCGTTCAAAACCTGCTGTTTCTCCGATAGGCTGACCCCCCATTCCATAAAAATTGTCCATAAAATTAAATATGATAGGTAAGCCACCTTTATGTTCGTCGTCCCATAAAGTTTTATACTGTCCCATTACAGAGAACATCATTGCTTCCCACACAGGTCCACAGGCAACAGATGCATCTCCAATGTTCGCAATTGTAACACCGGGTTGTTTGCGAGCCTTCCGGTACAGTGCAGAACCTGTGGCTATATCCGCACTACCCCCTACGATCGCATTGGCAGGGTATACCCCAAAAGGAGTAAAGAACGCATGCATGGAACCTCCCATCCCCTTATTAAAACCATACTCACGACCAAAAATCTCTGCTAAAAGTCCATATAGAAGAAAATCAACGCCTAATTCTTCTTCTTCGTTAGTTTTTAACAAAACCTTGTTTTTTTCTCCCTTAATAACGAGTGGAGACCCATCCGGTTCATAGCTTTCTACAACTTGTAATATTTTACCATCCCAATAGGTTTTCATAATTTCCGTTAAACGATTTCCCGTTAAATCATGGATAGCACGCAGTCCCTTAGCGATAATTTCTCCATGACTCCGATGACTACCAAAAATATGGTCATGAACACGAAGGAAAACGCATTCACCGACAGCACTACCTTCCTGTCCAATTGAAAGGTGTGCCGGTCCCGCATGTTGATACTCGATACCTTCATACGAACCCAATTTCTTAATCTTGTCTAACATGGTCTCAAATTCACGGATAATCACCATATCACGAAATATTCTAATGGCTACTTCGGGTGTAATCCCTTCATTGGCCTCTAATTCTTGTTTTAGGCTACGCTGGTATTGATTTACAGGGATACTTTTTACCTTAATTTCTCCTTTTTTTCGCATTTCTTCAGGAGATATAAGAATTCTCTTTGTCATTTTTTTTCCTTTTGCTATACAATGAGATTTGAATGCCTATATGCAATAGATATTGCCTGTAAAAACAATATAGTATAAAACAATAGTATAAAAACTTACAAGTGGAATGATTTCTGTCTTTACAATAGAAGGTGATTATTTTTATATAAGAACCAACTACACCTTCTTAGATTATCTGACATTCTTAATCAATTTATGAATCTCTCGTTTTATTTTTGAGTCCGTAAGGGACGAATAACCTAAAAAATAATTATGAACTTTCAAATTACTGTCCAAAACAAAAATAGAAGGAATTCTATCAAACAAAAATTTTTTACTGGCTTCTTCCTCTTTATCTGAGATTAGAATATTAACCGCATTTATATTATTCTCATCAATAAACTTTTTGATTCTATCTATATTGCCATCCCATACATTTATTCCAAGGAATACCACTTGATTGGGGTCATATTCGCGTGCCAACTTTTCCAGATTCGGCAATGCTTTTACACAAGGACCGCACCAAGTAGCCCAAAAATCAATGACAATTGCCTTTTTCCCTGCAAAAGTAGATAATTTTACCTCTGCACCATCAATCTTTTTAACTGTTAAATCCGGCGCTTTTTGACCATTTAAAGGATGTGATTCCCCACTAATTGATAGGAAAGGTATTATAAAATACCCGGCCATTACAACAATTATCACTACCACAATAATTTTTTGTTTACGCGTGAACACATTTTGCCTCCCTCTCAAAATCTTATTACTTATTATACCACTACTTTAATGCCTCTAATATCTCCTTTTTCAATTCTTCTTTCATCTCTGCTGAAAAACCTGTATGCCCTGATTTGATAAAACCATCTTTACCAATTACCACCAACCGGGGTATACTTTTTACCCTGTATAAATCCGCAACTCCACCATCCTTATCCATAAGAACAGGAATAGATATTCCTATCTTTTTGAGAAAACTTGTTATCTTTTCTTTTTCTTCTCCAAGATTAACAGCAAAGAAAACAACCTCTTTATCTTTTAATTCCTTGCTTACATCTTGAATAGCAGGCATCGCCATTCTGCAGGGACCACACCAACTCGCCCAAAAATCTAACACAACAACTTTTTTACCATGAAAATCCTTCAGAGAGACTTTTTCTCCATCTAAAGTCGGAAGAGTAAATTCCGGAGCTTTCTCTCCTACCATTTCTTTTCCTGCTTTGCTCGCTCCAGCAGGTGGATTAAACTTAAAAACACTCTCATCCGTAACTGAATTGACTTTCCAGTCATCAAAATAGATATTCATCGTACCGCCTGACGAGACTTGTGTTGCAGGAATTTCAGATTGTACTCGTGTAATTTTTGGTTCACTCTCCATTGAAAACCACATATTAACTTCATCATTATTATCGACCTGGATTTGAAATTGTTTTTCTTTCTTTTCTGTTTGATTATCCGTCGGGGGGGTAACCTGTTTTATTGTAAGAGATGAAATCTGTTCTAAATCCCCAAAAACGATTGAATCTAAAAAATTAGGTGCACCAATAAGCATAAACAAATTAATATTTCCGGGAGCATCTCTTTCTATATATCTTTTATCTTTATCGGAATAGATTGTTAAACCCGAGCCATTTCGAAAAACCTGAATATTCCCCTGTTGAGTGTCCAGTGATAAAAAATTTAGTTTATCTCCCTTTGTAATAACTTTAAACTTCTGTTCAATTTCTGATGCTTTTTTTGATGTATCGTTAGAATTTATAGAATATATTATCTTTCCCTGAACTTCATACGATTCAGCATTTTTTAAGGATTTCAAAGCATCAAAAAATACTTGCTTACTTTCTTTTCCTTCATCTGCTTGAATAGAGAAAACGACAACAGAAAAAACAACTATAATGAGTTTTATAATTCTTGTAACTTTCATAAATATCCTTTCTTTATTTTAATATTTTCTACAACTCTTCCCACGGATTTGTAAATTGGTCTCGAGCAGAAGAAGGTTCCGGAATTTTCTTTTCATAGACTTCTACATTATGTAATCTCCTTAATTCCTCCATCTTCTTTGCAATCAAAATGGGGGGTATAAGCAAATGCTTGACCTCATCAATAGAAGGTGTTCTCTCGGGACGATGTTCAAGCACTTTTAATACTACATAAGAATCGGGCATCACTTGTGCTATCATTTTCCCTGTTCCATCTTGAGCCATACTTTGAAACTCAGGCATGTACACAGGACCTAAAATAGTACCTTCCTCTGCATCTTCAGCCAAAGACCAGAAACCGCGAAAACGGGCTGAATTGGGGTTATTTTCAATCTCACTTTCACTAATTATAATATTTTTTATCTCGGGAGCAATTACAACAGACTCTTTTTGCATCAGCAGTTCATTCACTAAATTATCAAAATCCTTGCCTTTGTCTATCTGTTTTCGATATTCAGAACATATATTTGCTGAATTTGGAATTGATGTCGGAACAAATATTCCACGAAATCTTATTGTCTCAAAAAAATGATAATTATCTTTTTTTAAGTTATATTCCCGTTCTATCTCTTCCTGTGATACATCCAATTTTCCTGCTTTAACATCTTCCCCTACCAAATAAACTATCGCCTGGTCACCCAAAAGCCTTTCATAAATTTTATCTGTCTCTTGTTCTATATATTCTTTCATTGTGCGGAGTGTGGCAGGGGTTAAGTTATATACTTGCATGAGAGGGGTTATAGCATCACCTTCAGGTATGGGAATATCCCAAATTGCTCTTAATTGTTCTTGCTCATCACCCGCTAAACGAAAGAATTGTTCCCTTGCCAGATCACGATTTAATGTAATCTTTCCTTCTTCCGCTAATTTTTTACCTAATGGAATTTTTATCCTCAGGTCAATTTGTTGGTTTAATACACGCAGGAAATCTCCCCGACTGGTAATTTTAGGTCTTTCACGGTCATCCATTTCACGAAGAATTTTATACAAATCCCCTCTTGTAATGTATTCATTATCTATCCGTGCTATTCTAATGGTCTCCGGGTCCCCTATCTTTCCACAAGCAGAAATAACAAATAACAAGATTACAACTAATAATTTTCCTGTTCTAATAAGCCCATTCATATAAATATTTCCAACCTTTTTTAGTATGATTATATTATTTTACAAAGGGAAAAAGGTAATAAGATATATAGGATATCAAAGCAAAGTTGTTAACTTCTGCCGTATCCTTTCCAATTTTTCTCTTTCACCACTACGATTATATAAATCTTGCATACTCCTCAGAACTAATATAACAGAAGGATCTTTTTCACCCCATGTTTTTTGCCAAATTTCTAAAGCCTTCATATAATAAAGTTCAGACTCTTTAAATTGCTTCATCTCAAGATATAACAATCCCATATTGTTATAAGTTGTTGCCAATTCAGGGTAATTGGGCCCTAAAAATTGCTGTTTAATTGCCAGCGCATCCTTGAAGAAAACCTCTGATTCCTTATAGCGTTTCATATCACAGTAAAGTGAGGCTAGATTATTCATTGTTTTCGCTACTTCAATATGCTGAGAACCGAAAAGTCTGCGTTTCATTTCCAGGGATTTTAAATAATAATCTTCCGCTTCTTTATAACGCCGTTGAGACTGATATACCCCAGCTAAATTGTTCATAGCCCTTGCTAAATCGGGGTGGTCAATGTCTCCAAATGCTGTTTTCCAGATGGTAATAGAACGCAGATACAAAGGTTCAGCAGAGGCATATTTCCCTTGTGCCAGATACAACGCTTCTAAATCTTGAAGTATTGTTGCAACTTCGGGATGAAGAGGTCCCAATACCTTCTCACGAATTTCCAGAGCACGACGATACAAACTCTCCGCAGGCGGGTATTTTTCTTGACACTCAAATAGACGGGCTAATTGATGGTATAAAGTAGCCACAGCGTTGTTGAAGGTACCTAAACTCTTTTCTAAAATCTGTAATGCCTGCCTGTAAAACCGTTCCGCATCTTCATATCTTCTTTCTGTTTGCCGTAGTTCACCTATGTTTGCAAGGACCATCGCTACATTGGGATGTTCAGGACCCGATATTCTACGCCACAAGTCAATTGCATCAAAATATAATTTCTCCGCTTCTATAAATCTTTCCTGAAAACGATAGGTCTCTGCCAAATTGTTTAATGTCGTTGCGACATTTGGATGTTCAGGTCCGTAAATCTTCTTCCAGATTTCTAATGCCCGTTTATAATTCTTCTCTGACTCCTCCAATCTTCCTAAAAATTTTAGCACCTCTGCCCAGATACACAAAGCATTACCTACATGAATGTCTTCAGGACCATAGACCTCCTCCCAGATTTCGAGACACTTAACACAAAGTGGTTCCGCTTTTTGTGGGAAACCCTGTACTTTGTATAACTCTGCCAATTGATGACAGGTAATAGCAATATCCGGATGCTTCGGAGGTAATATATTCTGTTTGATAGATAATGCTTCCTGATACAATTTTTCCGCATCATAGAATTTACCGACAACACGGTAATATCCTGCTAAATTATGAATGACACGGGCTACATCTATATTCGAACCGCCCCATATGGTTTTATATAAATGAAGAGCGCGTTCTGTATATGAAATAGCCTCATTAACCTTTCCCTGTCCGTGACACAGTACACCCAAAGCATTTAATGTAAATGCAGTCTCTGGATGATTCGGTCCTAATGTATTCTCCCGTATCTCCAGTGCCCTCCGATATAATGATTCTGCCAGAACTAAATCGTTCCTTTGGCGATATATATCCCCTAATAATTGAACCGTAGCAGCCACATCATGATGAAAAGGTCCGAGAATCTTTTCACGAATATCCAATGATTCCTGACAACGCTTTTCTGCTTCTGCATATTTTCCCATTGTTAAATACAGTCCTGCAAGATTATACAAAGAACGAGCCACATCCGCATGTCTCTGCCCTAACACCCTTCTTCTAATTTCCAATGCGTTACTATGTGCTTTTTCGGCTTCCTCATATTTCTTCTGTTCATGACAAATTACACCCAATGTATGCCAGCTATTTGCTACATCCTCATGCATATCACCCAGATACTTCCTGCGAACATCTAACGACCTCTGAGCATATCTCTCCGCATCAGAATATTTTTTCAACCCCCTTAATATCTCCGCCATATTATTTAAACTAATAGCATACCTGGGGTCACTCTCTTCAAAATTTTGTTCCGCATATTGCAAAGCCTCCTGAGCAAGTGGCAAGGCCTGGGTAAATAACCTTGATTTAAATAATTCCACCACCATTGAAATTTTGCTTTGCCATTCTTTTTCAAGAATATCACTCAGCGATGTCCCCCCAATACCTATTTCATTGGACATCTCGTTATCCATTCACTATAACTCCCGGTGAAAATTTCTCATTGTCTCTAAATGTATTATTCCACAATCGGTGCTAAATTTTTAATCATTATAACAAAAAATTTCTGTCAACAATAATCTTTTAACCCCTATCTTCTTTTTTAGATATTAATGACCGTAAAAACTCTTCAACTATTTTATTCTTATTCTCTTCTGCAATATTTTTCCTCTCTACAACTTTTATCGGAGATTGGATATATTCCCTGTGGCAAGAGGGACAAAGGTCGAACTCAAAACTTTTATAAATTTGTTCTTCAAGTTCATCAGCACTCATCTGCTCCATCTTTTTGATTAATTGTAGTATCTCCTGCTGATGGTGTTGAATTAAATCAATTAAATGAATTTCATTTTGCTCATATATTGCGGATACCTCAATCTTAACACGATAGCGGAGTTCCTCCTTATTTAAATTTCTGCCACACCCATCACATTTATAAAAAGTCATTCATCTAACTCCACATTTATTAATAATATATAATACAGATAAAAAAGGAACTCACTCAAAAAAAATGGCGTCATAACTGGATAGGTTATGACGCACTCAAGGAGGTAAGAACATGAGACTGTTTACCCGATAGGCGTGTATTCTTCAGGCTACATTGATGTATTCAACTGTCTCATATTCATAAATATTTATCGGCAAAAAAAGAAAATACTTTACTTATTCTCCGATTTTATACTTGTTATCTTAAATAGAATCCACTTAATCCAATTGCAATTCCATTATAAAATTTCGATAAATTTTATACACAGCGTCCGTCTATTTTTTAATTAATATAAAATAAGAACGCCACGACAGTTTACTGTCATGGCGCTATTCTGGATGCTTGTCCTCTATGGGACACTCTTGACTTCCCTGTCTTTTGCCTCAACCTCCATGTGTCGGCTTCCATTATTTAATATCGGCAGAATAAATTTTTTCTTTAATAAAAATTATTCCCAATTTGCGGAACTAATAAGGAATCTTCTCTGTTTCAGTAAAATAAGGTTTGCCTTTTGAAAAGTTTTTTTATTAAACTTTTAGTTTCAAGTCAAAGTATTAAGGGGAATATTATGAAAATATTAATAACAGGTGTAGCAGGGTTTATTGGTTCGAACCTTGCGGACCAACTTATCGCATGTAAAAACGAGGTTGTTGGAATTGACGATTTTAGCCCAACCTATGATCCACAGATAAAACGCAGATATATAGAAAATGCTTCCAAATCAGAACTTTTTACTTTATATGAAGCCAATATATGCGATAGAGAAACTGTCTATGAGATTTTTGAAAGACAAAAACCGGATGTTGTTGTTCATCTTGCAGCACGTGCCGGTGTCCGTCCCTCACTCGAACACCCTGAGGAATACTACAGGGTTAATATAATTGGTTCACAAAACATATTGGATGCCTGTCGTGACATTCGTCCATCGCATCTAGTTTTTGCCTCCAGTTCATCTGTATACGGAGGTAGCAAAGCCATCCCCTATTCGGAAGAAGACCCTGTTATGTTCCCGATCAGTCCGTATGCAGTAACGAAACGAACAAATGAACTTCAATCTCATGTGTATAGTTCAATTTATGGTTTGAATATAACAATGCTTCGTTTTTTTACGGTATATGGTCCTCGTCAAAGACCGGATATGGGGATACATAAATTTACAAAACAAATTATTGATGGAAATCCAGTAGTATTATTTGGTGATGGGACTTCAGCCCGAGATTATACTTATATCGATGATATTCTGGATGGTATTATGAAAAGTATAGAAAGACCTTTCCGATATGAAATTTTTAATTTAGGTGAGAGCCGAACAACAAAACTCATTGATCTTATCGAACTGATTTCAAAATGTATAGGGAAACCTGCAAAAATTGAATGGCAACCTTATCAACCCGGTGATGTTGAAATTACCTATGCAGATATTACTCACGCCTGCACCTTACTTAATTACAAACCCTGTATCCCCGTAGAAGAGGGTATTCGAAGGTATGTTCACTGGTTTAAAAAATTTTACAATATCGATTAGGAGATGGTTATGCAAAAAACAGAAAAAAAGGAAAAATACCGTGCCCTAATAACTGGAATTACAGGGCAGGATGGGTCTTACCTCGCTGAATTTCTGCTATCAAAAGGATATGAAGTATACGGTATTGTCCGAAGATCCAGCACAGAAACATTTGAGCGAATTGCTCATATACAAGAGAAGATTACCCTCATTCAAGCAGACCTAACAGACCAGGTATCTGTTATCGAAGCCCTTCAAGTAGCAAATCCTCACGAAGTATACAACCTTGCCGCACAATCCTTTGTGCCAACTTCATGGAAACAACCTATCCTGACCGGCGATGTAACGGCCCTGGGAGTAACGCGAGTTTTAGAAGCCATACGCGTGATAAATCCCAAAATACGCTTTTACCAGGCTTCTTCCAGTGAAATGTTTGGAAAAGTTAAAGAAACTCCACAGACAGAATCCACTCCTTTTCATCCACGCAGTCCTTATGGTGTTGCAAAAGTATATGGACATATGATTACTGTAAATTATCGTGAGAGTTACGATATCTTTGCATGCTCCGGCATTTTATTCAACCATGAATCACCGCGTCGAGGACTTGAGTTTGTAACACGGAAGATAACTCATGGTGTCGCTTGTATTGTTCACGGTTTAAAGAAGGAATTGTTTTTAGGAAATCTTGATGCTAAACGGGATTGGGGTTTTGCAGGAGATTATGTTGAAGCCATGTGGTTAATGTTACAACAAGAGAGTCCTGATGATTATGTTATTGCCAGTGAAGAAACACATAGTGTCCGTGAATTCTGTGAGATTGCATTTGCCCATGTCGGATTGGACTGGGAAAACTATGTCAGAACAGATAAAAAATTTTATCGTCCCGCAGAAGTAAATCTTCTTTTAGGAGATTGTTCCAAAGCCAAAGCCAAATTAGGCTGGAAAAAGAAACATTCGTTTTCGGATTTGGTTCAACTAATGGTAGAGGCAGACCTGAAATTTGTTGAAAAACATCTGGATGAATTAAAGGCATAATGATGAGCAAACGGGCTCTTGTTACCGGCGCCGGAGGTTTTGTCGGCAAATATTTAACAAAACATCTCCAAAACTGTGGGTGGGAAGTTCTTGGTTGCGACATGGTCCCCCATATAGGAGTACAGGTCTGTAATTTATTAAACAAACAAGAAACAGAAAATTTTTTAAAATCAATAGGTCCTGTGTCTCATGTATTTCATTTATCTGCTATTAGTTTTGTCCCACAATCTATGCAGGACCCTCTTACCTGTTTCCAAACAAATACAGACAGTGTAGTTGGGTTAGCACATCTTCTGAATAAACATTACGGGGAAAAAACTTCCTTCATTTTTATCAGCACTTCCGAAGTATATGGTCCCCCACATTATCTACCTATAGATGAACAACATCCCCTGAATCCACAAAATCCATATGCAATTTCCAAACTTTCCTCTGATTTGTACTGCCAATATCTCAACAAAAAAGGAGTATTATTCACAACAATTATCCGTCCTTTTAATCATTCTGGCGCCGGTCAAAACGAACAGTTTGTCCTGTCCAGTTTTGCAAAGCAATTTATCGAAATAAAAAAAGGGATAAAAAAACCTTTCCTCCATGTGGGGAATATTGATGTAGAACGAGATTTTTTACATGTACTAGATGTCGTCTGGGCCTATGAACTGCTTGCACAAAAAGAGGCTAATGGCGAAGTTTATAACTTATGTTCAGGGAAATCTCATTCCCTTAAACAAATCATAGAACTTTTGCAGGTAATTACAGGAATAGAAGTCGAGATTTGTGTCGATTCAGAACGGACGCGAACAAATGATATACAAAGAATATATGGAAGTCATGAAAAGTTGAGAAAAATTATCCAATGGGAACCGAAACACAATATAAAAGATATTTTAACTGACTTACTGAACTACTGGAGCGAAAGAATAGAGTCCACAACTTAATGCATATCTTGCGTTTTTTATTCGTTTTTTTGTAAAATTAACCAAGGTGCCGGGGTAGCTCAGTTGGTTAGAGCACTGGATTGTGGTTCCAGATGTCCTGGGTTCGACTCCCAGCCCCGGTACCATACTAATTTACTCTGTTTAATCTTGTTATCCTGCTCAACCAACCAGGCAAGCCCATCATCTAACATCTGTATTATTTTAATCCCGTCACTGTCTCGCAAACCGGGGTGTTCTATCGGATACCAGCGTATTTCTTTAGGTTCACCTGCCGCTTTATATAATATTTTTCCTGCTTCTGGCGTAACCAGAGTATCCTGGTCACCATTCAAAAACAGTACCGGGGTAGGCGATGTCCCTTTTGCATAATTAATTGGGTCGGCTACTTTCATAATAAAAGAAACGATAGGTTTCCCAATAGCATGAAGCCATTTCGGTACATTGTTTTTAATAGCAGGGGCATCTAACATCAATTTTATATTTCCACCCCCAACAACAAGAATTGATGCCTTTATCCGCTTATCAAATACAGTAAAAGTAGTTCCTGTAATGGCTCCATAACTCGAACCAACAAGATAAATTCTATTGGGGTCTATATCAGGATGGGTCTGCAAATAATCCACAAGTCTCCGGGCATCGTTAATGGTTTTCCATGGACGTTGACGAAATGCTATGGCCTGTTTCAACCATCCTCCCTTTACTTTTCGTTCTCCTTGCATACTCTGGTCAAAACTTACCATAGCAAACCCTTTTTCTATAAAGGGACCTCCTATTTCATGAATAAACCCTTTACTCTGCCCGATTCCATGAAGGAAAACAACACAGGGAACTTTCCCTTTTAATTCAGTGGGTAGTAATAATAGAGCCGGCACGCGTTCTCCCGGTCTACTTTCATAAGAAAACTTTATGCTTTGAAAATGCCTGGGACGACGAACATTAAATACTTCTATCTCATCGTTAATTTCTTTAACCTCTTCTACTCTCGCATTTAATGGAAGACTCGGATTGTAGTTATTAAAATAGGTACGGTCTGCATAAAATTTAAATAAAAATAAAACAATAACCAATATTAAGACAGCAATACCGACCCACTTCATTATTTTTTTTACTATACTCATAAGACAACACTCCTTATCGCTCTGTTTAAAAAATTAATAAAACCCTTTTTATGACATTCTATTTAATAAATTTGTTTCAATAACTAATTATCTCTTATGGATTCCTTCCCATAACAAAAGATATATCATTTGAAGCATTATTTGCAAAGATTAAATCATAAATACCATCTTTGTCAATATCAAAAGGAATACCGGATATAGGACTATGCCCTGCATAATAAAAATACGCTGATGAAAACTGCAAATTTCCTTTGTTTAGCACCACAGATATAGTACTATCTCCATTAATCGATATTAAATCTGTAAACCCATTGCTATCAATATCCCAGGAGAACACCGACTTGGGGTTCTTTCCTATCTTAATGTCACCGGTGTTTACAAAAGTCCCATCCGGTTTGGCACCAAAAATTACTACTGTCTGCCCGGTAGGATGAACGGTCACGGCTTCTAAATCACCATCCCGGTCTAAATCAACGAGGAGAAGTCCTCTCGGATTTCCATTTGTTGCATATCTCTTCTGAGTCCCTTTATCAAAGGTGCCATCTCCTTTACCAAACCAACATACAAAACGAGATGGGGCCTGGTCATTGGGGTCATCCGGATCTTTACTACTAACAAACAACAAATCTAATTTACCATCACGGTTTACATCTGCTAACTTTACAGCCATAGGGTAATTTCCCACTATCGTTTCTTTTGCAGAACCAAATGCACCTGTTCCATCTCCGAGGAGTACAGAGATAGTATCTGCACCCGGGTTGGCCGTTACAATATCTTTATTCCCATCATTATTTACATCCCCCACAGCAATTGAAGAAGGATATGGACTATGTGAAAACGACGGCTCCTTTACAGAATAAGTCCCTTTCTTTTGAAAAAGACCCTGTCCATTATTCAGATAAACAGTTACTCCCATAACGCCTCTCTCACAAAAAACAAGGTCCACTGAATTATTATTTTTATCAATGGGTGTACATACAATAAATTGAACGATACCTGTAACATCTGTCTTACTTTTTTCTACTAAAGAGAGGTTTGTGTTGACTTGAAAAACTCTAAAATTAGCATTCCGATTGGAACATACAACGATCTCATTTGAAGAATTACCATCAAAATCACCAAAACTCATAGTCCCTATATCACCATCAAATAGAGGTCTCGTTTCTATTTTATTGAAAGTTTTTCCATCTCCATAAATCACACCTATACGGTTTAAACCTGAAAGGGTAAAAACTAAATCCTTATGCGTATCTGCATTTAAATCCACTTTATCTATATCAATAGCACCTATTCCCAGATTTATTGTCTTTTGATAAACAAAAGTTCCCGATTGATTCCCATAAAAAATCTCCGCAGAGGCCAAAGGTCCAATTGCTGATGCTCCTGTACTTAATGTTAATTCTCCATATAACAATCCAACTAAATCTATGTATCCGTCTTCATTCAGATCCTCCAATAAAAATTTCATCGGAAGTGCACACGATTGTATGGTCCCTGCTGATGTAAAACCTCCATTATCATATATTAGCAAAGAATAATTTCCACTACCTGCATTGGCAACGACTAAATCCAGATAAGTATCACCATTAATATCCATCGAATCAACACACCTTGGATATGTCCCCACATTATAGTCATTTTTTACAGAGAACGGATTATCCGGCTGGCTTAAAAATACCGAGATATTATTACTATCCCGATTGGAAACTACTAAATCTACTTCACCATTTTTATCCAAATCCACGGGTAATAGCCATCGTGGAGTATCCCCACACTTAACATAGTGGATTTCTGTCCATGTACGATTCCCGTTATTTAATGTATAACCAACTTCTCCCATTCCCGACTCCGCTATTATCATATCAACATATCCGTCCTTTTTAATATCGGAAAATGCCAGAGCCAGAGGTTTCGCCCCTTCTCTCAAAGGAATTGTTTCTGCTTCTTCAAAAGTTCCATCTCCTTTCCCATAGAGTAAAGATACAGAGTTTCCATTTTGATTAACTACAGCAAGGTCATCATACCCATCTCCATCTATATCGATGCTTATTATCATTCCGGGACCTTTTCCTACTTGATAATCTACATGCAGATTAAAATTCCCCTTCTCAGAATTGCGTAACAAAACAGCCACATTATTCGTATCATAATTAGTAACTGCAATATCGGGTGCCCCGTCTCGATTAAAATCTCCGTGGGTTAAATAATGACTGATACCACCTGTCGGATAATGATAAGGAGAGTGAAAAAAACGAACCTTAACATTTGGGTCGGAATTTTCCATCCCATCACAACCCGAGAACAAAAAAACAGTAATTAAAAACAAACAGAAACTATATTGTAAAAAAAGAATTTTATGCATAATATACCTTCTATCGGTTATACTTTTATACATGATATCCGTCCAAAATATAATGTTGAAAATATATTATATTATATAGAAAAGCACCTTTTTTATGAAAAGAATCTCTGTTGTTTCCGATTTACATATATTTTGTTCCCGTTCCAATTGGAAAACAAAACTATATGCAATAGAAGAAGCCCTTCAATCTTCGGATATATTCGTATTTAATGGCGATACTTTTGATTTTCATTGGGTCGAAGAAAAAACGAACGAGCAAGTTTTTCAGAAAGCCATCGATTTTTTAAAGAACCTTGCAAAAAAAAATCCACAATGCCATATCCATCTTAACTTAGGGAATCACGACCACCGTAGGGAATTTTGTCAACTTTTAGAACAATTAGAAAAGGAAATCCCTAATTTTTCATGGCATCCTTATTATCTGAAAGTAGGAAAAATTGTTTTTCTACATGGTGATGTGTCTATTCGCAAAATGAGCCATAGTCAATTAACAAAATATCGTGGCAGATGGGAACGCAAACCACTGCGAAGGAGTTCCATTGTCAATCAAATCTACGATGTAGCGGTTCATATGCGGACCCATGTGGCTTTATCCCATATTTATTTTCGTCATCGGAGAACAGCACGGAATTTACTCTGGTATCTCGACGAGTTAGAATTGGGTAGCGACGCAGGTATATCTGAGGTATATTTTGGTCACACACATGTTCCTTTACGGAACTTTCGTTATAAAGGAATTACTTTCCACAATACAGGAACCGCATACAAAGGGATGAAACTTCGAATCCTTCGCACTCTGGTTTTATAGTGTCCTTACCACTCTGTAATAAAAATGACTCCTATGCTGTTCTATCTATAATCCAAGGTCGTCCATAACTTTGTTTTGTTTGTTTGAATAATCATTCTGGATATTTCCCACGCTCTGGCGAGAATACGAACCTACAGCCCCTGATGAGTTGGTCATACCATTTATTTGTTGTTGAATAGCTATACCACCTGTAACAGAATTCATAGGATATGTCCCTGCCACAGGTGTACTGGGGGTAGGAACTTGTGATGTTTGACCTCCTGCAATCCCTGGATGCAAAACAGCCCCTGTCTGCGAATTGTAAATGAACGCCTGCCCACTACTCGTCCGCGGGACAAAACTCAAATAAGAGGGATAAAGACTATCTAATGTCGCCGGATAATAACCTGTTGCCTGTGCATACTGGACTATTGCATACTTAACTTGTTCCATCTTACGGACATCTTCTGTTGGTATACTCGCAGGTACTATAATTACCTGACCGGTCCCAGGGTCGAAACTATAAACACTATCTCCTGACGGCAAAGGCAATGAAGGCAAATATTGGGGAACTAAATCATTTAGAGAGGTCGGATATCGTCCATTTTCTGCTCTGAAAGTTTGAATAGCCCGTTCAAGATTTATCTTGCCTGTTTGGTCCGCAATACCTTGAACCTGTCTCTGTATGCTTTTCATTTGTTGAGCCTGTAATTCTCCCTGTATGGCTGTAGTGGTAAGCAACTCTACACCACAACCTGAAATAACAAATGACATAATCCCAAAAACCGTGATTATCAAAAAAGTAAACGGTAACTGCATGACGAAACTCCTTCTAACTTACTTATTTATCCTATTAGTATTCTATCATTAAAACGATATTTATCCATACATTGTTTCCTATATTTCAACCATTTAAAAAACTACCGGCGTGCGTTTTTCAACACACGCCGATAAAAATGGCAAACTTAATATATTATTACCTTAATATTTTTAGAATCTTCTCTGCCACCTTTTGTACTACTTCCGGCTTCTTATAATCTTCCCGTTCTAAATGTTGTCTTGCTTCTTCTATTTTCTCCGGACGAATTGCCTCTTGCTCTTTACTAACTTGTATTAACCGCGATAATTCTGCGGCCGCTTGGGCTTCAGAACTAATAACGACCTGGTCTTCTTTGGGAATATCTGCTTTACCCGAACCTTTTACATCTTTAACTGAACTATCGCGGTCGCTCTTCACTTTTGTCGGTTTTTCCGGCACCGGTTCTGGTATCCCACCGACACTTTGAATTCCGACCATTTTACTTTCCTCCAAACATATATTTTATTTTACATATAATTTATCGGCAAAATAAACCTGTTTCTTTAATAAAAATCCATTTTTTTTATAAAAACATAACTTATTGAAATATAATTATTTAATACACAATCCTCTTCAACAAAACGGTTGGAATTTCTTTTAGTATCCGGTTATGCTTTATTATAACAAAATTATATTAAATACTCAAAGGTAATTATAAACTTTACAACTTATATGAGATATATATATAAATTTTCTTTTATTGCTATTGTTTTCCTTTTTATTTTTACGGCAATTCTTGTTTTTCTTCGGGTACCGGAAAAGGAGTTTAAGGGATACCTTGTGAAGGATACAGGTCTATTTGTATATTTTGCCGATTTTCCTTCATTCTGGAGTTCTTTTAAAAAAGACACTATTGCTATTTCTGCATCTAAACACCTTTTTAACTATTTTTATGATATAGAACTTTTTTTTCGGAAAAGATTTGGTATAAGACCAACTCCATTGCGTTGGAAAATCTGGGCTGGAAAACCTTTACTGATAAGTTGGAATACATCCGGTGATTACTTGCTATCATTCAAACCCAGCCTTTTGTTCCGCCTATTCATCCTACCTTCACTCAACATAAAAAACGCTATTGAAATAAATAAAACCGATACCGAAACAAAGTTTTATTATTTATGGAAAGGGGAAGAACTTCTAATTAGTAATACAGAAACCACTTTTAACCAAATTATCCCCTTTACTTCCAAACCACTAAATATGAGTAAAAGTATGGCTTGTATAAGGATAGAAAAAGGTTTGAACGCACTCCTTTTTATTCATGCAGAAAATAAACTCTTTATGGATGGAAAAATTATTCTGGACAAATGGGTAGAAGACAATTTCCTTAACCTAACAAATTTTCAAGACTCTAATCTTTCATTTGCTTTCCCCTATAAACCCATAATAAGTCTATTATCCGAGACTTATATAAAAAACCTTGTTATATCACCGCTACCTGAAAAAGTTTCACAACCTTTGTTTATATGGTTATCATCTTTTAAGAATACCTCCATTGAAAAATTGTATCATCAATTTTTGCAAAAAAAGATGCTAGAAAACGCTATCCTTTTCTACAACAGAACATCTGAAAAGTTTTCCAACCCTATACCCGAATTTGGTTTATGGTTTCCCTATGAAAAAAATAATATTCAATACCTTCTTTCTGAACTTGATTTGGACTGGCAATATTATATAAAAAAATGGGGCCCTTACAAAGGATATATTGTTCCTATATGGAACAATGCTTTCTGCCTTTCTCTGCTTTACTATCAAAAGGGGTGGTTAATATGTTCCCAAGAACCACTGATGGCAAAAATAGTAGATTTGATTGGAGAGAGCAAAAATAATCAAAGAACTTCTCGTATACTGACCGTAAATTTTAGTCAACTTAGTGATGACTTAGAAAAAATTTTCCTTTGGGGTGCTCAAAAGGAATTCATAATCGATATAAATGAAAGAGATATGACGAACCTTTTTTCTCCATGGAAAGAATTTTTTAAAGAAATTGGGACATTCACTATTAACACTCGTACTATTCAGCATGATAAAGAAACTTCTATTTTCATCAGTGGGGGATTTACTAATGAGAATTAGGAACATTATCTTCCCCTACATCATTTTTATTATTCTACAAATACATGTTTTAACATATCCAGACACTCCGGGAAATGAGGATTGTTTGCTAATTGGAAATGAAAACTTACTCGTTGGCATAAAAAATGACGGGAGTATTTCTTTTTCAAGATGGCATGGAGTCGGAGGAAGTAATCATATAGGACATTATTACGATACCTCTCAACAAATTACAGATAATAAACCCCTTCTTGAACCAACCGCATTTCTATTACAAGTTCAGGATTCTCTTTACTATTTGACGGGGTCCCATAACAATCTTGTTCAGGGGAAATATACAAAACCTGAAATTCCTTTGCTTGAATTCGAGGGGAGGACAGAAAATAAAGAAATAACATGGCAACAGGAAGTTTTTGTTCATCCTACCCGGGACATTATTTGTATCCGTTTCAATTTTAATACCAACCTGCAGGAGGATATAAACGAATATTTTATATCTTATCAGGATATCTCCCCCAAACCTTTACCCATTCCTGAAAATGCTTTTCTAAATAGCATAGACCAATTTCAGAAAGATTTTTGTGTCTTTTGGGATAAAATTCTCCAAACACTGGTATATTTTCGTCCCTATAAAGCAGGAATATCCGATTTGCACAGGCTACAGCAAATAAAAAGTTCTTCTGATATACCTCAAAAATTTTGGCGCAAATTTGAGGAAGGAGTCTATATTGGGATTTCATCTATAAATCCGATTAAGGGGACCAATATTTTTGTATGCCCAATGTTAGATACTCAACTCTCACACATTGCAAGTCAGGGATTTCCTACAAACTTACATACTTTCGATGATTTTTCTTCATCACTTGTTATTGAACCCACAAAAGCGGTAAATCATACAAAAGAAATTCATCTCTTCTATATTTTTGCAAGTAACTATTCAGAAATGGAAAAAACTATTCAGTGGCTCAAAACGCAGGACTATAGCCGGGTTAAAGAAGAGTTTTATTCTCATTGGAAAACGAAATGGGATATAGCGAGGGAAAATATAAAAGAAAATATTGCAAGTAATTGGTTAAAACTATATTTATGCTCCGAAGCAACAACGGGAGCAATCTTAACACAACCCTTTGACCCCATTTTAGGAAATCAAATATCATTACGAGATTCTTTTTTGTTAATTCAATCTATAAAAGATATGAATATGACCGATTTTTCAAAAAAAATGGTTCTTTTCTGGTTCAAAATTGGGAAAGAACGAAATAATACATCAAAACAAACTTTTCCTCTTCGAGTTTATCCTGACGGGACCCCTGCCTGTCCTGATTATTGGGCTGATATTACTCAAACTTCTTACTTTATTTCTATGGTTGATTCTTTAATGGACAATATGAACTTCCAGGAAAAAAAGGATTTTCTAAATGAAATATGGGATGTCCTTGTATGGGGCATTAACAACCTTTGTCTGTGGAGAATTCCCGGAGACTTACTTCCGGCCCCTTCATTTATGGAAATACTAAATCGAGATTCACAAACAGCCAATCTCCTTATCAACACTATCATTGGAATACAAAAGGGCCTACAACTGGCAAAAACAATATACCAACCTATACCCGAATTCTGGGAAACAAGAGATAGAGAACTTCAAACATGGATTCGTCTTGCAATATTAAAAAAGGAAGCCCTGGAAATATTCCCCAATAAGGAGTCCCCCTACTGGAAAAAAGTTTTCCCATCAAATCATATCATCTGGCAAATTCCTGTAAAATATAATGGGAGTATAATACTTCTAAAAGATATTAACTAAAAGTTTGCCAAATTTTATAAAAGAAATACCCCATGGGCACAAAGTATAAACGAGAGAGGTATATAGATAAAGAAGATTTCCATAAGGTAATAGGATTCCGTTTATACAAAAGGAGGAATATTTTCTTTTTCCTATTTTTTCTTTGTACCTGTATGTTCATTTCTTCAGGGCTCCTTCTGAACAAATACAATCTGGAGAGAAAACCGATTTACACAGAGGGGATTGTCATTGAGAAAAAAACTGGAAATACTGATAAGAATAGGATATCCTCCCCGGAAACAATTGGTTGCTGGATTACCATTGAATTCTCGTTAAGAAACGGGAAGAAAGTTAATAAAACAATTCCACTCGAAAGAGAATTTTGCCCACATATCAACATAGGAGACATTCTCTCTGTGTTATATCACTATAATTCCTGGAAAGGCTCTATCGAGATTGCCTCATATAGTCGTTTCCCGATTCAGCAAGGTACCGAGCAAGAGAAAAATTGACGGCATAAGCGTTATAATATAAGAAGTTCAAAAATTCAACAATAAATTTATATATCAGGAAAAAACATGACGCTAAATCGTGAAGAAATGTACCGCATTTTTTCAGAAACCGTAATTATTAAGAAACCAAGATATGGAATTATCAAGGGCTATCACGAATTACCTTATATTTGCATTGGTAATGCATTGGAATCGAGTTATGGTTCTTTTTATGTCCGTGGTAAAATACATGTCTCTCCTCAATTTGTTATAAAACCGTCTTATTATAAAACAAAATATAGCGACCTTTTTGGTGAAGATAATGTAAATATGGAGATTGCGGGTCGGATCTTTGGCTTTATTGGTTTTCCTGACAAACCTGTAGAATGCAAATCCGAATTTTTGGAAGTGAAACATTTGGGAGAGAATATTGATACCGCGTTGTCTAATAATCTGGATGAACTGGAGCGAAAGGAAGATATAACTACGGGTATTTTCATTACACCGGACAGCCGTTATTATCCTATTTCAATTGAAAGGTTTATCACTTCAATATTGGACGATGAGTTTTCATTTTAAGGAGGGAATGATATGAAAAGCGCCTATGAACTTGCTATGGAAAGACTTAACAAAATGAATGGGGAAGTCAGAAAATTGTCCCCGGAACAAAAAGAAAAAATTGCAGAAATAAACCGAAAATATGACTCTAAAATCGCAGAGGTCAAAATCTCCTTTGAATCTAAAATGAATGGTGTTGCCTCATATGAAGAAATGGAGGCTATCAAGACAGACATGAGTAGAGAAATCCAGAAATTAGAAGAGGAAAGACAAAAGGAAAAGGATAAAATCTGGGAAAAAAATACGGAAGAGTAAAAAAATTTTGTTTCAACATCCCGTAAGAAATTATATTATCTTTTTGAGAGAGAATATAAATAAACATAAGAATTTACATGGCAAAAGGGTCCATGTGTGCTTGACTTGTGGTACATATTGTGCGTACTATCGTGTAACCTTCTACTGGAGAGAAAGAAGTGATTATCTCTCAGATGGTGTTCCTGATGGTTTGTGTGAGGACTTCAATGAATTCCGATGTGTTATGAAAGGGACCAATCAATCCAACCCCCGCTGTGTTGCACTATTAGGAACTATTGGGAAACATGTTTTCTGCAAAATCTACTGGCGAAGACCTTCTATATGCCGTGAAATAGTGCCATCTTATAAAAAGGGTTATCCCGAAATTAAATGGGATAAGGCACGCCTTGCCTACGGATTACCTCCACTCACAGCGGAAACATGGAAATACGGACCTCTAAACGATAACACATCCCCTGATACTTATTCCCCTGCTGCATAGTTGTATTCATTTACAGTTTAATCACTTTATCTTTAAGATGGGGTTCTATATTTTTAGTGGCGTTTCGAGTGTCCAAAACAAGTTGGGAATTAGTAATTATCTCCTCATAATCATAAACAGAATGGTCCGTAATGATAGCCACAAGATCAAAATGAGATAACCCTTCTGTTATCGGATAACAATGGAATATCCTTTCTTCTACTTCCAACTGCTGAATATATGGGTCGGAAAAGTATACCTCCGCCCCTTTTTTCATCAGAATTAAAATAATATCCAACGCAGGAGATTCTCGAAGGTCTGAAATATCCTTCTTATATGTAACTCCTAATAATAATATTTTACTACCCTGAATACTTTTTTTCTTTTCATTCAGTACATCCGCCATTTTTTCTACAACAAATCTTGGCATAGAAGAATTAATTGTTCGGGCTAATTCAATAAATCGCGCGGTATAATTAAGCGTTTTCATCTTCCACGAAAGATAAACAGGGTCCACAGGGATACAATGACCCCCCAATCCGGGGCCGGGATAAAAAGGCATAAAACCAAAAGGCTTCGTTTTAGCGGAATCAATTACCTCCCAGATGTCTATACTTAAGGCATCGCACATCATAGCCATTTCATTGACAAGCGCGATATTTACAGCACGAAAAGTATTCTCTAATAGTTTCACCATTTCCGCCGTCCGAGCATTAGAAACAGAAATTACCTCTGAGACAACCTTCCTGTAAAGTTCTTCTGCTTTCCGGGTACACGCAGGAGTAATTCCTCCAACAATTTTCGGGGTATTCCGGATATTAAACTGTTTGTTTCCGGGATCATTGCGTTCAGGAGAAAAAGCCAGAAAAAAATCCTCTCCTACATGCAAATCCGCTTTTGACAAACGGGGTAATACTACTTCTTCTGTAGTTCCTGGATAAGTGGTACTTTCAAGAACAACCAGCATCCCTTTATGGAGATAAGGTTCAATTGCATCAACAGCCTGAATAATAAAGGAAAGATCCGGTTCCTGAATCTTATTTAAAGGGGTAGGAACACAAATACAGACTGCATCGATTTGTTTCAGAACATTATACTGGTCTGTTACATAAAATCGGTTTGTTAATAGTGCTTGTTCCACCGACTTTGATGAAACATCATCAATGTAGGACATCCCCGATTTTAATTTATGAATTCTCTTTTCATCGGTATCAATACCCCATACCTCCAAACCACTGTTATGAAACTCTAATGCGAGGGGAAGACCTACATATCCCAAACCTAAAACGCCTACTTTTTTTATTGAACCTGTTTCCATAAATCCATCCTCAATAATTCTTACTCTTTTTTTCTTTCATCATATATAATTTTGTCCCGCATTCCCAACATGCCTGCCTGACAAAGGGAGAAATCATACCGTAACGGGTCATCCGGATTTATATGGCGAAAAACCTCTGTTAAGTATATTGCCGTTTTGGCGTTGAGAGAACACGGGGAAATAAGCCGAAGGGCAACAGCCCACTGATAAACATGTGTATCCAGCGGGACAATTAATTGTTCCTGTTTCAAAAATTTCCAACAACCAACATCAATTTCGTCCTTCCGAACCATCCAGCGGAGATACAGCCAAACCCTTTTACAGGCACCACCCTTTTTGGGTATTGGGAGCAAAAAATTCAGGGAACAATCTGCAGACTTGCGCAATTCGTCGGTAAAATTATCTATTGTATGCCATAGATTTCCCGAACTCTTTTTATAATGTTTATAAAAACAACTACCTATACTTCTATGTTCTTCTATTATCCTCCGGATTCCATATAAGAGATGGGCCATTACTATCCCACTCACAAATCGATGTCGAAAATCTATAAGTGTAGATACAAAATCGTTGCGAGACCAATTCATCAGTTCTTTCGATGGGAAACGCCACAATGACAGGATCCAGGCTATTTTATTATTAAAGGCCTTTGCATTTCCAAACGCAAGCAGTGCAGAGATTAGCCCAACCACCTCTTTATCGCCCTTATCAGGGAAAGAATAAAGCCAGTGAACGGGGTCATTTACAGTATATTTTCTATGATGATATTCCGCATACACCTTCTCAAAAATTTGTTGAGCGGTCTTAATTTTCTCTTTTGCTATCATGGTAATAGTGATACTAATATATTCCTATGATATGATAAATACAAATACTTCTCAGATATCCCAACTGAACAGGAGAACTCATTATGGCACTTTCGAGCAGTTTAGGGCAACACATTGCACGACTTCGTGAGGGAAAAGGGATTACGCGCGAAGAATTAGCAAAACGGAGCAAATGTAAAACGGAGATTATCGAAGCATTAGAGGAAGGAAGATTATCCCCTTCTTTAGCCCCCCTTCTTCAAATAGCCCGTGGGCTGGGTGTCCATCTGGGAACTTTATTGGATGATAAACCGCATGCGGGACCTGCTATAGTCCGTAGCAATGATAAAGAAAGTCCTATCGTTCGTTTTTCCGGAATACGAGTAGCCTCTGATTCCAGTACTCTGGAATTCCATCCATTAGCATATAACAAAGCCAGCAGACACATGGAACCCTTTCTGATTGACATCCATCCCACCGTCTCTGAAGATTGCATGTTCTCGGTGCACGAAGGTGAAGAGTTTATTTTCGTCCTTGAAGGGAAAATACAGGTTTCGTATGGTTCCGATATATATATATTATCTCCGGGCGATAGTATCTACTACGACTCTACCACACCCCATGAAGTTCGCTCCGCCAACGACGAAAACGCCCGAATTTTAGCAGTAATCTACACTCCTGAATAAAAATATTCCATTAATAAATAGTCTTTGCATTGTGAGGTTTAGTGGAGATGTAGAATTGTACCTTACCCCTTTTATTTCTTACCCGAACTCCTTTCTTCTTATTAAAATTCCTCACATTAAAATTAATATAACCAGAATGTTTCTTTTATACCGGCCCCGATAATATTTTTCATTTCTGGCTCTACTCAAACAAAACCAGAAGTCTTCCCGGCCCTTTCCTCAATATCTATCTCTATCTCCCATGCATAGTAATAATTTGCCCCTTTGGAAAATTCTCGGATTTGCTCTACAGAAAAAATATTGAAGTCGGGAGCGATTACTAATCTGATTTCTTTGTCGGTTATTGTAGAAACATGTCCCTTAAAGTAATCCTCTGTTGATATCCATTTCTGAACAGATTCTCTAACACTTATTAATTCCTCTTCATTCAATCTATTCTCTCTTGGCTTCTTATTTATCGGAACATAAACTGGTTTATATGAAAAACTTTGTATTGCTCCATCACTCCTGGATAATAAGCAATAAAAACCAGAACCCCTACATGGAATCTTATCTATTTCTAAATTGGGAGAGCGGACAAGATAGTTTTCACCATCTATTTTAATCGTATAGAAAGACATATCCCAGGAAGTTTATAAAATTGTAACAATTTCTTTATCCTATCAAAAGATTCCAACTCTGTGATACTCTTTCCATTCTTTTCTTGAACCCTCTTTTTCCCTATATTTGAATTTTTAAAATCATACACTTCCTTACCATTTTTATCTACGACCATCTTTATACCATCAACCGTTACCATGTAATACGCCTTTGGCCCAAAAATCCTTTTTACAATAACATCTATATTCTTTAAAGAAATTTCTACCTTATTATCTAATACTATCCCTAAGTACTCATTAAGGAAAATTCTTATATTTCCCTTTACCTCTTCATGCGATAAAATTTCTTCTGTAGCATTGATATTGATATTGAGAACAAATAAAATAAAAAATAGATATGAGATTATTCTTGCATTATACATACAGAATCCCCCTTTTACTTATTTTATCCAACTTCTATTACTATTTCTCTCGCTAAATCTATTATTATATAGAGTCTACTCCTGTCAGTACCTAACACCTCATTTTTACTAAACATACCTCTATGAAAATATATAATCAAAAAACCATTTATGTTGCAACCGCTCATCATAAAAACCAAATATATCAATGCTACCTCCCGACATATTCGGTGGAAAAGAATATTCTGGCGTTGGTTGTAAACTAATTGGACATTCTCCTTCATTTTTGACCCATAACAAAAACGCTAAATTCGGAGCAGGGTTCATAAAAAACATAAACCTATTTACTCCCCCACTCTCTGCCCAGTCATACGGGAAAACCGGTAAACAGGTCCCTACTCCACCATAACACCGATTACAACATATTGTGCCCGACCAACTCGCTCCACCAAAAGTCGAAGGGGAAATGTCTACTCTATATACAGGGACCTCTCCCGGCTCCCTTATACCCGCAGGAGAAAATGTAGCCATAACAACCTCGCCTCGGGTATAGTCAGACTGATCCGTATCCAAA
Organism: uncultured bacterium; assembly: GCA_937124615.1. Lineage (GTDB taxonomy): Bacteria > Hydrogenedentota > Hydrogenedentia > Hydrogenedentales > Hydrogenedentaceae > Hydrogenedens. The sequence continues at coordinate 37,798 of CAKZKR010000043.1, forward strand.
GAAATGCTCCCGGTGGGAATACCATCGTAGTTATTGTCCTCTGATTGTTTCCACACTCGCATACTTTGGATAATGCATAACAAAATAATTGATACGGCCCTAATAGCGGTTCAATATACCTCGTGTCATCCAGAGGAGCCTCATGAAATATTTGTATGATTCGTCAAACTCCTTCTACAGCATTCCCTGTAGTTATCTCTGTGTAAGCAATTTGTTCTTCCGTTTTTACCTTCTGTAAAAACTCCCCATCCAAACCATACGAAATATCAGAAACAGTAATTAATACTGTTGCAAAAAATAGATACAATCTTCTCACTTTCATACCTCTTTCTCCTCTTTTAAATTCTTTATTAAATTGTTGTCCTTACTACTTTCTCTACTGTCCAAACATCCTAATCACATTATTATAAAAAAAGCTTTTGTCAAGTTTTTTAAACAAGCTTTTTAAAAGAAATTTTTATACTTAAAATAAAGATAAAGATATTTTATCTCGTATTATGTGTATTGAGGGATTTGGGTAGGGTATAGGATAACTTTAATACCAATAACTCTAAAGCAGTCCGCTCATCCATTCCTGTCTCACGCATCGAATAGGTGGTCTCGTTGCAAAGATTCATCGCAGACACTAATTTCTTGACACCAAATCGCTTTGCAAGAGGGGCTACTTTTTTCGCTACAAAAGAACTCCGCGGCTTCTCTTCCGAAATCTCCGTCGTCTTATACGCATTTTCCAGAAGCCAATGCAGCACTCCTACTATCTCAGGCGGTTCTTTCCCTTGTCTTAATAAATCATTAAGGATTAACCACGACCCTTTCATATTCCCAAGGGCTATCGCATCCGTCAAACTCCAGATGGATTCCTCTGCAACATCTGCACAGGATTCCAGCACATCTTTTATCGTTATCGCCTCTTTATCTCCTACAAAACCAAGTAATAAAGTCAATGCATTCTGTACATCACTCAATTTTGTCCCACATCTTGCAACAAATTCTTCCAGGGCTTCCGGAGAAATTCGCTTCTTCTTATTACTTAAATACCCCCGTATCCATTCCTTCAATTCATTAGCATTCAGAGCCGGACATTCTATAATCCCTTTTCTTGCTTCAAATGCTTTAAAGAGAGGTTTTCGAGCATCTGTTGTCTCCGCGAGACAAATCAATAAAGTTGTATCTAACGGATTTTGAAGATAATCCAGCATAGGGCGTATCTCTTTGGATTCACTTTTCTCACTGCGGTCTAACAATTCGAATTTTCGTACAACTACCACTTTTCGGGGAGAAAAAAAAGGGGGAGTCGAACATTCCATTACCACTTCGTCCAACTGAGTCTCGTCCCCATAAAAAGTACGCATCCCTATAGATTCTGTCCTCTCTGGAAGAAAGTCTTTTATCAACTTTTCTATCATTTCCTCTGCAAGAACAGGTTCAAAACTTTCTTTACTCCCTGTACCAGAAGGACAGAATAGCAAACAGTTGGTAGGCAAACCTTTCGTTAAATATTTCTCTTGAAACTGTTTTATGTCCATATAAGAAAATCGTTAGAGGGAAATATTATTTCTTAAATTACCACGGTTCAATGGTGCGATAGAAAATATCCGAAGCCAGTTGTTCTAACGCTTCTGAAACGGCTCTATTCTCCTCATCACTGGCAAAAGAACGAACCGGGACTAAAAAGGTTTCTATATTACCACGAAGTCTATCAGAAGATTGCCCCGCAGCACGGGTAAAATATGAACTTTCCCCTACCATCATCGGTTCTTGCCAGAGCACCTTCCCCGTTTGTTGGTCAATTACACGAACACCCGCAGTAACTACAATAAGAAATTGTGTCGTCTCATCTTTAACATCATAAGTCAGCCCTTTCCGTTTATAGTCTAATACAACACCCTCGATGAGTAAATCGGCTTCACCCGGTTTTACTACTTTCAAACGGCCATCATTAATAAATTTCCGTATAAGGGCATTGGTCAACGGTGCTTGAAAATCGTATTCTGATGATTTGTTATAAAAACCGGACACCGCGACCGTTTGATAACGCGGGTCTAATGAGACCTTCGTCGTATAAGCACAACCTATATCTAACAAGGACGCAAAGGGAAAAAGAGTCATCAGCAAGGCACAATATTGGACAACCTTTTTCCAATTCTTTTTTGAAGACTTCATTTTTTACCTGTCTCCTGTTCAAATTGAGTCCGTAATTCACTCATTTTTACAGGGTTTTCTTCCAGCCACTTATTTGCTTTTTCTACTGATGGGGTATCACTATACTGATTGGCTATCAATTGATAATAAATACGCGCTGAATCAAACTTTCTCTGCTTTTCATAATAACGAGCCACAATCAATTTTTGTTCTGCTATATTTTCACGCATTTTTTGACGCCACTCTTTGATTTCTTCAATACGGCTATCACCAGGGAAATTTCTTAAAAACTCATCAATGGCTTCTATTGCTAATTCCGCTCGACTCTGGTCATATTCAGGAGGCAAAGAGGATTCATAATAGCAACGGGCTAATCCATAGCGTGCATCATCAACCCAATCGGATTGTGGATAATTCTCTATTACCCTCCGATATTCATATCCCGCCTCGATATACTCTTTTCGGGCATGATGACAAAGCCCAATCTTATACTGGGCTTCTGCAGAACGAGGCATAAAGGGTTGATTCGTAACAACCATTCCGTATACCTCTATCGCATGCTTCATCGGTTTCCCTCTGAAAAATGACAGGAACTTACTTCTCTTTTGTATCCCTTTCTCATACAACTTATCACCAATTTCAAATTGCTTATGGATGGCTTGTTCATACAGATTGGAATTAGGATAACCTGAAACCAATTTCTGGAATTCCTTTGCGGATTCCAGCCATTTACCCATAGCCATTTTAATCTCGCCCCTCAAAAACAAATTCTGATCTGCTAACGGGTCTTGCCCATAAAAGTCAAAAAACTTTTCTGTTTCTTTTAGAGCCCTTTTATATTCCCCTTGTAAATACAAACTCCGTGCATATTCAATTTGCAATTCCGCTGTTTCTTTGGGCATTCGCTTTACATTGATAAATCGGCCTGTTTGCGGGGTCCATGTCCACTGAGCATAACTATCCCCCACTACCAATAAACTCACAAAAACAAGAATAAAATACCTTTTCATATTATATCTCCATATTCTAATTTATTTAGCAACTTTTATCCGCCCAAATCTTCATTTTACATTTTTATCTTAAAAGCCCGTAATCGAATATAATAATACCACAAGTAAACAAAAATTTAAAAACTTATATGCCTCTTTTATTGTAAAATGTTTTGGTAACAGATAAAATACTAATACTTGTATAAAACTATTTACAAATTATAAACCTTCAAAAAAATAAAATATGAAAAAGCCAGAATTAAATTTACAAACAACTACACTCTGGGATTATCCCTCACAACATTACGGCGATTACATGCAGGGAGACCAGAATTATAATGGAGCCACACCTTCGTATATTATCTGGAATCTACTTCAGCGATACACTCGCGAAAGGGACCTTATTATTGACCCCATGTGTGGAAGCGGAACAACGATAGATGTGTGCAAGGACCTTAATCGCAGAGTAATCGGCTTTGATTTAAGCCCTTACCGAAATGACATTATCCCTGCGGACGCTCGAAATTTACCTATACGAAACGAATGCATCGATTTTGTTTTTGTGGACCCTCCATATGGAACGCATATTCATTATTCAGACGACCCTCGATGTATTGGTCAATTAAGTGCAAATGACGAAAATTATTACAAATCCATGGAACAATGTATTCAGGAAATTTACCGCGTCCTGAAACCTCAGCGTTATATGGCTCTATATTGCTGTGATTCCTTTCAAAAAAAGAAACCGTTTGCTCCCATTGGCTTCCGTCTATTTTCAATCCTGGAACGATGGTTCACACCTATTGACATTATTTCCGTCGTCAGACACAACCGTACACTACTACGGAGACATTACCACACAGAAGCCATCCGAGGAAATTATTTTCTCCGCGGGTTCAACTATTTGTTTATAATGAAGAAAGAATTAAGAAAAGGAAAAACTAAAAAATAAAGGAAAACAAAATGCTAACTCAAACACATCTTTTAACCTATTCCTATATAAAAACACTACTCATGGTAGCGATGATTTTTTACATCGCCGGGAAACAAAGTTATGCGGATGAAAGTTTAAAAGGGCAAACAATACCTATAAAGAATTCACGAGGGGACTATACGGTTACTTGTTTTTATTTCCCCAATTATCATGTTGACCCGCGAAATGAAAAAGCGCACGGCAAAAACTGGACAGAATGGGAACTGGTAAAAAATGCCAAACCCAGATTCCCCGGACACAAACAACCGAAGGTTCCCCTCTGGGGATATGTAGACGAAGCAGACCCGAAAGTGATGGAGATGAAAATAGATACCGCCAGCAAATATGGTATTGATGTGTTCCTTTTTGATTGGTACTGGTACAACGACGGCCCCTTCTTACAGCGTTGTCTGGAAGAAGGCTACTTAAAAGCCTCCAACCGACACAAAGTCCGCTTTGCTATCATGTGGGCAATCCATGACTGGCTCAATATCCATCCATGCCCGATTGAAAAGGCTCCTAATGCAGACCTGCTTTACCCCGGTGCCGTCACTCCCGAAACATTCGAACAAATGACCGACCATATTGTGCAAAACTACTTTTCTGACCCTGCCTACTGGACCATCCATGGCAAACCTTTCTTCTCTATCTATGAAATCCATACCTTCGTAGACGGTATCGGCGGATTAGAAGTGGCCAAAAAAGCATTCGATAATTTCCAAGAAAAGGCCTTACGAAAAGGATTCCCGGGCGTCCATATAAATGTAGTAAACATAGAAAATCGCATACCCAAATGTGTCTGGGGGAAAATGACCCCTGCGGAACTCATTCGTTACCTGGGCATAGATAGCGTCACCTCATACGTATGGGCTTTAGACACACCCTTAGACAAATTTCCCGAAACGCCCTATGCAGAGGTAGCCAACCGTTTTGACCAAATCTGGAAAGAACGCTCACAACAATTTGGCGTCCCTTACTTCCCCAATGTCTCTATGGGCTGGGACTCCTCACCTCGAACCAAACAAGACGACCCATTCGAAAATAAAGGATATCCCTTTACTCCAATCCTCTCCGGCAACACACCAGAACAATTCCAATCCGCATTAGAAAAATGCAGAAACTTCTTGGATAACAATCCGATATGCAACAAAATCTTTACCATCAACTCCTGGAACGAATGGACCGAAGGCAGTTACCTCGAACCCGACACCGAGCACGCCTACGCTTATCTCCAAGCCATCAAAACCACCTTCGGCAGAGAGGAGTAGGATTTATTAATTAAAGGTTTTTTATGAGAATTGATAAGGTTAAACAATTAGAAGTGTGTGAGATTTTTTATAGTATACAGGGGGAGTCGACCTGGGCGGGGTGTCCGACGGTTTTTGTGCGTTTGTCGGGTTGTAATCTTGATTGTTCGTGGTGTGATACGAAGTATGCGTTTGAAAGAGGAACTATGTATTGTATAGAAGATATTTTAAAGATTGTTTCTCAATATAAGTGTAAAATAGCAGAAATTACAGGGGGTGAGCCTTTACTTCAAGAACCTGTTCTGTTATTAATTAAAATTCTGATAGAAATGGGATATACAGTGCTTCTGGAAACGAATGGTGCGTGCTCTATTAAAAATGTCCCGCCGGGGGTAATAAAAATTATGGACATAAAATGTCCTTCCAGTGGGATGACTGATAGAATGCTGTGGGAAAATATAGATTACTTAAATCCTTTTTTGGACGAAGTAAAGTTCGTTATTGCAGACCGAAATGATTATGAGTATGCAGTTGAAAAGGTTCATCAATATCAACTGGAAAAAAGGTGTAAAGCAGTATTATTTTCTCCTGTTAGTGGTCGTATATCATTAAAGGAACTTGCATACTGGATTTTGAATGATGGTTTGAGAATTAGAATGCAGGTGCAATTACATAAGATAATCTGGGATGAGAATATAAAAGGTTTTTAATTTGTTCTAACAATAAGTCGGAGTAAAAAAATGTTAAGGGAAAATATCATAAAAGCATTATTAATTAATACCTTGTTCTGTTTGTATTTCAGCACAGCAACAGGTCAAGAAAATCCATCATCCTTACCTCCACCGTCTAAACTTCTTTGGGAAATAGGGACACCTGACAACAAATGCTTAGAGTTTGCATTGGCTCCTACGGACTACGCACAATACGAGGAAGATGCCTATTTTATGGTAGGGCATTCTAATCCCAAAGAAGATTGGTATTATATTCATCCCGGACCGAAGGATGAATGGGTTTTCTCAGTGCCTCATACTTTCACAGTTGTCTTTTTCTTGAAGTCCATAGATACCACAGGGAACTCTCTGTTAAACCTACATCTGCTGGAATTTAATCAGAAATTTCCACCGGTTTTGAACGCATATATCAACGGAACAGGTTTCCCCGTTCGATTACCCCCAGGGAAGGGAACAGATGCACTTTTAAATGTCTTTGATGGAACACTTTCTCCCTCAAAAAAGATTGAAATCCCTTTTTCTTCTTCACTCTTACGGTTAGGGGAAAATGTAGTCCAATTTGCCATTTCAAGTGGTAGTTGGCTTATTTATGACTCAGTTCAGTTATTAACCCCGGAAGGCATACAATTGGCAGAGCCTCAAAAAACAGTATTGAGAATAGGGAAACCTCTGCCACTACCGTTGGTAACACAATTAGAAGAAAAGTTGCGTGAAGTTTATATCCCTGTTCGCTGCTATGGACAACCCTTCCAGGGACAGATTTCTGTATCGGATAATAAATCAAAGGAGATATCACTAAAAACCGGATGGAACTATTTATATTATGAAGTTAAAGAGGTAGAAAGGGATACTTTTGCCTCAATTGAGATAAAAAAAGAAGATAGAGTTATATCCACTCGGGATTTTGTAATTCCCCCTGCAAAACAGATGACAATTTACCTCGTCCCGCATTCACATAATGACATTGGTTATACACACATTCAAACAGAGGTATTAGAAATACAGTACAAAAATATAGCCCGGGCTATAGATTTAATTGAACAAACGAAAGATTACCCACCTGAAGCACAATTTTACTGGTCAGCAGAAGTCCTTTGGGCTATAAAAAGTTTTTGGGACAAGGCGGATTCTAAAACTCGGGAGAGATTTAAAAAAGCTATAGTAGACGGTAAATTAGAACTGCCTGCCTTGTTTACGAACCAACTCACAGGCTTATGTAATGGAGAAGAATTGGTGCATCTTCTGGATGAAGCCCATCGTTTGACCAAAGAAACCGCGGCAACAATTGACACCGCACTAATTACTGATGTTCCCGGCTATACATGGGGGCTCATTCCTGTTTTAGCACAGGCAGGTGTGAAATATTTCTCCATCGGACCCAACTTATCTTGGCGAATTGGAAACATTCTTGAAGTCTGGGGAGACAAACCTTTCTATTGGGCTTCTCCTTGTGGAAAACATAAAGTGCTGACATGGATCGGTTTGGCGGGCTATAGTTGGTTTATGAAGGGTTCCGACGCAATTGCTGAAGAAACACGAAATTATCTTATACAATTAGAAAAGCGGGGTTTTCCTTATGACATAAGCATAATACGGTATAGTATTATTGGTGATAACGGTCCACCAGATGAGAAATTACCGGACTTTGTAAAGAATTGGAATGAAAAATATAAATCCCCTAAACTTTGTATAAGCACAGCCAGCAAATTCTTCAAGCATTTTGAAGAGAAATATAGTAACGATTTACCAACTTATTCGGGCGAAATTACTCCTTATTGGGAAGACGGTTCTGCCTCATCCGCACGAGAAACAGCATTAAATCGCCAAACAGTCCGAGAACTCATGCAATTAGAAACCCTATGGTCTATATGGTCCCCGGACACCTATCCCGAAGAAGAATTCCTGTCCGCTTGGGAAAATGCAATTCTCTACGACGAACACACATGGGGGGCATATAATAGCACCACGGAGCCTGACATTCCCTTCGTCAAGGAACAATGGCAAATTAAACAGTCCTTTGCCTTAAACGCTGAAAAAACAAAAAATGAATTGTGGAATCGCTTTATTAACACTTTTCAGCCCGACTATAATTCGGTCTCCCAAATTATCGTATTGAACCCGACAAACGAAATACTAACTCAACCTGTGGTTATTCCCGCAGATTGGCCGAGAAAAGGAGACCGCGTATTAAAAGAAGGCAAACCAGTTCCATCTCAAGTCCTCAAATCCGGCAATTTAATCTTCATTGCTAAAGAGATTCCCCCGTTAGGCTATGCAACATATACATTAGAAGAAGGCCATCCTGAAGAAATAAACAACCCTATAGCAGTTGAAAATCATACTCTGCGAAATGAACATATTGAATTGGTCATTGCCCCTGAGACAGGAACAATAAAGTCTATCAAAAGACAATCCCAAGAATTTATCAAATCAGACTCCAATTTCCGAACAAATGAATATCTTTACACAGAGGGCAGAAATCCCGAAAACACAAAACGAGCAGAAAATATGAAAGTGGAAGTCAAAGAAAATGGTCCCATTGTGGGCACATTACTCATTCACTCCACATCTGCTCCCGGGGCGAAAGAAGTTCGAAGTGAAATTTCTCTTTACAGCGGTTTAGAATTTGTAGAAATAGTGAATTATATAGACAAAACAGAAATTCGCTCACCTGAAGCGGTCCATTATGCATTTGCGTTTGATATAGCCAATCCGAAGATTCGGTATCAAACCCCCTTTGCTATAGTCCATTTACCTGAACAACAATTACCCGGTTCATGTAAAAATTATATAACAGCCCAAAATTGGATAGACCTACACAATGAAGAAAAGGGTATTACCCTTTTTACACCCGATACTCCTATGTTTGAAATAGGCAAAATTACGGTAGACCCCCTTGCGGTCGGTTGGAAAAAAGGCTTGATATTAGAACCGATCATCCTATCCTATGTAATGAATAATTATTGGGAAACCAACTACAAAGCCTCGCAAGATGGACCTCATGTGTTTAAGTATTTTCTCCTTCCCTACATGACACAGAAAGGTAATAATCCGGAAATAGGAGATAAGCAGACAGTTAGCAAATTAATCGTACTTCCCTCTAATAAAACACCGAGAGCACCAAGTTTTCTTTTAGAAGTCACACCTAATTGGTGCCTTTATCATTTGAAATACAATTCGGCAAATAAGGAGTATATTATTCGATTATTTAATCCGACCTCGGAGTCCATCCAAGTAGCAATAAAATCCAAATTATCTTCTAAACCTGAAGTTATAACTTTAACATTACACTCTAAACCCAAATATGAACCATTTTCTGGAAACCTATCTCCCTTTGAAACTGTGACTTTAATTGTAAAATAAAACGAGTATTAGGATTTATTCCTCCATTGTTCGTAATCCTGGCAGAGTTGTTGAAAACGGTCAAGGATGGGCAAACTTTGCGTGCATTCCTCCTCGCAATGCCTACATTGAGTACAGCGTTCTACAATTTTTCGAATATCTTCAGTCCACCAATGCCATTTTAAGTGTTCCATGGCTTTTTCCGGTCCGAAAAGAAGTCTATAATTGTAAGTATCCATTAACCGAACAATAGGAATTTCAGCGGGACACTCTTCACAATAACCGCATTGGGTACAGAAGTCATGTTGAACCTCTGCGATGTGTTTCTGTAACGATTCGATTTCTTCCATTTCCATCTCCTCGAATCGATTTACACTATCCACAGCGGTTTCAACATCCTTCACATTGCGGAAACCAACCAGGGCTACGGTAATCTCGGGCAAGGATAGATTGAAACGAATTGCAGAATCTAAAATATTTTGATCTCCTTCTTTCCTCAGGAAAGAAAATCGGTCAGGATATTGTGTAATGATGCCCCCTCCAAGTGAGTTCATTGTCACAACTCCCATCCCTCGATTATGGGCCTCTATAGCACCGGGATACCTCAAAGGAAAGTTCAAAGCATTGAGGCCAATCAACATCCCTTCAAACAATCCCTCCCCCTGGTCTAACATCTCAGCAATTTTTTTATGCTCCAAATGAGTAGATACACAAATATGTTTTATCAAACCTTCTTCCTTTAATCTTAGAAAACCCTCCAAAACCCCTTTTTTCTTTCGATTAGGCAAGTCTTCCGAATGCACCAAGCACCAAACATAATAAAAGTCCAGATAATCCAGTCCTAATCTATCTAAACTTCGCATACATGCCTCCCGAATCTCTTTCGGATTATCTGCCATAGTTTTAGAACAGACATAGAAACTGTCGCGAGGCTTGTTCATTTGTTTAAAGGCATACCCGTAGATTATTTCACTTTGGTCATCGCAATACGAAGGAGCCGTATCAAAGAAGTTAATCCCTAACTCATACGCACGAATAAGCACTTCCGCCATTTTTTCTGTCTTATGCGGTTCTTCAAACCGCATACCGCCCATTCCTAAACGGGATACTTTTAAGCCTGTTTTGCCAAACTCTTTGTATAGCATAAAACCACTCCTATCGTTTTAGCAGATGTGTTTTTTCAAGTATGAAATAGAGATTGGATTTGCTTTATTCTATTTATTATTGCAAAGATATAATTAGAGAATACAATCCATGCAAAGGGAATAGTGATATGCTCTATTTTGTGAACACAATATTATGTTGTTTTGTCCTCAGTAGTCCAGAATGTTTTGCAAAAGAGAAAGTTCCTGATAAAATCGGTGAATGGACAAAAGAAAAAAAGGTGTTGGAATTTGTCCCTGATAATTTATTTGATTATATAAACGGTGACGCAGACCGATATTTGCCTTATAATTTTCAAAAATTAACCGTGCTTTTTTATCAGGATAATACAAACGCTGATAATACGGTAGAAGTACAGATATACCAAATGGCTACGCATTTAGACGCCTTCGGCATATATTCCGTCCACAGAGACCGCAATAAAGATATTTTTCCCTATGGTAAGGATGGTTTTATCGGTGAAAATCAAGCCATGTTCTACCAAGCACAATATTTTGTAAAACTTATGACAAGGCAAAGCCAGAACGCGAAGGCCAACCTCGAACTTTTCGGTAAGACAATATCCAAATTACTTCCAAAATTAGAAGATACAATCCCTGAGTTAACATGTTTAGACCAACCCAACAAAATTTCTCGTTCTGAATGTTATTTAGCCAAAGATGTGCTTGCTCAATCCTTTTTACCCCGAGGGACCACAGTCCTTTATAAGATAGACAACAACACAGCAACAGGCTTTATTGTAATGTTTAGAAATAACACTGAAACAGAAAAAGGATGGGTAAAATACAAAGAGTATTTAGAGGAAGTTAGTGCTGAATTCCAAATACAGGGAGAAAACACCCTGATTATTACTTCGCCTTCTTCAGAAACGGCTATTTTATCTCTTGTAAAAAACCGTTTAGTAGGTGTCTGGTTTCCCGGTGGTGATATTTCTCAAATTCAGAAACTGCAAGAAGACATCAAATCATGTCTTTCTCAAAAAATAATTCAACCCGATTCGGACAAAGTTGGGAAATAATCGCCTTGTGAAAAAGATTCCTCTTAAACTATGTAAATATTCTTTTTTTTATATCATTATTCCTTTACTTATATTAGCATGCATAGAAGTTTTCCTGAGATATAAGGGATGGGGAGAAGACCTGTTTCCATGGAAAGAACACATTATCGGAGATAAAAAAATCTATACGAAAAATTTAGCATTTTATCAACAATTCTTTGAACATCCCGTGAACCCAGGAGAATATGAACCTTACATTACTATGATTCAATTACCCAAACCCGAAAATACTATTCGCATTTTTGTATTCGGTGAATCCGCCGCGTTAGGCTGGCCAGATGCAAAGTATTCCATGGGGAAATTTTTAGAAACAATGTTAAACATGTTATACCCCGAGCACCACTGGGAAGTGTATAGCACATGTTTCGCCGGAATTAACTCTCATATTATACGGTATCTGGTTAAGAAGAGCCTCTTTCTACAGCCAGACCTGGTAATATTCTATATGGGGAATAACGAGGCACATGGAACTTTTGGCTTGTATCATTCCTTTCGACATTCCGTGCCGTTGCCTCCTTGGATAACACAAACTCACATCCAATTACAGAATTTCTATCTGATTCAAAATCTTAGAAACATCTCACTATCTATGATAAACAAATTTTCCCCATTGAGAAGAAATAGACCTATAAGATATGATGACCCAAAAGTAGAAGCCGTTATAAATAACTTTGAAAAAAATCTTGAATCAATCATTCACACACTACAAAAAAAGCACATTCGTATTTTGATTAGCACGGTAGGAGCAAATCTTCGTGATTGGCCACCTATAGAATCCTTTTTCCGTGAAGATATCACAAAACCGGAGTATGAAAATTGGAGTAAAAATTTTACAGAAGGGTTAGACGCACTTATAGAAAATAACCTACCAAAGGCAAAAGAATCATTCCAAAAATCTCTTCAGATTGATTCTTCACCCGCAATTCTACATTTCATTTTTGGGTGGACATTATTAGTCGAAGGAAAGGAACAGCAAGCTAGAGAGTATTTTATAAATGCCTGCGATAAGGACGGTTTCAGTTTTGTCCGCTCAAAATCATTTATAAATCAAACCATCACTAAAATAGCCAAAGAAAATCCACATCAAAACAGGTCTATTAGATTAGCCTCTGCAGTAGAGGCATTAAATAAACATGCCCAAAAAAATATATCTGGAGACGACATGTTCATTGACTCTTGCCATCCTAATTTTTATGGCACCTACATCATCTCATGCACTTTTCTTGATAATATTATCCAGCATTTTTCGTTAGAACCTTTACCCATCCCCTCATATGAAGAAGTAAAAATAAGAATGGGAATTATAGAAAATAAAGAGCAAGAATGTTCTTTCCTTGCCCGGCGAGAATTACCTTTGTCTTTGCTTTACTTTGGGGATGAAAGTCAAATTATTGATTTTCATGAAGTATTAAATGCATTAAAACAAAAGAATAATCTTTCCCTTTCTCATGTCATTAACCAAACTTCGATTCATAACAAAAAAAGCATTGAAACGATTTTCTTTCTATTCAGCAGAAATCCGGATCATACAAACTTCGCCATCATTTGTTTGGAGATATTAAATAATTTAGGTTGTTTCCAACAAAGCCTAGAGATAGCGAAGGATTTATGTGACCGATTTCCAACTAATTTTAATTACTATAATCTTTTATTTGATTTTGCCTACAAAGCCCATAATAAAGAATTTGCAAAATTAGCATTAGAAAAAATAAAAAACTTTTATATCCTTGAAAGTTCCTACAAATATAACTTACTCAAATGGCTAATCCAACAAAACGAAAATGAAAATATCTTGGAAATTTGCAATGAATTGCTAACAAAACCTTTTACATCTCCCTTTCATAAACCCTTGCCAAAGTGTATTTTAATAAACAATAAAAAAGAACTATCCTTCCAGAAAAAGTTGGAAGAATGGAATGAAATTCTAAAGAATAATATTTGGTCCTATGACAGTTATCAATTCGTTTATAATCAGGCAGATACTCCTGAAAAAAAGAAACTATTCAAACATACCTTGTTAGATATTATTAAAAAAGAGCCCAAATCCTCTGTTCCCTATACATTTCTTTCCATTATTTATGAGGATGAAAATAATTTAGACCAAAGCATCGAAATGATTCAAAAGTGTATTTCATATTCACCAGGTAATTTATATCACTACTACGAATTAACTCGTATATTGACCCTCAAAGCAGAACAAATCTCCAAAAAAGGAAATCAGGAACAAGCAAATGATTTCTTGGAGAAAGCCGTTGAGTTATTCCCTTATTACGGTCCTGCCTGGCTTCAACTCATAAACACCTGTTATCTCATGGGCGATGAAAAAGGTGCATTAGAAAAGACTTTTGAATGGCAAGAAATTCAAAACAAAGAGATTATGAAATATATCCGGGAAATTATTTTTTGAAGGATAACGATGACACATAAAAATGTATTATGGATTATCAGTGATGAGTTTCGGGCGGATTGCCTCAGTTACACAGGGAACACCATCATTCAAACTCCGAATTTAGATAGATTATGCCAAGAAGGTACTGTTTTTTCCAATTGCTTTGCTCAATCTGCACCCTGTGCTCCCAGTCGTATGTGTATGTTCACCGGCAGATATATGTTTTCGCATGGCTGTGTCTGGAACAAAACACCCTTAAAAAATGCAGAAGAAAACATTGCGTACTACCTACAAAATTATGGATACGAACCTGCACTTATTGGATATAACGACTATGCGAAAGACCCAGACATTCTACCACTTAATCATCCCCATCGTTCCTCATTAAGTTACGAATACGCTTTACCCGGATTCAATCACTTATTTCAACATGAATACGATTCTCCCGAATGGTATGCATACTTAAAAGAAAAAGGCTATCCCGATGAACAATGTACCTGTGAATTTATGTGTCAACCTGATGTCCCCCTCGATGGGCCAGGAAAACATTTGCCAGAATACTATCCTGCACGATATAAAACGGAACATAGTGAATGTAGATTTATCACTGAAACAGCAATTGATTATATAGATAAAAACAAACAGTTTCCATGGTTCTTATCTTTAAATTACATCAAACCGCACAGCCCTAATCTATGTTCTGACCCCTACCACAAACTTTATCGCCATGCCAAATTCCCACCCCCTATACGAGCCGACCTGAATTATTACCAGAACGACCCTTATTTCCAACGATTAGGAAAAGACACATGCAATGCCTTAATTAACCCAATCCATTTGCAAGATTTTCGTTCCGCATATTACGGGATGATTACAGAACTGGATTATAATCTTGGACTCTTATTTGATTACTTAACAGAGACCAACTTATGGGAAAACACCCTTATTATTTTCTCTTCCGACCACGGCGAATATCTCGGAGACCACTACTTAACAGGGAAGTGTCACTATTTCGATAGTGCTTATCATGTTCCCTTGATTATCTATGACCCTTCCGAACAAGCAAATATTACCCGTAGACAAATCATTGATGATTTAGTGGAACTAATTGATATTGTCCCCACAGTATGCGAATTTCTTCGTATACCCCTATATCCTTTATTTCAGGGGAAATCATTACTACCTCGTATTTATGGGGAGGTAAATACAGTTAACAGGGAAGCTGTATTCTCTGAATATTACTACTATTATCATCTCCGATCTGAAGAACAAGTAAAGACAGTTCCTGAGAAATGCGTTCTTTGTGCCGTCCGTGATAAGAGGTATAAATATGTCTTTTTTGGAGAAGAATACTTACCGTCTCGACTTTTTGACATTTCCACCCCTTATGGGGAATTGAATAACCTCTTGCTCACTACGGGATATGATTCACGAGCTCATCATTATCTATCCATGCTTATGCGCTGGCGGATAAAAAATGCAGACTGGAGTATGGAACAGTGGGCTCATGCTTTTCGTTCCTCAGACGAATAAAATAAACCCTTTCCTCTGCATGAAACAGAAGAAAGGGTTTGATTGGCAATCAAGATTATTTGCAGTTAATTACTCACAGAGTTCAAATACACCGGCCGCACCCATACCACCACCGATACACATGGTCTCAAGACCCCATTTCACTCCACGGCGACGCATCTCATAAATCAATGTGCATGCAAGTTTGGCCCCGGTGCATCCCAATGGATGTCCAAGAGCAATGGCACCACCGTTAACATTCACGATATCCGGATTCAAACCAAGAGTTTTAATTACATATAGGGTTTGTGATGCAAACGCTTCATTACATTCTACTAAACCAATATCATCGATAGTAATTCCTGCCTGACGACATGCTTCCTGAATTGCCGGTATTTGAGCAGGTCCTAAGTATCCCGGGTCCCCAGCGCCAACTGCATATCCCCTTAACTTTGCCAACGGCTTCAAATTGAATTCTTTTACAACATCTTCACTCACTATTACTGTTGCTGCTGCACCGCAACTCGTTTGACTTGCATTCCCGGCTGTGGTAACACCTTTACCCGCAGGTCCCTGGAAAGCCAATTTTAACTTGGCCAATCCTTCAAGAGTAGTATCCGGACGAGGACCTTCATCTGTATCAAAGATAAAAGTTTTCCCATCCAAACCCTTTACTTCTATCGGGACAATTTCTTCTTTGAATTTACCCTCTTGAATTGCTTTTAAAGCCAATTGATTACTACGGAACCCCCACTGGTCACACTCTTCGCGTGTTATACCGAAATCATTGGCAACATTGTCTGCACATTGTCCCATAGAGGTATAGGCTCTTGGGTTTTTGCGAATCAAATGCGGATTCGGACATATTTTGTTTCCACCCATAGGAATTACGCTCATACTTTCCACTCCACCAGCAATACCAATATCCAGCATATCGCACTCAATTTTTGTAGCCAAAATAGACATTGTATCCAATCCTGATGAACAAAACCGATTTACAGTTTCACCAGATATAGTATCGGGAAGCCCTGCAACTAACAGACCAATACGACCTACATTCATTCCAGCCTCGGCTTCAGGAAAAGCACAACCGATAATACAATCCTGAAATCGTTCGGCTGGTATTCCCGACCGTTTCACAACTTCTTTTAATACGGCCGCTAATAGGTCATCGGGACGGACATGTGCGATAGCACTTCCTTTCTTAGATTTGCCTACCGCAGTCCTACATGCTGCTACAATATATGATTTTTCCATATTTAATCCTCCTTACAACTTTAAGGTTAATTCCGCAATGGTTTACCTGTGGTTAACATGTGTTGAATTCTTTGTTGTGTTTTCTCTGTCCCGCAGAGACTGCAGAATGCTTCACATTCCAAGTCAAGCAGGTCTTGTTCGGTGATAGGTGTCCCTTCTGCACGGTCACCACCCGTCAGTATATATGCCACTTTGGTGGCAATAAGCATGTCGTGCTCGGAGGCAAAGCCGGCTTCCTTCATACCCCAAACAGCCGCTTCAAATGCAGCGCGAGGAGTTTCTCCTAAGGCCCAGAGTTTCGGAGGTCTGGGGGGTCTATATCCTGCCTGTATTAGACTCAAGCAAACATTCTTTGCTCTTCCTACTTGAAGTTCAAAATTCGGTTCGATAATATCCGTTGGTCTTAAGTAGCCTAACTCAACAACTTCTGCACCGCTTGTACCAACTTTTGCCATTGCAATATCTTCAAAGGAACGACGGATGAATGGGAACGGGTCTGCATTTACACTTTCCGGAATTAATTCCAATGCACGAACTGTCATTTCCTTCGTTCCACCTCCTGCGGGGATTACACCAACACCAGCCTCTACCAAACCCGCATAGGTTTCTCCTGCAATAACACATTTCGCTGCATGCATACAGATTTCAAGACCACCACCGAAGGTATAATGATGAGGAGCAATAACCACAGGTCTCGAGCAATATTTCATCCTCATATTCGCTCCCTGTAAACCACGAACCATTGCTTCAATTGCCCCCCAATCTTGTTGCATAATTTGTCCCAAAATTAAGAACAAATTGGCACCGGCACTGAAATGAGGTCCCTGGTTTGCAACAACCATGCCTTCATATTTGCCTTCTTCTAACAAATCGACACCTTTACTCAACATCATGACGATGTCCGCATCAACCGCATTCATCTTGCAATGAAATTCACAGCAGATAATTCCATCACCAATATCAATCAAACTGGCACTATCATTTCTATCAATCTCTTTACCCGGTTGTGCTTTTACAACAGACAAGCGAATTTCTTTCGGATTCTTTGGAACAGGTTTATACGAGTTTGTGGAAATATCGAAGAAATAATCTACTCCATCTTCTGTTTTATAGAAAGAACTCCCACCTATCTTCTTAACTGCTTGTGCAATTGCGGGCAACTCAATTCCTTCTGCTTCCATTCGCTTACATACCTCATCAAAACCTAACATATCCCAGGTTTCAAAGATACCTGCTTCCCACGCAAATCCCCATTTCACTGCATTATCAATGTTCACAATATCATCTGAAATTTCAGGAATACGGTTGCTCGCATATTTGGCCACATGGGCAAATAATTTAAATACAAATTTAGCACCCTTGTCTTCACTAAAATGCATCACCTTTAATTTTTCGGCAAGGTCTTCAATACTCCGAACGGCTCCGGTACAATCGAATTTCGCTTTTACAGGGTCCCGATACTCAACTGTGGCCGGGTCAATCGCTTGAACAATGGCCTTACCCTTCTCATCTTTTTTATCTGTCTTCTTATAAAAACCGCTACCGGTTTTGTTACCCCACAACTTCTTCTCTACCATCTTCTCTACCCAATCGGGCATCTTGAAGTAGTCTCTGCTCTCGTCATCCGGGCAACCATCATATACATTTTTCACGACCTTAACAAAGGTGTCCAGTCCAACGAGGTCTGCTGTGCGAAATGTAGCCGAACTGGCATGTCCAATAGCCGGTCCTGTTAAAGCATCAATTTCTTCAACAGTCAAACCTTCCTTTGTCATCTCGTGCAATATGAAAGACATTGTAAAAGTTAAAATACGATTAGCTATGAAGTTCGGCGTATCTTTGGCATAAACGATACCTTTCCCTAATACATTCTCACCAAACCAAGCTATAGTATCAATCACCTCTGGCCGTGTATCGGGTCCTGGAATAAGTTCCAGCAATCTCAGATAGCGAGGCGGATTAAAGAAATGTGTCCCCATGAAATGTTGGCTCATTTCTTTAGGCATGCTTTCTGCCATAGCACGAATGGGAATACCGCTTGTGTTCGATGTTACAATACTTCCAGGTTTACGATGCTGAGCGACCTGAGCATAAACTTGTTTTTTAATGTCCAGATTTTCCATCACTACTTCAATAATCCAATCGCAATCTGCTATCTTATGCATGTCATCCTCAAAATTCCCTGTCTCTATCATATTCAAATAACTTTTGCTGTAAAGAGGTGACGGTTTTGCTTTCAACAGATTTGCTTTATTACCCTCGACCAGCTCATTCCGTTTTTTTGCCTTTTTCTTGTCATCATCAGAGAGGTTTGGAGTTACTATATCCAGCATAATGCTGGGAACTCCACAGTTGGCAAGGTGTGCTGCAATTGCTGCACCCATTACGCCAGAGCCTAACACTGCCGCTTTTCGAATTTCCCTCATGGATTTTATACTCCTATAACTAGGTTAAAGGTTTTAATTTGATGAATCATTATACTTACCGTTCGTTATACAATATTTATAATACTATCTGCAAATCAAAATTGCAAATTTTTTATTATCTCACAAGAAATACCTCGTATTTTTAATTTTATGGTTTTCTGCTACTCAGATTTTAGCAATTTTATAATAATCAACCCAAATAAGCACCACAAAAAAATAGGCTCTATATTTTTACATTATGATATAGAGCCTATACAAATATCTATCTCGACTTTTACTCTTTCGCCCAACCATATTCAACGCGGGGCATCGGTTTCCCTTCCCTCTGCAAATAACGCAATTCTTTATAACTAATTAATTCTATACCTAATGATTTGATATATTCGCGTGTTTCTGGTTTACAGAAAAATTCTGTATCTGCTGTTCTACGACCTGCAGAACCTGTAGTAGCCTTCATTTCAGGTGTTAATTCTCCACAGTGGATATAAATCTCAGAAACTTTACCCGCAGGTATTTGTGATAATCGTTCTTTCCACCAACTTTCCGTAGCTTCAATTGATGGAGGATCATCCATAAATAACTCATCCGGATGAAGGACTCCTAATTCGTCTGCTTTATCTATTAAATATTCCCCACCATATTTTTTCATCAACTCACGACCGGCCATACGGCAGGGCAAATTATAATCTTTTGCTATCTTGATATAAATCTCATGGTACCCCGGTGCATATTGCATCGTTCCCATGTGAGAATCTATATGTGTTACATCTATACCTGCTAACAAGGCTTTATCTATTTGCGCACGGACTTCCTTCTCTACATCTTCAGGCTTGGCATTTAAATATACAAAGGGGACATCTCCATAAAAATATCCCATCTCATCGCACAAACTGGGAACAGCCGTCCGCCCTAATACCGGTCCCCACTTATAACTACTCCATTCACTGGTTAATGTTGTATGAACACCTATACTTGCTTTTGGATTTTCTTTTACCAGCTTCACCGCCTCCATGAACCAGGGACAGGGGACCATTACTGTTGCAGAAGTTACTCCTCCAACCCTCAAAGCGCGGATCGTTGCCATATTTGTAGCATGATTCATTCCAAAATCATCTGCATTAATAATTAATACTTTCGTACCTGGAGAAAAACCCAACCGTTCTACTAATGAAGGCTTTGGCTGGGTATCTTGAGCAATCGTGATAGTAGTAATCATAAAAATCAAAACAAAAGTTAAAATAAACAGCACATGGTTACTCATAAAAAACTCCTTTCCTATAGAGAAATAGTTTGATATATATTTTCGTTAAAATATTGATTAAATTTTAGACTAAAATTATAAAATTTTTGTTTTACTTTATTTGTTCCTTGCATTATATTATATAGGGATTATATAAAACTGTTTTAATCAAAGGATAACTTATGCAACACAGCGTCCATTTTATAATCCTTTTTCTATTTATTTTATCAACTACGATAAACATATCCGCTCAATGGCAATCCCCATCTAAGGGACCCAAAATAGACTATACCACATTCGTTGAATACGAAAGCATAAAACCCGAAACACCCGTTAGAATTGCCATACAATTTCAGTTAGAACCGGAATGGCACATCAACAGCAATAAACCCCTTGATGAATTTCTGATACCGACAGAAATCCAATTTGAAGAAAATGCCTTTATACAAATCAAAAAGATTATCTATCCTCCCTCTAAAGAAGTAAAGTTATCTTTTTCTAACGAACCGCTCTCTGTATTCGAAAACCTTTTTTTAATTGGCTTTGAAATTGTAGTTCTATCTGATAACAAAAACCGTAGTTCCATAGAATTATCCGGTTCATTAAATTACCAACCTTGTAATGACCGACAATGCCTTCCCCCCTCTTCTATACCTATAAAAGTATCATTAAATATGGGCGATAATCTCATCCCTGCAAACGAAGAAACACAACAAAAGATAAAATTGATACCGTGGGATACAGCAGAATCCCTTCCCGAAACAAAAATAACACAGGAAAAAGTTTTTACGGAAGAAACTTCAAAACAAACACCCATCCCAATTCCTGCTCAAGGGAATTGGGAAGAACGAATTAAAGATTTTCAATTCGCTTCAAGATTAGATGGGTATGCTAACCGTGATGAATTTATCCGTTTTATCGATGCATCAGAACAGGAAACTTCAACTTCTACTTCGCGAAAATCAAGGTTAAACATCCTTTCGCTACTATTTATAATCCTTATTGGCGGACTTGCATTAAACCTTACCCCTTGCGTTTTACCTGTAATCCCGCTGAACCTCGCTATCATCGGTGCTGGGGCTCGTGCAGGGTCGAAGATACGCGGTTTTCTGTTAGGTTTAGCCTATGGCTTGGGCATTTCCCTGGTCTATGGGGGTCTGGGAATTGCAGTTGTGCTGGGTTTTTCAAAGACATTCGGTTCTATCAATTCTACTTACTGGTTTAACGGCCTGATAACTTTACTATTTATCGTGCTGGCCTTAGCCATGTTCGACTTTATCGTTATTGACTTTTCTCGTTTCCAGGCGTATATTGGCATTCGGAAAAATCCAAAAGGGAGTTTCTTTGTGGCACTATTCATGGGCGGAGTGTCCGCATTATTAGCCGGTGCTTGCGTAGCACCTGTTGTTATATCCACGATTCTTCAATCACAGGATTTATACAGTCAGGGATATACCTCTGCCCTTCTACTTCCTTTCTTATTAGGTATCGGAATGGCTTTACCATGGCCTGTATTAGGTGCAGGAATGACCCTTCTACCTAAACCCGGCAAATGGATGGAATATGTCAAGTATGGCTTTGGTATCTTCTTACTTGGCCTTGCCGTTTACTATGGATACACAACTTACACCCTCTTTAATGCAGGCAGTATCAAAACCGAACAAATTACTCAAGGCTGGTATACCTCATTGGCGGAAGGACTTGATGAAGCACAAAAAAACAATCAGCCGGTAATCATTGACTTCTGGGCTACATGGTGTAAAAACTGCATTGTTATGAACAAGACCGTTTTACCGGACGAAACAGTCAAACAAAAACTGAATAATTTTGTCAAAATTAAATATCAAGCAGAAAATCCTGACGAACCAACAGTGCGAAAAGTCCTTGACCACTTTGAAGTGTTGGGGCTACCCACATTTATTATATTGAAACCCAGACAAAAATAAACTCTTTTATTTAAGATATGGAAGAAACTCTATTATACAGATTAATAGTTGAACATTTTTTTACCGTTATCGGTTTCTTACTCGCCGTTTTTCTTATTCTAAAAATTATCAGTGAACATCGCCGTCCCGGGGGAGCAATATCCTGGCTAATTGCCATTATTTTTGCACCGTATATCGGTGTACCTCTCTACTTTATACTCGGTGGAAGAAAAATTACAAAAAAAATAAACAGAAAAGAACCCCTTTACACCACACCGAATACAAAACCTGAACAGCCTGTAAAAAATCCAATTGAACGAGTTCTTTTATCCTCAGGAATGCCTTCCATAAGACAGACATTTTCCACGGTGTTCTTATTTGACGGTATCGATGCCTTCCATAAATTAATCGAGATTATCAACCATGCAGAAGAATATATTTACTGCACTACCTTTATTTTAGGCAAAGACGAGACCGGATTCCGTATCATCAATGCATTAGCCGAAAAAGCAAAACAAGGGGTTCGAGTCTGCTTATTATTAGATAGTCTTGGTTGTTTAACTGTTACACAAAAAATGCTCCATCCCCTCCTTGATTCCGGTGGAGAAGTAGGCTTCTTTTTACCCGTTCTCCCTTTTCGACGAAAATGGTCTGCAAACCTCCGCAACCATCGGAAAATCGTGATTGTAGATGGTAAAATTTCCATGATAGGGGGAATGAATCTTTCCAATAATTTTATGGGACCGAATCCCTCTCCAAAAAGATTCTTAGACAATGTCGTTTTCTTAACAGGGGAACCCATTTGCGATATTGAACAAGTATTTCGGAGCGACTGGTACTTCACAACAGAAAAAGAATTGCCCGAACCTAATATCCCTTCTTTTCTTACCGAGCCAAATATGAATACGCTCCCCGGACGGGTGCAGGTTGTCGCCAGTGGACCGGATGTCCCGGAAGACACACTATACGATGCTATTTTAACCGCCTGTATGGAAGCAAAAGAGAGAATCTGGATTGTTACTCCTTATTTTGTTCCGGACGAGCCCATTTTGAAAGCACTCACCCTACAGGCTCGAGCCGGACTGGATGTATCCATTATCCTACCCCAAAAATCCAACCATCTCATTGCAGACTTTGCACGAGGACCTGCCTTACGCGAACTGCTCAAAAGTGGAGCCAACATCTGGTTTTACGAAAAAGGTATGGTTCATTCAAAGTTATTGGTATTCGACCGCTATCTTGCTGTTACTGGCTCACCTAATCTTGATATTCGCAGTATGTATCTCAACTTTGAAATAGCCCTGTTCCACTACTCCCCGAATGAAATCGATGCCGTTTCAGGCTGGATCTATCAACTAATAAATAATTCACGGAAAGTATCTGTATTACCTGAAAAAACCTTCCAGATATGGATGGAAAACCTTAGCCTTCTTATAGCCCCTCTGATATAAACATTCATATACCTCCCCCGATTTTCCTTCAACACTCTTCTAAAAAAAACAAAGTTTCCTCTATGAATACAAAAATTAAATACATCTACAAGACACAACCAAAACTTGCTATCCAAATAGTCATACAAAAAAACAAGTAGGGGCTTCCTTTTTCAAGCCCCTACTTAAAAACGGAAACATCACTATTTCTTAACTTATATTACTACCAAAAATCTAATTCCTTCCTCCACCAGAGCCTCCACCATTACCACCTCCATTATTATTTCCACCCCCACTATTTTCTCGATTATTCCAGCGGAAGATATTACCAAGCCACTCACGAATTCTCTCACGGACCATCTCTCGAATCACATTTCCCACCCCTTGAAGATTGTCAATTACTCGAACTTTTACCTCTTTTTCAACACTATCAGAAACTTTTATTTTAATAGACGAAGCCAACGGTGAAGTATTAGATAGCGACCCTAATACAGAATCATCTATCTTCACAGAGATATATTCCCTATCCCAGGGTCCCGCAGAAGTTCCTTCCTTCGGGTCTACGAGTACCCATTCATTTGCAGGTTCAACTGTAAACTCCATTTCCGTAGCAAATGGAAACCGATTCCAGACACGAACCACTCTGTCCGTACCTTTCTCAATGTCTTTTTTCGTAAAAACAAGATTTTTAGGCGCATAACCCAATTGCAATCCAATCCACCATTGAGGTGTCTGCTTGGCACTCATCAGGTCCTTTGTCAATTCGTTCAACTGCTCACAGCCTTGTAGCATCATTAACATAGCAACACAGACACTCAATACTACTGCATACCTTTTCATTGTTTTAATTCCTCTGTTAGAGTTTCTCCTTTTGCCCAGCAAAATCCTTAACTACATATAAATAACGACAACAAAAAAAACCATTACAAACATTTTACAAAAAAATTTTTTTCCCCCCACAATTATGTGTAAAATAAAAAAATTAAATAAATCTCATTCACAACTTAAATCAATTTAAAAAAAGGTATCCTAACTATGGGAAACGGGACAATTTTCAGTTTCGATTTAGGGACAGGAAGCATTGCAACCTGCGTCCGTCAAGACGAAGAAATCAAATACATCCATGTTGAAACCCTCCCCGGCGAATTTGCCACCCTAAAAGAGACACGAGAACGGCGACGCCAAATCCGAACACGCCTCGCTCACAAACAACGCGAAGAGTGGTGGAAAATACATGCAAAAGAAGCCGGTATCGAAGTGTTAGAAACGGGACATTTAGACGAAAAAGGAAACTTCATCTCACCCGACCCACGACTAACCTGCGAATTTTCAAAAAAAGGCAACCCTACGATTTACAACTCCTTGCTTCTTCGTATCGCACTTCTACAAGGTAAAAAATTAGAAGGTTGGCAGATTTTCAAAGCCATCTGGAACGCTATTCAAAGACGCGGGTATGATGAAAACATCCCGTGGAAACACAAATTAGAAGCCGAAAAAACGGAAGATGATAACGAACAAGAAAACTCAAAACAAACCAAAGGGAAGAAAAGCAAAAAGAAGGAAGATGCGAACTCCGAAGACGAAGAACAGAAAATTAGACAAGCGGTTATCAAATATAAAGAAAAATTAAACAATACATTTGGAGACAAAGAAGAATACAAATATCCTTCCTACTTAGAAGCATACCTTTTAGGAATCTGGTCGCCGGACGAGCCCGATAATTTAACAAAAACCATATCCGAAAACCCGGAACCTATACGAAATAAAGATGGAAATATAAAACTTATAACACCTACAGAACTCGTAGAAAAGGAATTAAAACAACTTCTTGTCAAAGTAGGGGAACAGAATGAATATATCAAAAAGAATTTAAATTATATCCTCTATGGTCCTTCTGGATGTCGTTATGGCGCCTACATTCTTCCTAAATACCGCGGATACATGGGAAAAGACTGGGAATGGCAGGGACTCCTCTCTCAAAAAACCCCACGCTTCGATAACCGCATCGTTTACAAATGCCGGCTCATGCCTCGCTTCAATGTCTGCAAAAGAAAAGATCTCCTTTCCCAAGAAGTCATTTTCTTAATGAAATTAAAAAATTTCAGGTTTGTAGATGCAGAAACCGGTGAAGAAAAAATGCTTACCCCTGAGCAAATACAAAAAATGTTCAACGATTTCCAAAATACCCTAAAAATCAATAACCGTGAACTAAAAAAATACTTAAAAGAAAACTTCAAAGGAGAAATACATCCCTCTTTTCCCGCTATTGACGCACCCAACACAAAAGGAAGGGCTTCCTTCTGCCGACCCACATTAAAAATTATCAAAGAGATTATTCTATCCGGCAAATCTCCTCATACTTTATATCAAGAATACACTTCCTCTAACACCAATACAGACCCTAAAAAAGGACTTATTAACAATGACTATAAATTCCTCCTAAAAATGCCCACAGAGTGGGAAAACTTCCATATACCTGACGAAAGAGAAGATGAGGCACAACTTAACGAAGATGAACGAATTAAAGTAATTTACAACATACTATCTAAGATTACAAATCCTGTTGTAAGACATCGGTTATTATTGTTCTACCGAAAATTACAATATCTTAAACAAGAGTTTGGAATACCCAATATAGTCATGCTCGAATTTGCCCGTGATCCTGAAGAACTACTCGCTGGCGAAGAACGAAAGAAAAAATACTTAAAACTTCAAAAAGAAAATCGGCAGAAAAAAGAAAAGGCAGAAAAAATTTATCAAGAATTAAAAAATGGAAATGTTAACTTAAAAGGTCGCTCTATTTTACTTAAAATTCAACTATGGCAAGAACAAAATGGAATAGACCCCTATTCAGGAGAACAAATCCCTCAAACAAAAATTAACCTCTATGAAATTGACCACATCGTTCCGCGAGAAATGGGAGGCTCTGATGCCTACTTCAATAAAGTTTTAACTTCACCTGAAAAGAATCGTGAAAAGGCAAAGAGAACCCCTTATCAAATGTTCAAAGGGAATATCTCTGATTGGAAAAAATATCTGAACACTATAGAAAAAATCACAAACTTAAGTAAGAAAAAAAGAGCACTACTCACATCAGAAAATCCAGAAGAACTTATTGAAAGATACACCCATTTAGCAGAAACCGCCTATATCTCACGGCTTGCACAAAAAATCTGTCATCTCTTCTTCGGATGGGAACAACTAACAAAAGGCTCACAAAGAAAAGTTTTCGTAGTTTCGGGTGCCTTTACAAGAAAAATTAGAACCATCTTTGAACTGGACCGAATTCTATATCCTGACCTTTCTGATGAAGAATACAAAGAATTACTCACGAAAGGAGAAATCCAGAAGAAAAACCGGGACAATCCGCGTCACCATGTCTTGGACACTATCGTGCTTTCTATCATCCCTGAAATTAAATACAACCCTGAACGAGAAAAAGACGATTATCCCGTATGGTTCAATAAAGAATATTGTCGCCAATACATTGAAAAATGTTTCCCAAGACCTATTCGTTTCGTAAAAGCCAAATTAGCAGAAACCATTTACGGCTTACGAGAAAGAAATGATTATACAGAAGAGGAAAAGAAAAAAGGCAAAAAACAATATGTCTTTGTAACACGATTTGGAACAGGAACTACCCTAAAAGAGTATGATGACTTAAAATTTGCTAAAAAAAATGTAGAATCCATATACAGTTATAACATTCGACAAGATCTTATGAAAAAATTAGAAGAAAAACCAGCACCCGAAGAATGGAAAGTCTTCCTTCACAACTACCGTGCCGGCGGAAAACCTAAAAAAATTCTGGTAAAAGCGAGCAGTTATATTGATGAAGAAGAAGTTCAAAAATTTTTAAACGGAGAAATTCCTAATTTAGGTGAGTTTATTAAAGGAAAAATGCCCGGACAATTCCTAAAGCAAAAAAAGGAGTCTAACGGATATTTTGTTTATAAAGATGAAAAAGGAAAGTGGCAACGCGAAATTATCTACGCCTTCGAGTCCCCTTATAAAAAGAAAAAGGAAATTCTGAATAAATACAAAGATACCGAGATATACTTCTTCAGGTCAGGAATGTTGGT
>CAKZKR010000044.1 GCA_937124615.1 uncultured bacterium
GCTATCCCTTAAAAAATAGGTTCAAAAGTTCAAAAAAAATCACAGATAGAATTATAAGTTAAATTAGAACGATTTACAAATCAAAGCATAACAATTCTGATGAATTACATAATAATTTGTGTTATTATGATAGGTAGCAAATAATATATATTGCTGATTATACAGGAGATTAAGTTATGCCCAGGCCAAAAGGGAAAGAAGAGAAAAAAATAGACTCCGAACAACCCTCTCAGAAAAAAGATTTAAGGGAGTTTACACGATGTAATATATGCCTGAAAGCAGAAGTTCGTCTTGCCAACGGTATCCTTTTGGAAGGAGAAACAGAAAATATCAGCATGAAAGGGCTATGGTTCCGAACAGAAAAAACTTTTCCCAAAGATACACCTATCCGGATTCATTTATATCTTTCCGGCACACAAGAGACAGAATCATTAACGATTCGAGGTTCTGTAGTCCGTATAGAAGCAGATGGAATGGGCATCCAGTTTGAAGCCATCGATTCGGACAGCATTGAACATCTTCAACGATTGCTCATGTATAATGCCATCGAAATTGACAAAATGCATCAAGAGTTTGAAAAACATTTAGGTTTGAAAAAACACAACAAATCCATGATAATAGACCTCTAACCCGGGTTTCGGATGTTGATATTTAAATTATGATGGAGCAGGGTATTCAGAAAAATAATTGGGTTGTTTTTACATTGAAGTCCTGGGCTTTACAATATGGACAGCAATTTTTCCATACCCATTGCCACATCCCGTTTCCCCCAGAATTTTCAGAAGATTCTCAAACCGTTATTGTTCCTATATACTATTCAATAACAGAATTTCTTATACTACCTGTTTTACTTACAAACAAGTTCCAAAAAGAATTGAAAATTATTGCTCCTGCAAATCTAATGGACACCCCTCTCGCTAACTATATTAAACAGCGAGGTCTGAATAGTTACAATATTCTGCAAGAACCTCAAAGATGGACAGCAGACCTACAACAGAAAAAAACCTGTCTTTTCTGGTTTCCTCACGAAACATTCGTTAACAAAGAACAAGGATTGAAATATCACTTAGGACTAACATCGATCAAAGAACCGTTAAATAGAATAAACAATGAATTTGAAAAACTATTTGCCAAAGAGAATTCACAAGAAATAAAAACATACCTATTTAAAGCACATATCTATCCCTCTATTTTTGATGAAAACCCGTTAGAGACCATTTGTAATATTTCCTATGAAGAATTAGCCTATGGAGTACTTAAAGAGTTAAATATAAAAGGTACCTTACTGGACAAGAATCACCTTTTAGAATTGGTTTTCATCGAATACCCTAGTCCATTACGGAATCATGCCTCGGATGAACATTCTAAGAAAGTATTTAATATATTTAAAGAACGATGTTCACCGGATTTTGAATCTATATTACTTAAACTTACTACAAATCTTTTCCCTACTTACTATTCCAGGAAAAATTTTCGCAACCGTTTTTTATCCTTATTACAAGTCATCATAGAAAAACATAAGGGACCTATCCTTGAACCTCTAAAAACCATCTACGAAAAAGTATCTACGGGAGAGTCTTTCCCCGCATGGGATAGAATGATTCAATTTTTGGAAAAACAGCGATTCTGCATAGCCAATTCTAAGGGGATTCGCATACAGAAAACTAT
This sequence comes from uncultured bacterium, assembly GCA_937124615.1. GTDB lineage: Bacteria > Hydrogenedentota > Hydrogenedentia > Hydrogenedentales > Hydrogenedentaceae > Hydrogenedens. The sequence goes on from CAKZKR010000044.1 coordinate 1,669, forward strand.
ATCCTTCCGAAAGAAACCTATAGAATTATTACAATCCGTCTTCTTTACAAATGGTCATCTTACGGAAAAAGAGGAAAGAATCCTTCAGAAAATAAAATGGACGCCAGATTTCATGCTTTCTCACCTCATAGCCAGGAAAGTTCATGAAAAGGATATGGCTATTTTCGAAGATGATTTTACCCGCTCTTTCCACCCTGAGTGGAGTAAAGATGCCGATGTAGGTAGACCTTTTTTTCAACATGTATTAGGTTCCCGTATAGGCATCGTTCTCTCACACGGTTATCTTTCGGCACCCATGGAAATAAAAGCGTTAGCCAATTACTTATATCGACAGGGTTACTCCATCTATGGCATTCGATTAAAAGGACATGGAACCTCTCCCCTGGATTTAGCCCGTTCTACCTATGAAGAATGGCATTCTTCCTTAAATAGAGGTATCGCTTGTATGCGTGCCCGCTGTGAGAAAATTTTCTTATGCGGTTTTTCAGCAGGTGGATGTCTTGTGCTTTCTGCTTCCGCAAACAAGCAGGAACAGATAGAGGGCATTATCAGTATTTCGGCCCCTTTAAAACTGCAAAACTATGCTATCAACCTTGTCCCAACAATTTCTACCCTAAACTTAGTTCTTAAAAAATTTGGAGGTAGTGGATGGGAATTGTTTGACCATCATCCAGAAAACCCACACATCAACTACTCAAAAAACCCTCTCGCAGGACTACAACAACTTTGTCTCCTTATGGAAAAGACAGAAGAACTTCTCTCTCAGGTAACCCTACCCGCACTCATTATTCAAGGGTCCAACGATACCACCGTTAACCCGGATAGCGCCAATATCATTTTTCAATCTATTGCTTCAGAACAGAAAAAACTTGTGTTTTTCAACCGTACCCGTCATGGAATTCTTAACGGTCCCGGAAGTGAAGAAATCTTTGCAACTGTAAACCAATTTATAAAAGAAATATCAGAAAGAAAAAATATAACACATTAAATTTACAGGAGGGAAAAATGTTTGACTATCTAATGACGGAAGAACAGATAAAACTCAGGGACGAAGCACGAGCCTTTGCCAAATCCGTCCCTCGCGAACTCATCCTTGACATGGACGCAGAAAAAATACAATTTCCTCGCGAATTCCTCCAGGACGCCGGAAAAAGAAATCTATTAGGTATTCGCATTCCGAAAGAATACGGTGGTCGTGGTTTGAAATGGGTCGATGACATTATCGTGGCTGAGGAAATAGGGGTTGCCAGTTATTCATTAGCCTGTCTTTGGGGCGTTGGTGGAGATATTGTTGCGGAGGCCATCGTTGAATTTGGTTGTGAGGAATTAAAAAAAGAAGTCGTTGTTCCTCTCCTGAAAGGAGAAGTATGTGCCGCAGAATGTTTAACCGAACCTCGTGGGGGTTCCGACTTCTTTGGCACAACAACCAAAGCAAGAAAAGTAGGAGGGGACTGGATTATTACTGGACAAAAACGATTTATTGTAGGGGCTGAAGGGGCCGACTGGTTCATGGTTTACGCTGTTACTAACCCCGAAGGACAAGAACACGAACGGCTAACCTGCTTCATGGTGCCCCGCACAAAAGGAGTTGAAACCAAATATCTGTACGGGCTTATGGGCGTTCGTGGTGGAGGTGCAGGAAGATTAATCCTAAACGAAGTCAAAGTCCCTGAACGCTACGCTCTTAACGGAATACACGGTGGTTTTGATGTATTTGTTCGGAATATGATACCCGAACGATTAGGGACCTCCGCCATGACCATTGGTTCGGTTCGTCCAGCAATAGAAATCGCTACAAGATACACAGCCCGACGGAAAGCCTTCGGACAGCCTATTGCTAACTTTCAGGCGGTCGGTTTTAAGGTTGCAGATAGCGTAATGCTAATCGACGCATCCCGCGCGATGGTTTACAGCACTGCACGAGCAGTGGACTCCGGTAAGGTCCATTCCGGTAGAGTCCGGCGTATGATTTCACAAACAAAAAAATTCGTTACAGAGTCCGCATGGACCATAGCCAACAACTGTATGCAGGTATTAGGGGGTATTGGATATACAAATATTTATCCATTAGAGCGTATTGTCCGTGATATTCGCTTATCTATGATTTGGGTGGGAACAAATGAAATCATGGATTTAATTATCCAAAACGAGTGGTACAAAGAATGTCTGCGTCCTACTTCCGAAGAAACTACACGAAATGTTGAACTCGATGCACCCCAATCTGACCAAACCGACGAAAAAGTGTTTGACTAAGTCCGACCTGACCGA
>CAKZKR010000045.1 GCA_937124615.1 uncultured bacterium
AAATCAACCGTGCCCCCAGCAGGGTTTAAGTTTATCCCTATATCCGTCCATGTACCTCCGGCTCCTAATTTGTAATATAGACGATAACTTGCTACTCCGCTCAAATTATCTGTTGCAGAAGTGTAATTTACAGGCACAGGATTTACATTTATATATTGGGACACGTTTATGGTTCCCACAGTTGGATTGGTAGTGTCATAATGAGTATAGGTATGTCCATTTCCCGTGGGACTGTCACTTCGGTTCCCGGCACCATCTACGACTACAATCGCAAAGTAATAGGTATCTTCACCTGTTACTGCACTAAAATTGAAACTACCATCGGGGGCATTAGTAGAACGCAACCCTGTATCTGTCCAGGTTCCACCGGTGCCTTTCTTCACCCAGAGTTCTACATTAGCCACGCCACTGGTAGTGTCACTTGCACCGGTATATGAAATTGTTATGGGTATAGTTTTTACTCCATGGGGTGAAGTCACTGTACTAAAAGTTGGACGTTCGATGAGGATACCGCCACCTGTATGAGTCCCGCTATTCGGTGTTCCTATAAGATTTCCCGCAACATCACGCACACCCGTTACGGTGATAGTTACATTACCTCCCTGCAACATTTCACCTGAAGTCCAGATACAGCGGTAAGTAGTCCCTGAAACAAATTGGACGGAAGAAGGATTCGTCGCTAATGTCCCTTTCCCCGTGCCCGAAATTGTATAGTTCGTAGTAGTGGTTACTCCTGCTCCCATAGATTCACTGAAGGTTACATGCACCCAGCGTGTACCGGTGACTTGAACATTAGTTACGGTTGGAGGAGTAGTATCTACGACTGTAATAGTAAGGTCTTTTTCATAGGAAAGGTTATTTGGACGAGACCCGTTATCTGTCGTCCGTACCCGAATTACATACGGACCCGGGGTCATATTCGCACTAGAGGTTCGCACAACATTCCCATCTAGATAGAACTCGGAACCGGAGACTAATGTATAGGTATGTGTCTGGAGAGGTGTTGCACCTGTTACATTGTCCACATCAAAGGTGGAAAGCGTGCCGACCGCATATCCTGCAGGTAGATTAGAACCAATCGTTGAATTGGATATCATTATATCTGATGGGGCTTCGTTTAGGATAGGATAATAGTTTGAGGAAGGAATCATTTGTTTGGAAATTCCCGGGCCGGACCAACTTACCTGACACACAGCAACGCCTGTGAGTTCATCATATCTTAAATCAAAATAATATTTTCTTCCACCTGTTAGGATAATATTGCCACTATACTCTGTGGGTGCCTGAGCCTGTCCAAGACGATTTATTAATCTTGTCCCATTTACATATAAATCTGCTCCATCATCACTGTAAACATAAAAAGTATATGTCCCATCTGTGGGCACATATACTTTACCACGCCACCAAGCACTGAAATTGTCGGCAACAACGCCGAATTCAGGACTGCCTGTGCCGAAATCATGCCAGATATCAAATTCATATCGTTCTGTGGCAAAATTTGCAGGTTCATTTCCCGACCAGTTCGCATTGTAATACCTTGCGATAACACATCCTTGAACGAGACTAAAATAAGATTGAGGGATAACCTGCTTAGATACGCCCGGACCTTCCCATCTCAGTTCTGCTACTGCTCCACCGCTATTTTCATAATATTCCATTACAACATTGTGTAAGCCTGCGTCTAAATAGATTGCACCACTACTCACCTCCGTAGGTCCTTGATCTTGCCACTGATTGATTCTTTGAGTTCCATTTATCCACAACCTCGCTCCATCATCCGTATAGGTATAAAAAGTCCAATTTCCTGAGGTGGGAATATAAATATTAGAATGCCAACGGACAGCGAAACCATCTGATTGGACCCAGTTATCGACACCGGGATGTCCTGTTCCCCAATTAAAGTTTACTCCTGGGTCCAAGCGGTTCATCGACCAATTGGTATAATTAAATGGATTTGGTTGTGGGCCTCCTGCGCGGTAATATCGACCATGAATTGCATTCCACTGCGTTACACCTCTGTCCAAATCAAAAGCACTGGCTGGAATAACTTGTTTTATGACTCCTGGTCCTTCATATAAAAGACGAGCCATCGCCCTTCCGGTATTTTCATAATAATCCATATCTACCTTATTCCAACCTGCACTGATATTTATGGAACCGGACCATTCCGTCGCTCCCTGGTCTTGCCATCTGTCTATAATGAGGTTACCATTAACACGCAACCTCACTCCATCATCTGTAATTGTATAAAAGGTCCATGAGCCCGAAGCCGGTATATAAACCCATCCACGGAAAAGAACACTAAAAGAATCGTTTCCTATCCCTGGGACTCCAGGGCTACCCGTGCCCCAATCAAAATTAATATTCTGCTCAAGCCGTTTCGCTCTATAATTCCCCAATACCCCTCCCCCTGTGCCTGTGTAATATTCTGCTAAAATATAGGCAAGGGCAGACTCATGAAAGGCAAATAAAATAATAAAAATAATTGATGTAATAAAGACTTTTTTCATTGTTCATCTCCTTCTTTTCTTAAAAATATTATAAGAAATCATAAATTGAATTTCAATCTGTTTTTTATAAAACCTGACATAAGGAACAGACATAAAACTTTAACTCTTAATTACTTAATTATTAATTATTTATTTAAAAAATTTACATTATGAAGAAAAGTTTTTATTTTGATATAAGCAAATGGATTTCTTTAAACTATTCTTACTTTATTGTAAGAGTCATAATTTGTTAACAAACATTTTGTATAAAAACAACATTAACATAACTAATATGAAAAGGTGAGGAATATGCACACAGCGATGGTTTTTGCACCGCATGCAGATGATGCTTCTGCATTTTGTGGAGGGACTTTAGCGAAATGGAGTTCACAAGGTTGGAAGATTGTTCTGGTACGGGTAACGGATGATGCAAGAGACTCCGTCGGATTGACGATAGAAGAGACAAAAAAACGAAATCGTGAGGATTTGGAGAAATCATGCGAAATATTGGGGATAAAAGAAATAATACATCTGGACTTCGCGACGGATACATTAGCGGATGTTCCGTTAACAAAATTACGAGAACGGTCTGTATATCTAATTCGCAAATATAGGCCGTATGCGATTTTTTCATTTGACCCGTATGCACATTTTGAGCCGAATATGGACCATGTCCGGGTTGCACGAGCGGTTGAGGAGGCGTTATGGGTATCTTGTTTTGACCTTCATCATCCGGAACATTTCAAAGAAGGGCTGGAACCTTTTTCCGTTTGTGAACGGTGGTATTTTGCGAGGTACCTGGAAAAGATTACCTATGCGGAGGATATAACCGAATTTTTTGACAAGAAAGTTTCGGCCCTTTCTGCTCATGAAACAATGATGCGGAACATATTAAATCAATTTCGTCTTCAGTTGAAAACATGGGGATACCGTGTGCCTATTATTGATGAGGCGTTTTCCGGGGATTATAGGGGTCTCCTTGAGCAGGTTTTATATCTGCAGTGTTCGCAAATTGCGGAAGAGTGCGGAATGTCTGAGGGGACACTAGCAGAAGGTTTTCGTATAGACCGTTTTGGGGATATGGAGGCCTTTTTCCAGCAGTTTGCAGAACCCATAAAAGATGTTTCACAGGGACCAAAGAGACTTTTTTTTGATAAATACTGGCCCGACAAATAATATTCAAGAATCGTCGTCGAAAAAGGGAGGTTATTCGTTTTGATAGTGTCCTTTGTTATCCATTTTTTATAACTTGCAACAGTGTTTGATAAAATGTATGGAGCAAGATTATTCGTTAAGGATTATTAATAAATGCCTAAATCGCATATAAAAAAGTTACCTATTTTGTTTTTCGTATTACTCTATTCTCATATCCTCTATTCACAACAAACACCCCCTGTGGTCCACGAAGCAAATTCCAATCCGTTGGGGATACATTTGTCAAGACAGGTACCGAGGGGATATATTCCGGGCACACCAATAGAAGTTGTGATAACTATATATTGTGATGCCCCCGATCCCAATTACCCTGTAACTGCAATCGGTCTATATGAAATGTTACCTGCTGATTGGACTTTTACTTCTACGCGGGGTATAACAACAGAACCCCCACCGATAGCCCCTGCAGAAGGAACAGCGGGAACCTTGCAATTTGCATGGATAACCCCTCCGGGATTTCCATGCACTTTTGCATATACGGTTCAAGTTCCTGAAGATTCCGTGGGAGTAAAAACGATATCCGGACAGGTAGAATACCGGACAAACGGTCCCCGGCTGGTATCTCCACCCCAAATAACAGAAATTAACGGGATAGACCGTACACCACCCGAAATAACACTTTTAGGCGACAATCCTTTCATAATTTATCAAGGCACGGCATATCGAGAACCGGGTTATAAGGCCCAGGATAATGCGGATGGAGATATAACATCACGCGTTCAAGTGAGTGGCCATGTGGATACAAACCAACCGGGGGAATATACGATTACTTATACAGTTCGTGATAATGCGGGGAATGATGCTACAACCACAAGACTTGTTCGAGTACTGGAACGAGATACGCAGACACCCTCTCCTGGGGGAATCGTTGTACCCCCTGTAAGCGGAGGTTCGGGGGTAAGGCCTCCTTCTGTTCCTACAACCTTCCCGAATCGACCGAATCAAACAGCAGGGAATCAGCAACCAATCCAAAACAAAACAAATATTCCCTCCTCAACGAATAATCCTCAAATACCCCGGCCTGAGGAAGTAACCTTTCCGAGACCTTCCAGTCAAAAGGATGGACAGCCCCAAGGAATTGCTAGTGGAAAATCCTTAAATCCATTTGAAATTCCAAAAGAAATTCGAGGTGGGGCTAAACCTCCTCCAAATTTTGAGAAAAACAAAATACCTGTAATAGCAGACAGAAAAATTAGTGGGAAAGAGTTCTCTGAAAGTTCAGAGAATACTTCCTCAATTACAACGGCCCCTAAAACAGATAATATTGAAGAAAAAGATAAGAAAGGCTTTACGGTTGTAGCCACCCCAGAAACAACTCCTCCTGTAACAAGCACAGGAAATACCGATACTCTTGCAACAGCCCCCATTAAGATGGATACAGATGGGACCCAGAGTTCATTCCCATTCTTTTTAGGTAGTTTTGTAGACTGGTGGTCGAATAAAACACAAGCAGAACGAAGGAATCTTACAGGAATGCTTGTTTTATTGGGTATGTTAACCTTACTTTGCCTTATCACAGGGAAAAACGCTTATCAGGGGATCGCACCTCAACCCCGTATAAAAAAGACAGAAACATCAAAAACCGAAAGTGGTGTAGAAAGTTAGAATTATAACGCGTGTGATGAACAAGGATTTGAGGATTCATTCTTTGAGAAAAGAGACTTATGCTGTTCATGTACGGGATTGTGTCATAGGAGGAAGAGCCCCTGTTGTTGTTCAGGCAATGACCAATACAAACACAGAAGATGCAGAAACGACAGCAAAACAGGTAGCAGATTTATTTCTTGCAGGAGCAGAGATTGTCCGAATTACTGTTAATACCCCAAAATCAGCAAAGTGTGTTCCCGAGATAAGGAAGCGATTGGAAGATATGGGATTGGATGTCCCCTTAGTTGGAGATTTTCATTATAACGGGCATTCTCTATTATCAACATATCCAGAATGTGCCCAAACCCTCGATAAATATCGTATTAATCCGGGCAATGTAGGGAAAAAAGATAAGAAAAGTATCTATTTTACGCAGATATGCAAAATTGCGAAGGACCTCAATAAAGCAATAAGAATAGGCGTTAATATAGGCTCATTAGATACAGACCTTGTTATTCAAAAGATGGCCGATAACGCAAAATTATCCCAACCGAAAACAAGCGAAGAGATATATGATGAATGCATGGTGTTATCCGCTTTACAATCTATAGATAGGGCTTTAGAGGCAGGGTTGAAACCGGAACAGATTGTCATCTCCTGCAAAAGTAGTTCCCCAATGCAGTTAATCCGTGTATATCGAAATCTATCGGAACAGACACGACAACCGCTCCATTTAGGACTAACCGAAGCAGGTTCCGGATTACGGGGGATTGTCTGGTCGGCTACTGCGATGGGAATTCTCTTATCGGAAGGTATAGGAGATACGATACGGGTTAGTTTAACGCCGACTTCCGGCCATGACCGCAGAGATGAAGTGTATGTAGCCCAAGAAATTTTACAGTCGCTGGGTATTCGTCAATTCGCACCACAGGTCATATCCTGTCCCGGATGTGGTCGCACTTCTAATGCTACTTTCCAACAAATTGCAGAACAGGTCCAAAAATATATACGCGAAAATCTATCTCATTGGCGGAGACATTATAAAGGCGTTGAACAGATGAGTATTGCTGTTATGGGTTGCATTGTTAATGGCCCGGGCGAATCGAGTTTTGCAAATATAGGGATTAGCCTGCCGGGAAATGGGGAACATCCCCAATGCCCTGTTTATGTAGATGGGGAAAAAGTTGCTACATTAAGCGGGACTGCAGAAGAATTGGCAAACCAATTTATAGAGTTAATAAAAAAATATATTCAAATCCATTATTCATAAAAGTTTTCCATCACACCCGCAAAAGATTCTGGTCGTTTTTAATCAAAAATGATAGTTCTTCTCCGATATACCATAATACGGTCGTCTGCATGAGATTTAACCGCTTCGGATAATACTTTCTTTTCAATATCCCTGCCCATTGTAATCAAATCTTCCACACTATGTGTATGGTTTACATGAATACATTCTTGATAAATAATAGGACCCTCGTCTAAATCCTCTGTAACATAATGGCTTGTTGCGCCGATTAGTTTCACACCACGCTCATATGCTTGATGATAGGGTCTTGCCCCTACAAAAGCGGGAAGGAAACTATGATGGACATTAATAATGTTATTCCGATACTCGTTTACAAAATCAGGACTTAATATCTGCATATAACGGGCTAATACTACGAAATTAATGTAATGGCGATTAAACAACTCAAGAGTTTGTTTTTCTGCCTGAGGCTTGGTCTCTGGTAAAACAGGAATGTAAAAGAAAGGGATTGAAAAACTTTCAGCGACGGGTTCTAAATCGGGATGATTGCTTACAATTAAACAAATGTCTGCATTAATCTCACCGTATTTATGCTTCAGAATTAAATCATATAAACAATGGTCATATCTGGAAACCATAATTGCCATTTTTTTTCGCTCGTCTCCAAAGGAAATCGATGTTTCCATCCGAAACTGCCCGGCCAATTCTTCCAGTTCTTTTTGAAATTGTGCTTTTGTAACATTCATACCGGTACAGTCAAAATGCACCCGCATAAAAAAACGATTATCAATTTCCTCCTTGTGCTGTTGTGCATGAATAATGTTTCCCCCGCGTTCAAAAATAAACCGGGCCACATTGTAAACGATACCGGGGACATCGGGACAATGTAAGCGTAATACAGCCGTTTTGCTATTTTTCATTGATGAGTTCCTTTATATAACAATAACCCATAAAACGATAAGGTAATTATAAACAACACAACATCCTGCTGACTACTTTGCTTTTTCTCTTTAATATCCTTCTAAACGAAAAAGAAATTACTTTTTCTTTTCAAGAATCACACATCGGAAACCAACCGTGTTAATTTTTGTTTCCGGAAATAAACCTTTTCTGGCTGTACAGGTGATTCCCTCCGGGCCGGAATTCCAACAACCTCCGCGTAATGTGCGTAAGGGTGGATTTGGGATGGTTTCGGGATGGTTTCTCGCTACAGGATATGGCAGAAAATAATCTCGTGTCCATTCCATAACATTGCCTGCTAAGTCGTAAACACCGTCGGGAGTCTTCCCTTCCTCGTGCATGGTTACAATTGAAGGCATACCCAGATAATCATTAAAGTTGCAGTGAATGGAGTCTGGGGGCGTATTTCCCCATGGATATTTTCGGTTTTCTTTTCCTCTTGCTGTAAACTCCCATTCCTTTTCTGAAGGGAGCATTTTACCTGCCCACTGTGCATATGCATTGGCTTCAAACCATGATACGCCCACAATAGGCTGGTCGGAACCGTTGAGCATAGGGTCGTACCAATAACGAGGTAGAGGGGCTCCGGTTGCTTCGATATACTTCTTATATTCCGCTACAGTTACAGGATATATGTCTATCCAGAATGGCTCCACAAAGACTTCTTCTTCCGGGGCCTCTTCTCTAACTGTATTATTTCCCATCAGGAAATAACCGCCTTCCATAAAAACCATATTCTCTTTTGATACGGAATCCTTTTTGTCAGAAGAGGTAATAATGTTCACAGACTTGTTCATATATGAACTTTTAAAACTTTTTTCAAGAGCCAGACGGAAGTCTCGTGCAGTTTGCCAGCGGTCTTCACGGTCTTCGGTTAATGCTTTGTTCAGTACTTCATTAATAGACGGGGACACATCATTCCGTGCCTGCATCAAGGGGACATAGGGGTCAATAGGGGAACGCAAGGATAATAGTTCATATAGAATCAATCCTACGGTATATAAGTCCGCACGGGTATCCGTTACCCATTTTTTCTTTTGTTCAGGTGCCGCGTATGCATAAGTACCAATAACCTGCTGTTGTTGTGAAGGAGTCATGTTACTATTTGTTTGGGAAATAGATTCTTCGACCGCAATTGCAAGTCCAAAATCCAGAACCTTTATTTTTTCACCCGGCAAAATCATAACATTTTCAGGTTTCAAATCCCGATGGGATACCCAACGATGTGCATACTCAAGAGCCTGTAATATTTGCAAAGCAAACTCGATTGCGATACGAACGGGCAAAAACTGACGGTCTATTCGAAGTTTTCTCAACATGTTCCGTAAGGATTGCCCTTCCAGATACTCCATACTTAAAAATAAAAAACCTTCGTTGGTATATGCTACATCATGAACAGCCACAATATTGTCATGTCTTAAACGCCGTGCTAATTGCGCTTCTTTGATGAACAATTGCCCTGCCCTTGGTGTCCTCAACAAACTGGGATGCAAAAATTTTAGGGCTACGATTTCATCCAGTAATTCATCCCTCGCTTTATAAACAAAACCCATTCCACCCTTACCTATAATACTTTCTATGACATAGCGGTCATCGACACGGTCTCCCTCTTTGAACTCAATTCGAAAAGAAGACTCACTCCCCATATTGGGAACCACAACAGGTTGGTGGCAATTAAAACAATAACTGGTTTTTCCATGAACAGCCGCCGGAACCCAAATTTTTAAACCACAACTTTTACATATTACTGCAATAATAGGTTGCATTCTGCCTCTTTACTCCACTTCGGATAGAATAGAACTAATTATATCCACAAATCGTGTATAATTTAGTAACGAATTTATTATCAATAATATCTTACTATATCTAAATTGTTTTAATCGAATTCATCCAGTAATACAGGATAGTGTTTGAAAAATGCAAAATAAAAGCGTAATTATTTTGGGATGTTTTTTCATTCCCTTAGCCGGTTCTGCTGTGGAAATCGCGATTCCTTCTGTTTCTGTGAATACAGGGGAATGTTTTGCAATAAATGTTGAACTATATAAAGTAGAAGATGTGGATATTTACACTTCTGTAATTGCTTTTGCATTTGACCCATTTAAGATACAAATTGGTTGTAATACCATTTTCAATCTCGGGACTTATAACGAGCCGACTGTTTATGAACAAGATTCTACAACAGACGAACAACCCATAGTATTAAGCGATTCGCTTAAAAATATGGGCCTAAAATACCGTGTGGCTATATATCCTCAGGGTCTTATGGTTGTGGTCCTCTGGGATAGTACCGATAGAATTCCCTCCGGGCTCTTATTTTCTATCCCATGCAAATTGACGGATAGAGCAATACCCGGCGATAGACTGATTGCACAATTGATTTCAAAAGAGGAACCCTTTTATATAAGGAGAAGTTTCCCGGATAACAATATTGAATGGCAATCCTTCTATTGTTCCCTTGCAGATGTGAACGCCTTACCTGTAAACCCAACTCTCGTTTCAGGAATTGTTTATGTAAAAAGCGGAAATGACGGCGAACCACAAGAAGGAGAGGGCGAAGGACTCCCTTTAGAAGGGACCGCAGAGGGAAGCCCTCCTGAAGGTGATATTTCAGAGGGGAATTCAATCGAAGGAAATACATCCGAAGGGAGTTCGTTAGAAGGGAATCCAACAGAGGGAGAAAAACCTATCTGTGGATGCAGAAGAAAAAGCGAGATAAACAGAGAGAACATCGCATTGCCTTTACGGGTTTTAGAAATGGCTGACTTTAACATCGGATTTATAATTGCTCTTGTTGTAATACTCCGTCGTTTGTAGTTAAACTATTGCCAGATAGCAACCAAGGCAAACTACTCATATCATCATAAAGAAAGGAACCGCATGAGACCTACACTTATTCATATAGGTATATTTGAACTTCATTCGTATGTCTTTTTCATGGCTTTGGGACTCTTAGTAGGGGTATCGCTTGCATTGCGGGAAAACAGCCGGCTACCGCAACCTTACCCGGTAACAGGGAAGGTTGGGATCTGGGGGCTGATTGGAGGACTTATTGGGGCCAATGTTTACTATATACTTCAATATGAAGGAATATCTCAATTATATAAAGTCATCTACTTCTGGGCTGGTGGGTATGTTTTCTTTGGAGGGTTCATTGGGGGAACCATAGGTGTCTGGTTATATCTAAGACTACAAAAAGTTCCTTTTCTCCCTTCTGCAGATATTGGAGCTCCTTATCTTGCTTTAGGACACGCCATTGGCAGATTAGGATGTTTTACAAACGGTTGTTGTTGGGGGGATTTGTGCTATGCTCCTTGGGGTGTTGTATTCCCAAAAGATAGTGGGATATATGACCATCACACTATTGAACGACTATTGCATATAGATGACCAACGGCCTTTACCGGTCCATCCCACACAATTATATGAAGTTTTTGGACTCCTTATGGTTTTTATCCTTCTTCGTATAATTTATCAAAACAAAAAATATAACGGACAGGTTTTATTGTGGTATTTTTGTCTTTACGGGGCCTGGCGATTTTTTGTTGAAAATTTCCGTGGAGATTCCTCCCACGCAACATTTGGAATGACAACCTCTCAATTAGTAGCCCTTTCTACATGTGTTATCAGTGGTTTTATTATTTTCATCCTTTATCTATTCATCGTCCGCAGAAAAGAATCTTTTGAAACAAATATTTAATTCCATTATAAAAAGAACCCCGGAGGTGTGGTCTTACCTTAATCGAATATCACCGCATAATTACTTATATTAAAATACGAATCACGGAGTCCTATTACAATAGCCATTCAAGCATAATTGTAGATAAAGGCGGTATTTCCAGAGTTATGCTCCCATCTTTATCAGGCTTTATGGTTGTTGGTGGAATTGCACGATCCGATTGTTTATACAACATCATGTTCTCATGATAATGTTCAGGAAGATATAAAGTTACTTTTTGTATTTCGGGCAAATAATTTACTAAGAATTGTGCTGTGCGGTTTTTATATGCCCATCGGCAGGTAAGGATGGAGCGAAAAGGGATCGTATCTTTTCGAGGTGTAATTAAGGGAATATCTTTATCACCGGTATACTCAAACGGTTTCTGCATTCTTCCAAAGATTAAATACGGATGTCCATGCCCAATTCGCCAATGATTAAGGTTCCGGACCAGAGTTTGTATTTGTTCCTGGTCGGGTCCTTTATCCCAGGGAGCGGAACTCCATTCCCATGCAATATTCCCATCCTTTCGCAAATTAAGACTTAACATATCACCCTGTATAAAAGATAGGGCTACACGCTGATGCATATTGAAAGGGCTTTTTTCCTCATCAATGAAATAACTTGTCCCGTTCTGATTTCCCATGAAGTTATTTAAGTATTCATGGAAGATATAGGCATAGGCCGGCACTGGAATACCCACTCCCAGACCAAGATAAGAACGATTATCATTAAAGAGCAGGTAAGGAATAAAAGGTTCTGAAGCATTGGCTTCACAGCCCATCAACATATTAGCATCATGCTGAAGAATAAGTTCCTGTATCCGACGATATAAATCCTTCATACATTCGGTCTGCCAGGACCCAGGCCCCGGCGGGTGCCCATGATTACGGGCATAACAACGATAACAGGTTCCGCCTAAATTCTGATCAAAATACTGTAAGTAATCAATTTTGTATGGAATGATTTTTGCAATTTCATTTACGACAATTTCCTTTACCCATTCGTTCGCCGGACATAGGTCATAACCGATACGCTGAGCATGAGGACCCGCACAGACTCCATTTTCTGCAGGCTTACCATCAGGAGCATAGGTAACATACTGGATAATCCGTTTTTCTTGAAACTCTTTTGTTCTGTCATAGGCTGGGTCGGTATTACTACGGATTGTATATGCGACTCCACTGGCATAAAGGCCTATAAGATTCCCCTTTTTGTGCAGTTCTTCACAGAAGCGTATAAAATCCTGAAAATCTCCATAGGGGGGCCAAACATATGGAGGGGCCCACGGAGCACTACCCTCCCAATGCATGAGTAGTGCCATAACAGGAGCAGACAGAGCCTCTCCATATTTTTGAAGTATCGGTAAGGCATTGGTGTAAGGGTAATATTCCGGATTAGGTGTCATCTCTACGCCTAAATCACGCTGTCCTCGTATCGGATACATAATAATAACGGGCGACTTAAAATACCAATCGGGTATCCTCTTGTTCTCTTCTAATTTGGGTGGCTTATACATTGAGGAAGTCTCCCACCAGTTCCGATAAATGTCTCCCGCATCATGCCAGTCTCCCTGGAAAGTACCCAATACCATCGGATAGGGTAAAACATACTCGGACTCGCATACGGGACCTGAAAAAAGACGAAAATCGAGATAAATACCTCCGGATGGATGTTTGTGAAATTCAATACCTTTTGGCGTTCCTTTTGGGTCATGAGCGGAAAAATATAATCCTGCACGAGGTGTATAGTAGGCCATAAACTGCATTTGTGCGGGACCCGGATAGGTACCATTCCAGCCCATTGTTGGATGTTCTATCGGTTGCCAGCGAAACCAGGTTTTTTCACGAAGTTCTACATCTTCCACCACAACACCCTCTAAACCGGGCCAAAAAATGCGAGCATCCCCACCTGAATTTAGCAAATCATTCGGCACAACGACAACGGGAAAATCAATATGCTCTAACCAAAAACCTGTTTCGTTATTAACTTTTAATGTCCAATAAGTTAGTGAGGACTTGAAGGGACATTTCACAAAAACGGTGACATTTACGGGTTTTTTGTCTATTTGTAGGTATGCTATTGTAATTGTGGTTTCATTTTTTTCTATATCATCCTTTCGAGTAAAACGAACCGTAGACGATTGGAGAGAACTTAGGTCGATTGCTTCACCATCATCATTTCGCAGTCGTAACTTAAACAATTCTCGAGGCTGGTCTGATGAATATATCAATTCTTGTCCATTACTTTGTAAGGATTTTATTTCACCTGTAACCCCATCTAACTGCATAATATAATGTTCTGTTTGTATTTCATGTATCATTTCTGAATAGACTCCCTGTATTTGAAGAGTAATGAATAACCATAGAAATATATAAATTGTCTGTTTACTTGAAACGGTAGAAATTCCCTGTATAAACGGGTTCATTGTTTTACCTCCTGATATAGGTCATAATTACATTCATTATACTTTATTTATCTTCGATTTTATGGGAAAACAAGACCTATCCCAAGCATCGGTCAGGTCAGACCTTCTGGACAAGTCAGATCCGTCCGACAAATCAGATAGAGATTCTAATCCGTTTCACTTTCTTTTCTCGGGGCAATACGAACATAGACAGCGTTATGCAAAATTTCAAAAGAAGCGGGTAAATAGCCGGGGACTTCACCATCTACATCAAGTAATACTTCTCCCGCAGTATGAGCAGGTGTCGCTATAATTTTTTGTGCTTTGAATACTTTTATCTTGGGATGAGTTAAATGGGTCCCTTTGTAAACTTTATTTACATTCATAAGTAACTCAAATGTCGAGATACCCGGAATAATGATAACATCAAACCAACCGTCATTAATATCGGAATTCGGTGAGACCTGCATTCCACTGCCGAAGTATTTGCCATTGCAAATCGCTACCGTTTTTATATTTATCAACTCATCAAATTGATTGTCTATTTTAAGGCGGACATGTTTGTTCCGATAGGTAAGTAAGGCTTGTAGCATACCGAGGAAAAAGGCTAATTTCCCACTATATTGTTTTAGCCAGACATAACTATTCACAGCACGGTCTGTTGCTCCACTTAATCCAAAACTGGCTATGTTCACAAAATAACGAGTAACTTCTTCTCCTTTTAGATTGACAAATTTCATTTTTCCTAAATCCAGCGGATATACAGAAGTTTCAGATAAATGTTCTATTTGTTGGTCAATATCGTAGGGCCAACCTAAGGTCCGTGAAAAGTCTCTACCTGTGCCTGTGCTTATAATGGCAAACACCGCTTCCGGATTAATCTGTTTATCATCTTTGAAAAATCCGTTCACCACTTCATTGATGGTTCCGTCTCCGCCAACTGCTATGATTTGTTCATATCCTTCGGTCAGGGCTTCGCGAGCAAGTATTGTACCATGTCCCTGTCTTTCTGTAAATGCAACTTTTACAGGACCAATAGCATGATGCAGTTTTTTCTCAATCTTAGGCCATATCTTGCCTGTCATATTTCCCCATGCTTTTGGATTTACAATGACAAAGGTGCGAGCCCAGGATACAAAATGCACACGCGACCTGTTTTTCTCTGTTTCACGCACATGTTCCGGCCATGCCAATTCGTGCGACATTAGTTCTATTGTTTTATGGAGCGTTTCCTCGCCAGGGTCTCCTAAATTCCCCATGTTCGTTCTTCGGAACAGGACATCGTTTAGATGTCGCGACATTTCCTCTCGCACGGCAAATACAATTTGAGCCCCGATTTCATTTCTTGTATTCGATAGGGGTTGTGCTAACTGAGGGTCTATTCGGGCTAATTCTATTATTTTATGTATTTCACTCCCGTAATTAAATGCTAAGTTTTCAATTATCTCTGGCGGAAAATCCGAATATTGCTTTTTAACCTCGTCAAGAAATTCATTAAAGACATTAAAATCAACCCCTTGCACAGGCATCCGGTCTGTTTTACACGGTGGAGGGATGGTATTCCATTTTTCAAACACTTTATTGACCACTCGTTCTGCTAAATGTCGGGAGGTCGTCCATTTTCCTCCGACCGCAGTAATCAAACCATCACATCCATCTTGTGCATGGTCGAATACTTCTGCAGACCTGCTGGCATTATATGAGTTAAACTCTTCTTCGGTTTCCTGAGGGTCTTTCTCGACAATTGGACGAAGTCCGGCATAAAAGAATAGGACATCCCCACGTTTTAGATTGGCTCCTTCAAATCCGCGATTGACGTTTGATAGGAATTCAACAAGTTCTCGCTCGGTAACATGAACATCGTCAGGGTCTCCCTGATATATCGTGTCCGTTGTACCTAAAAGTGAGTAGCCCTGCCAGGGTAGAACAAAAAAATGGGTTCCTTTTCCGGGCATGACAATGGCATACCTTGTTGTCAAAGGTTTCGTCAGAACATGAATCCCTTTGGAGCGAATAATTTTTCGGGCGGGTTCTTTCTCTGTAGCAATAGCGATTAGACGGTCAGCCCAGGGGCCGGTTGCGTTCACAATAACCTTTCCTCTTACAGTTGTTTCATCACCATTATCACGGTTTTTAACCTTTACCCCTGTAATCTGATTTTTATTTCGTAAAAAACCGATGACTTCGGTGTAGTTAAGAACAACAGCCCCCTGAACAATACTCTGTTTCAGACATGCCCACGCTAAACGCTCGGGTGAATACATCTGATAATCATGAAATAACAGGGCGTCGTTAAAATTTATTTTTTCAAGACGCGATTCGACAGATAGAATATCTTCTCGTGAAACGCGCTTGTGGGGTGGAATAAATTTGTCCGGGTCGTTCAGCCGGTTGCGGTCGTAGGATAGCCAATCATACGCTTTTAGTCCAAGAGAATATAATAATCGTTCACGAAATTTTTTGCTTCCATGGATAGGAAGAATAAATGGGAGGGAATGAACAAGATGAGGGGCGATCTGCGACCAAATTCTCCGTTCTTTTAATGATTCGCGCACCAAACCAATTTCAAGGTTCATCAAGTAACGGAGCCCACCATGAATAAGTTTTGAAGAAGCACCGCTGGTGGCACTGGCAAAATCTTTTCGTTCCAATAATGCCACTTTAAGTCCGCGTAATGTTGCGTCCCGGGCCACACAGGCACCAACAATCCCCCCACCTATTATGACTAAATCAAACTCTTCTGAAGTTAACCTTCCCCACATTTCTTCCCATGAAAAAGGCATACCGTAAAGACCCTCCAAAAAACAATTTTTATTCTATAATACTATTATTTTGAGCATTCACAGTAGATTAATGCAAACTCTTATCCGGAGTATTTGCAAAAATCCAGCATGCAGAACGATGTTTATCGGATATATATTGTAATAGTGGTGTTTCTTTTTTGCATGGTTCTGTTGCATAGGGGCATCTCGGATGAAAAGAACACCCGGAGGGGGGATTGATAGGACTTGGGGGCTCTCCCTGTGCCAGTAATTTGGGAAGGGTTGCTTCGGGGTCCGGTTTGGGAATAGCACTGAGTAAGGCTTTTGTGTAAGGATGATTGGGAGAATCAAATAATAATTCTGTTGGGGCTTCCTCGACAATCTGCCCTAAATACATTACTAACACTCTGTCAGAAACATGCCGAACCACACCCAAATCATGAGAGATAATCAGGTAGGTCAGATGTAATTTTTCCTGCAATTCCATTAAAAGATTTAATATTTGGGCCTGTACGGAGACATCCAGTGCGGATACGGGTTCATCTGCAACCAGAAATGAAGGATTAACCGCTAAGGCTCGTGCAATACCGATACGCTGTCTTTGTCCTCCGCTAAACTCATGTGGATATCGATACATAGCGTCTGCATTCAATCCGACCAATTGCAGAAGGTGCTCGATGTAGTTTGTAATTTCTTCTCGTGGAACAATCCGGTGAATGTGCAATACCTCTGCAAGCATGGAATAAACCGTCATTCGCGGATTGAGCGAACTATAAGGGTCTTGGAAGATAATCTGTATTTTGCGTCGAATACTTCTTAATGCTCCTGATTTTAATTTTGTAAGGTCCATGCCGTCAAAAAAGATAGACCCTTCTGTAGGTTCTATCAATCGAAGAATAAGCCTCGCAACTGTGGTTTTTCCACTTCCACTCTCACCGACAAGGCTCACTGTTTCACCACGATAAACATCGAAAGAGATATGGTCAACGGCTCGAACATACCCCTTTGATTTTGAAAATAAACCTCCACCGACCGGGTAGTATTTCGTTAGGTTATCTACTTTCAAGTAAGGCGTATCGTTATTCATCTTTTCTCAGTTCTCCTTTTCTGTTTCTTCCGATTGAGTAAATAACCAGCAGGCGGTTCCTTGTTCTTGATTCAACCATATCCAGGGGGGGTCCTTTCGTTCGCATATACTCATGGCTTTCGGACAGCGAGGGTGGAATCGACATCCCTTCGGTGGGTTTGTTGCAGACGGAACGGTACCGGGGATTGTTTTTAATCTTTTTTTCCCTCGAGAACGAATGGGTAGCGAGTCAAAGAGTGCTTTTGTATATGGATGGGATGGTGTTGTGTAAAGGACTTTTGCACTTCCTTCTTCCACCTTTTTCCCTGCATATAACACAACAATCCAGCGGGCAATTTGAGCAACCACACTTAAATCATGAGAAATAAGGAGCAAACTCATTTTCTGTTCTTGCTGAACACGACGAAGCAGTGCGAGTATCTCCGCCTGTATGGTTACATCTAAAGCGGTTGTTGGCTCATCTGCGATAAGCAATTCCGGCTCGCATGCTAAGGCCATAGCAATCATAGAACGCTGTATCAGACCCCCTGAAAATTCATGAGGATATTGATGTATCCGCATTTTGGACTCGGGAATACCGACCCATTCGAACAGTTTCTCAATTCGTGCATAGGCTTCCTCTTTGGGCATCCCATAATGATACTTCAACACATCTGCGATCTGGTCGCCAACACGAAATACCGGATTCATTGAACTGGTCGGTTCCTGAAACACCATTGAGATATATCGCCCACGGATTTTCATCAATTCTTCTTCGCGGAGTTTTAATAAATCCTTTCCGTGAAAGAGTACTTCCCCTTCTAAATGTTCCACAGGG
The DNA here is from genome assembly GCA_937124615.1 of uncultured bacterium. Taxonomy (GTDB): domain Bacteria; phylum Hydrogenedentota; class Hydrogenedentia; order Hydrogenedentales; family Hydrogenedentaceae; genus Hydrogenedens. Next base: position 18,291 of record CAKZKR010000045.1, read on the forward strand.
GGAGAGGTGAGTAATTTTAAGAGTGTCATAGCGGTTACAGATTTACCACACCCACTTTCTCCCACCAGAGCCATACTTTCCCCGGGATGGATAAAGAAGGAAAGCCCATCTACGGCATACGCCAATCCTGTAGGCGTAGAAAAGTATACCTTCAAATCTTTTACATTCAAAAGAGCCTTATCGGACTTGCACAAATCGGTCATATCTTTCACCTTAATCTTGGGTCCATTGCATCACGCAACCCTTCACCAACAAGATTGAATGCGGTTACGGTAATAAAAATAGCCAACCCGGGAAAGAGCACCAGCCACCAGGCAAAGTCAACATAGCCTTGGGATTGTTTTAATAGTTCACCCCAACTTGGAGCCGGCGGAGGAACTCCAAAACCTAAAAAACTCAATCCACTTTCCATTAAGATAGCACCTGCTAATCCAAAAGTTGCACTTACAAAAACAGGGCCCATAGCGTTTGGCAAAATATGTCGAAACATAATACGCGTATTACTTAAGCCTAAAGCCCGGGAGGCCAAAACATATTCCATCTGTCTTTGCTTTAGAAATTCACCCCGTACCAATCTTGCCACACCCGGCCAGCCTGTAAGACCAATAACAATCATAATTGTCCAGATACTCGGAGGTAGAAATGCCATAACGGTAATGATGAGGAAGAAAGTAGGTATAACTAACATCAATTCAATAAATCTCAAAACGACTGTATCTACCCATCTGCCAAAGTAACCCGCAAGTGAACCCAGTATGATGCCAATAATCACAGCAATACCCACCGCCACAAATCCTACACTCAATGATAGGCGAGAACCCCAAATCATTCGGCTCAACACATCTCGACCGCGGTCATCTGTGCCCAACCAATGAGTACGATTGGGAGATTGCAGGCTTTGCTCTAAATCCTGACGCAGAGGACCGTACGGGAGGGGAGGCTTTATCAACCAATCTCCTGATGAGGGCTTCCAACGGTCAAAGTTTGCATATAAATTCTCTGCCTGTAAATCAGAATAAGTAATGATATTCGGGAACACATATAATTTACCGCCTTTATACAATATAATGGGAACATCATTGGCTATGAAAGGAGCCATTATAGCAATAAATCCAAGCAGAAAAATTACAAGCAATGCAAATAAGGAAGGACGATGTTTGCAGAATTCATGCCAGACCATGTTCCAGTAACTATGTGGATTTTTTCGTCTTTGAAACACCTTATTCTCTACTCCAATCGAATTCTTGGGTCCACAACTGCATACAAAACATCGCTTATTACGAGACCTATTAATGTCAGGAAAGTAGAAATTGTAAAAACACCCATAATAAGGGGGTAATCTCTTGTTAGAACGGCTTCAAATCCCAATCGTCCCATGCCCGGTATAGAAAATATCGTTTCAATAATAACACTGCCTCCAATTAATCCCGGTAAAAGACCCGCAAACAATGTAATGATAGGGATTAATGAATTACGCATGGCATACTTAAAAACAACTATTTTTTCCGAGAAACCGTAGGCTCGTGCTGTTCGGATATAGTCCTGCCGTATCACATCCAGCATACCGGTCCTCATGTATCGGGATAGTCCCGCCAATCCCGCATAAGTCATGCAAAACAGGGGCAGAATCATGTGCCACAGTCGGTCCAATAACCAGCCAAAAATGGAATAGTTATTGGCATCAATGCTATTGATACCGTTAACGGGGAATAAATTCCACCAATCACCGCCACCTAAAAATAGGATGAGAAGCATGGCAACCCAAAAACTGGGAAGGCTATATAACAGGAATAAGATAAGGGTTATGACCTGGTCAGAAACAGAGCGTTGGTGTGTAGCAGAATAAGTGCCTAATGGAATGGCTATCAGGTAAATCAGTAAGGTCTCCAGGATTGTAAATTGGAGTGTTATAGGAAGTGTTTCTGCTATTTTTGCCATTACAGGACGCTGGTCTTTGTAACTCCTGCCGAAGTCAAGCCGAAACATTCGTCCTAACCAAAGAGCATATTGAACAAGGATAGGTTTGTCCAGACCATACAGAGCCTTAGTCTGTTCGATAATCTTTTCCGTTTCAATATTGGCACGCATAGCCCCACCTTCACCCCGCAACTTAAAAGCAACGGGACTTCCCGGAGCCAACTGTATAATCGCAAAGGATATAAGGCTAACCCCGATAAAAGTTGGGATTATCAAAAAAAGCCGTTTTAGTATATATGCATACATGCGGTTTATGGCTCCTTTGTATGAACATACCGTTGCAACTCGGTTGGAACAAACCATTCCTTCTCATAGATACCAAAAGGATAAATACGAATTCCATATACACGTTTGTCCACAGCGATTATGGCTTTTGGAGCTATTAGAAAGGTATAAGGTTGTTCCTCATTTACAATTTCCTGAAATCTACGATATAGCTGTATTCGTTCTTCACGGTCAAAGGACACTCGTGCCTGTTCAATAAGGCGGTCGGCCTCTTCATTGATAAAGCCCACATAATTAGACCCTTTCTTTGCCTGGCTGGAATGCCACACCTGATAGGGGTCCGGGTCGGGAGGCATCTGCCAGCCCATCAAGACGGCGTCGAAATTACGCGAATCCACCCGTTCCAATAAGGAAGCCCATTCCATCTGTCGTATTTGCATATTAATCCCTGCTCGTTTCAGGTCTTCCTGATATACGGTTAGTATTCTCTCAGCAATCGGATTGCTATTGGTTGTCATGATTTCAAAGGCAAGGTCTATACCCTCTTTATCACGAATCCCATCTCTGTTATGGTCTATCCAACCGGCGTTATCCAGCAATTGTTTTGCCTCTTCCGGGTTATGTTTCCATCGTTTAATCTCGTTATGATATTCGGGCGTACCGGGCATAAACGGACTATCTATGGGTTCGGCCATACCATAATAGAGTCGTTCGATTATCTGTTCACGATTAAGCAACATGGTCAACGCATGGCGAACGGACTTCTCTTTCAAAACAGGATGACGCATATTCCAGCCGATGTAGTTATACGCCGGTCGTGGGTATATAAAAATATTAAATTGATTCTGAAAATTTTCGGATTGTCCCCTCCGCACCCAATCTTCAGAGCGAATGGCCATATAGTCTAAATCGCCCCGACGCAGTTTTAAGAATGAGGCATTATCGTCCAGAATAATCTGGTAAACGATTCGGTCAAAATAAGGTTGCCCTTCTTTTTTTCGCCAGTAATTGGGGTTTCGTTCAAGGACTAATTGTAAGCCTGTCTGCCATTCGGACAATATATATGGACCGGAACCGATGGGTTTTCGATTATTGGGATGATTATTAAAGTCCCCCTGACCATAAATATGTTCCGGTAGGATTTCCAGGAGTCCCAACATTACTGCATGCTGGTAATAGGGTCTTTTGCAATGATAACGCACCGTATACTCATCGACTATTTCACACGATTCCACATCCATATAATAATTTTTTAAATGGGGGGCATCTGTTGTAGGGTCCATCAATTTATCAAAGGTAAATTTTACATCCTTTGCTGTCAATGGATGCCCATCTGAAAAACAGACATCGTTCCGTAGATAAAAGGTATAACTCAGATGGTCATCGGAAACTTCCCATCGGCTGGCCACACGCGGAATTAAATCCAGTGTTTGCGGATTGCGGTCTAATAAACCGTCGAAAATCCATGCCAAAACCAGTGTCGAATAGGCATCTGTGCTGGTTATAGGGTTTAAATGGGGCATTTCTGCAGATAAACGCGTAATAAGCCAATCTCCTTGAGAGGGAGGGGCCTCCACTCCATACTCTGTTAATCCTTTTGCAAGAGTCGTCTTAGGGACAGATGTCGAGGGAGTAAAAAAGCAACCTGAAAATAAAACAACTCCACCACAGAGGATTAAAATAGAAGTAAAAATAAATCGGTTTATCATAACACTTCGGCTTCTTTATAATTCACATGCTAAATAATATATAATTATCGCATTCCTATGCGAATTGTTGACAAATAACAGCCGATACCCATAATACAGAAGGAAAACAGGTCTAATATGCTAACCATTGAGAAAAATGATATGAATGTAATAAACACAATAGTATCTATGATGGATATTCCCACAATAGTTGTTGATAAAGTCGATGGGAACTCCATTGAATCGATGTTCACTGAAACAAATCCGCTATGGATTCGGACCGTGGATAATCGGTTTTGTGGAACGGTAAGTGATAGGAACGATTTGAAACTTATCCTTTCAACGGCACAACGAAAAACAAAGGAAAAAGAACCGATACTTGTTCAGCAAGGAATTGAAGGGAAAACCTGTTATCTTATCGGTTATCGTATGGCGTATCATTTTCTTCCTGTAGAGATATTAGGCGTTGAGTTTATCCCCGGCAACTATCGAGTTTCGCGATTACTCTGGCTCCCTGTGGAATGTTCCGGTAGAGAACTAAAAGCCATAACGGAAAAAGCTAAAACAATTGCACAAAAACTTCCAACAGGATATTATGGTGTGTTGTTTGAATTTATATTGAATTCACAGGGGCTATCTTTATCCTTTGTCAATCTATACTTCCAACCCGACGATGGTATATGTCACATTTGTAAAGAAGGGACAGGTATCGATTTGGGGAAAATAGAGCATACGGTCAAAAATCAGGGTATTCCCGATGCTGTTCCTACTCGCGAATTAGGCTGTGCTATTGCATGGATTGTACCACATAGCGGAATTGTGCAAAACATTAAAAACATTGAAAAAGTGCAGAACACTGAAGGAGTAAAACAAATAGCCCTTCATGTTCGTGAAGGGGATACTCTCACTCATATAACAGATATAGAGACACGCAATAAGGTAGGTTATGTTATTGCAACAGGGCCTGATGCTTTTACGGCTCGAAACCGCGCTCTATCCGCAGTCTCACGAATCCAGATTAACACGCGCAATATCATCCCTTAATTAGAGAAAACAAACTATTTTTTATATTGTATTGCAAAAAGATTTAGCATGGGGGAATGTTATTAGAACAAGGGACAGATAGTTTTATGGTGAAATTGGTAGAACCCTTTTTACATCATAAATAGTTGCACCTGCATATTTTTTTATAATTTGTTCTAATTTGTTTAGGGGGATTGTATCCACTTTGTAAGGAGGACTGAAGGCCTTTCCTTCTCCGGAGGTGTTTCCTTTCACAGATATGAATTGATTCTCCGTAACGGTAATCGCAGTAAATTTTCTTTGAGATAGATTAATAGGTTCTTTTACATTTATAAAAACATTGTGTTCTACCCTTACATCTGCTTCTGTTCCCGCCAAAATACAATAGTCGTTTCCTGTACTGGTGTAGAGGTTATTTACAATATGAACTTGCCCAAACCGTACGCGAGGCATACGCGATTCTACACCATCGGCCCACCAGTTATATATCATTGTGGTTTTTAGTTTTCCTCTGTCTGATGTTTTATCATCGGAATTGCCAATAAGTGATGAAAGTTTATGATTCTGGGAAGCGGAGGTATAGTGGAATTTACACCAGGAAACGGTTATATAGTCAGAACCATTAACAATATCCAGATTCCCATCCTGTCCATCGTATATATCCAGATGGTCTAACCATACATTTTTTGAGTTATTAATCGTGATACAGTCCGGGCCATTAACATCAACCGCACCGGGACCCTGAATGGTAAGATTTCTTATAACGACATTACGGACATCTTTTATACAGAGGCTCCCTTTCAAGAGGGACTTTTTTAATCCAATAATAGTTTTATTGGAACCTATGTTGATGGTTGTGTGAAGACCTTCTCCAATTGTTCCCTGAATGAATATTGTTTGTGGGTCCGGAGATAAGGCCCGGATTTGAAGTTCTTCCACGGTGGTAACTGTAATCGGCTGAACCGCTCCTCCACCGGATGTTCCACCGTTTTCCGAAGCCCAGCCGGGGGCCTTCGATAAATAGATCCAATTATCATATGATTCACCTTGTAAACCTGAAGGAGAAAATAGCAACCAAACAAATAGAATAAGTTTTGCATTCATTTGTCATATCTTCTCTAAAAGTAGGCGATACTTGTAAATGATACAATCCCACCGATAGGGTCGGGTACCTGGCCATAATAAAGGAATTCTGCTCGTTGAGCCCTCTCTTTCACAATTTTCAATGTAGAATAGATGGAATATAGCCCGCACACTCTACGACTGTTGTTGTCTTTCATAACAGAATGAAAAAATTCTTTTGCATCGATATTTAAAGCTCTTTCCATATCTTCATCATCGCGGTTTTTAATATGGTTACGGATATTGTCTGTTATATCAAACAAATCACCGAATCGTTTCCCGACATGGGCCCAATCCGCAGCAGATAAGACCAATACCCGTTCTCCACTATCTTCAATATACTGAATGCATGCATTTAGAAATTGTTGTACTTCGGGAATATCTTCTGGAGAAATCTCTCCATCATTTGAAAGAGAGGCACAAAGGACAGGAACAATCTGGATATTTGTTCCGAATAAATAATTCAACATTAGGACTTGAAACTCAATGGAGTGTTCTATCCGATGCATAATTTCAGATTTGAAAAGGTCCATTCTGGAATGTCTGGATAGGTATTCCACACATTCCTGATGTGTCTTAATAGTCCCCAAGGGTGTACTGTAATGTTTTCGTGTCAGGATATAAGGGGTTTCACCTCCCTGATGGCTAACACCAAAAATAATCACGGTGTCGGGTTTCTTACATTGATACAATCGATAATAAGCATGAGCATAACCCAGAGCCCCTCGCTGAAAATCGATGTGGGGGGCAATCAATCCGAGCATCTGTTCATCAGAGGATTGCTGTTCATCAGGGAGAGGTCCCGGTCCCCCTGTTCGCGTAAAAATAGAAGACAGGAAAGCCCCTAATTCATGTTTTGCAGAGGAATAAGACTGCCCGGCATGATAGGGTAATCGAACAACCTGTTGTAGAAAATCTTGCTCCGTTTTACTTTTTATTTCCTCAAAGCGATCATTCAGTAGGAATCCATGTTCATCGAGAAATTCAACTATTTTTTCAATTTGTTCGCGAGGGATAAGAGCCCCTTGAAATTCGCGGGCAAAATCCAGTTGAATATCTCGTAATGTGTGATTTCCGTCCAAACATGCGGCAATAAAGAAAGCGGCGGGAGAAAGGGTGATCTCCGTATTGACATATCCAAGTGGATCACGAAGACAAATCAGGGTTTGCCCTTGATGATGTATGGGAAAAGCCTCTATGTTTCGCAAGGGTGGGTACGGTTGGTGCTCATGGATACTCATAGATATTCCTATACAATCTCTTTTAATATCCTATCAACATTATAAAACAAATCAGAGACCGTATGCCCGCAATTTATATATGAGAGTGCGTCTACTAATACCTAATATTTCTGCTGTTCGAGTTCTATTTCCACCCGCTTCTTTTAATGCTCTCAGTATAGCCTCTCGTTCTACTTCATCGAGTCGCTGGGAGGAAGTAATTTGAGTTTCGGTTGAAGGGGTATAATTCTGAATAGCCTCTGGAAGGTCTTCGGGCATTATCATGGGTCCGTTTGCAAGGATAGCGGAACGTTCCATAGCATTTTTTAGTTCTCGAACATTTCCGTACCAAGGATACCGGAGCAATAATCTCTGCACAGAAGGAGACAGGGTTTTGTTGTAGGATTTTATAAATAGTTCTGCTAACGGAAGGATATCATCAATTCGTTCTCGTAAGGGAGGTACATAGATCGTAATTACATGAAGTCTATAAAACAAATCCTGACGAAATCTTTCTTCTTTTACTTCGGTTTCTAAATTTCGATTGGTTGCGGAAATAATACGGAGATCAACCTGTATATCCTGTGTTCCACCGATTCTTCGAAAGGGAGCCCCTTCCAGTACACGGAGTAATTTCGGCTGGACAGATAAAGGCAGTTCACCCACCTCATCAAGAAATAGCGTTCCTTTATTAGCTTCCTCAAGTTGTCCTTTTTGCTGGGTTATCGCTCCTGTAAAGGCACCGGGCTCATGTCCAAATAAGATGCTTTCCGCAAGCGTTTCGGGCAAATGGGTACAATCAACAATTACAAGAGGATAAGAATTTCTCTCACTAAACTGATGAATTATCTTTGCAACCCACTCTTTACCTACACCGCTTTCTCCACATATTAATACAGTAGCATTTGTTGGAGCTACCCGAAGAGAATCTTGAACAACCTTTTTCATTGATGAACTATAACATACAAAGTCTTCAGGAAGATTCACCGCTTCCGCATTCTTCCGGGGAAGGGTTCCTATGTGTTCTTGGATTACAATTATCAATTCGTCCAAATCGACAGGCTTTTCAAGATAGTCCACAGCACCTTGTTTAATCGCTTGTACCGCATCACGAACATCAATATACGCTGTTATCAAGATAATAGGAATTTCGGGATACCGTGATTTTATTTCCGGGACTTTTTCTATACCGTTTGCATCGGGAAGTCGCACATCGAGAAGGATAAGGTGAGCATGCTCCAAGAAAGTTTCTGCGTCTTTATAGTTGGAAACGGCGAAAACGGAAAAGCCTGCTCGAGTTAAATATCGTGATAGTAAATCTCTCTGTGCATTATCATCATCTATAATCAGGATTACTTTTTCCGATATTTCTTTTTTCATTGATAACAAGGCTTTGTACAATCTCTATATTGTATACATCATCATACTACAAATAGTTCTATTTATTAACTCTCCGAATATTTGAAATGCTTACTTTTGTTCCCTCACCCTCTTTTGAATCAATGGTAAAGTTCCATCCGTGCAATAGGACAATTTCATGAACAATACTTAAGCCAAGCCCTGTGCCCCCTTTCCGTTTTGAATAGTAGGGTTTTATTACATGAGGCAAGTCTTCTTCGGAGATACCCATACCTGTATCTATGATATGAAGGGAAACGGAATTCTTATTCGATTCGGTAATAATCGTAATTTCGTCTCCTCTGGAACAGGCTTGTATTGCATTCAGGAGAAGATTTAATAAAACACGACGAAGATATTCGGGGTCGGCTTCTATTGTTTCATGGTCCCCGGACACTTTCACCGCAAGGTCTTTTGTTTTTATATCTGTTTCTAATAATTTAATCAACTGTTTAATAAAATCTTGTAAAGGAACCGGCTGCCATTCTGGAGCATGATGATGTGTAAGTTCTAAAAAATTATTTATTTGACGAACAGAACGGTCTGTTTCATCTATTATTTTACTGGCATATTTGTATTCATTTGTATCGGGTTCTACTTCTTCCTGAATTGCTTGTGCAAGCCCTCGAACAATACCCAATGGATTTTTTGTTTCATGGGCGAACCCGGCTCCTATCTGGGCTAAGTGTTCATTATATTTTGCTTTTTCCTGTGCTAAATTAAGTTCGTAAGCAAAAGACTCTTTTCGTTGATACAAATCCAAAACAACAAATCCTAATATGCAGATACTGATACCCAATAAAGCAAATATTCCAAACCGGATAGAAGTGGCAATGTTCATATTTTGTAATTCTTTTGTATCTAAACACACAATCAGATACAGGGGACCTTTTCCCCATTGACTCCAAGGAACCATATTTTCGCTGGAACATGTAGGGTCCGGACAAAGAAACATTCCGTTACGGTGTTGTCGTCCTTTTTGAAGTTCTTCTATTGAAATGGTCCGGGATAAAAAAATACAATCTTTTTCCCAATAAATATGATTTCTTTTAATAAGATTTCTAATGTCAACTTTAGAAGATTCTCCAGCATTAGCAATGGTTTCTCCCTCGTGATTTAATAAGGCTACATAGATAATACCCGGTGATAAGGAAGCACTATTTATTATTTCTACAACTCGCTGGGAACGATAACATCCCATCCGCGTTTGAAGCGATAAAGAGGTCGACAAAATTTGTATTAATGTCTGCCCTCGTTCAATAAAAACTTGTTGATTATGTTTTCGTTCCCGATAAAAAGAAAACAAAAGGATAGATAGAATGATCCCCGTTATAACTACCATAAAAATGAAAAGTAATTTTCTATTTTTCCAAATCATATTTTAGATTACAAATTCATGTTCACATTAAAAATTGAGGCTTGCCTTTCTGTCGAAAGGCAAGCCCTGAAATTAGTACAAGGAATTTACCTTCCTTTGCACGGTCCTTTTCTATTGCATTTTGCTCCACGATTCGGACATGGAGCATCTGGACAAGGGCAATTGTCGCAACGGCCATCATTATTAGCATCCACAAAACTGCCACAGCATTTCCCTTTTCCATTCCTGCAAGATGCCGGGCCGGTGCAATGGTCACAGATCCCGTCGCTATTTTTGTCAACATAACAATTGGCTTTGCAACAACCTTTTTGTCCACTCATCGCATTACCTTGTGCCATAGCAATGTGGCTTACTATCAACACCATTGCGATGAAACTCAACATAAAAAACATTTTCTTTTTCATCTTTTACTCCTTATCATTAAGTTTTATTTACGGACTATATTTATTTAGCAACCTTTGTGCCATAATATTATCAATAACTTACAACGATTTGTTATGCAAAAACTGCACTTTTATGAAATAAACATGCAAATTTTACACAACATTTATTATTGTTTTGTGTTTTTATTGTTTTTATAGCAACTAAACATGCGTCTTTGTTATGATATATGACACTAAAAATTTATAATTTCTGTCTATGTTAGACAAACAATTTATATAATAGGACGCAATGGGTAGAATTTGTTTTGTTTCAATAATTATTATATCTGGATTGTTTACTCAAATTAGTTCCACAGAACCATTGAGTTTTACCGAAGCTGTGGCTAAAATGGAAGGGAACAATCCTGCTCTTGCCTCTGCTGAAGAAGAAGTTCAACAAAAAGAGGAAGAATTAAAATCTGCGAAGGGTCTTCGCTACCCAAAAGGGGAATTGGAACTACGACAAACTTTTTTAGATTCTCCAATTGAAATAAGCATAGACCCGATACCTTTTTCGTATGAAGTTCAGGAAAAGCAATTCACAAAGGGACAGATTAAACTAAGTTTACCTGTTTATGCAGGAGGGCGTATCTCTGCGGCAAATGAAGTATCCAAATATCGTAAAACAGAAGCCATCGCACAAAAGGAATGGACTCGATATCAGTTATTGACAGAACTTGCTCAGAGATATTACGGACTTGTGCTCGCTAAACAAAATCATAAGGTCCAAGCACTGAAACGAGAGTTAATGGAAAAGCATGTAGACCGAGCAGAACGACTTTTTCGGGAGGGAATTATTGCAAAAGTAGAATTGCTTCATGCGCAGGTGGAATTAGCGAAAGCAAAACAGGAGGAAACCTCCGCATTGAGGGACATTTCCATCATTTTGGAAGGGCTTAATAATCTTCTTTTTGAAAACAAATCATGGGAGCCCAACTCGGAACTTTTCGTACTAAATGATGAACCTCCCGTAGATACATTTAAGGCCGGTTTGAGTGAAACACATCCGGCTATATCGATTATCTCTTCCAAAGTAGAACAAGCAAACGCAGGTGTAAAAGCAGAAAAGGGAGCCAATCGCCCTACCGTATATCTCTTTGGAATGCATGAGATTTTTGAGGATGATTTAACTTTATTGGACCCATCCTGGGCTGTAGGGATTGGTTTGAATTATACATTTTTTGATGGATTTCAGGGGAAACATAAAACAGCCTCTGCAAAAGCATTGGTCCGTAAAGCAGAATATATGCGTTTAAAGATAAAGAAAGACCTTGAAAGCCTTGTCGTTAAAAGATATGAAGAAATGAAAAAAGCACGGGAGCAATGGGAAAGTTTTGATACAACTTTACAATTGACTGCAGAAAATTTGCGTGTTCGGACGAAGGCATTTGAGGAAGGTGTAAGTACTTCCATAGAAGTTGTAGATGCGGTATATCAACATTCACGGGCACAATTGGGGCGGTTAAAATCGGCGTATGACTATGATGTTGCTCTCTTTCAATTATTGGAAGCAAGTGGACAATCGTCTCGTTGGCAGGATTATATGAACTCGATTCAGATAATAGAAGCCAACGAGGAGAAGACACCACCTCAATCGTAGATTAGAATCTAAGTTATGATAGGAATGCACACAGAAGGGATATAAACAATGCGTCATCCAAGATTAGTGGCTTTCTTTATTTTCATGATAAGCCTTTTTGCAATCTCCTTTCTTTCATATATCTTTATCCAGCCCCAACCCTTTTATCTGCAAGGAGAAGTCGAAACCGATAAGATAAATGTTTCTGCAAAGGTCCCGGGACGCGTGCTTGAAATCGTTGCGGAAGAAGGACAGCGGGTAAAACAGGGAGATGTCGTTGCGATACTGGACCGTCCCCAACTGGAAGCGAAAAAGAAACAGGCAGAAAGTGCTCAAAAAGCGGCCCAGGCCCAGTTTGAGAAAGCGGAAAAAGGGGCTCGAGAAGAACAAATCCGTATGGCCTATCATCAATGGCTTCAGGCACAGGCAGGGAAGGAATTGGCAGAAAAAAGTTTTCAGCGAATTCAGAAACTATTTGAAGAAGGAGTCGTTCCTGCCCAGAAACGGGACGAAGTAGAAGCCCAATATAAAATGGCCTGTCGGTTAGAAGCAACAGCAAAAGCCCAGTATGATATGGCTGTCAATGGAACGCGAGAAGAAGACAAGAAAGCGGCAGAGGCATTGGTCCAGCAAGCCTCCGGTGCAGTACAGGAAGTGGATTCTTTGATAGACGAGGTTCGTGTGCTTGCTCCTATCGATGGAGAAATATTGGAACACATTGTATACCCCGGCGAAATTGCTTCCGCAGGCATGCCTATTATAACTATGTTGAATACAGAGAAAATATGGATTACTTTCAATATCCGCGAAGACCAGATAAAAGGATTACAAATAGGTCAGGTTATTGCCGGAATGATCCCTGCATTGAATAGGCGTGTTCTTGAGATGGAGGTGTATTACATATCTCCATTGGGCGAATTTGCAACATGGCGAGCAACCAGTGCTTCCGGTGGATTTGATTTGCGAACCTTTGAAGTGCGAGCCAAACCACTACAAAAAATGGAAGGACTTCGCCCAGGCATGAGCATCGTAGTTCCATGGGAACGACCGGAAAAAGAAGCCGACTGGGTCATTTCCATTCGGGGAAAAATCGATAACTTTATCAAAAGATTTGTTTCCAGAAAGGGAAATTCATAATGTCGAAATCCCTGATGAGCGTTTTAAGAAGGGAACTCCATATTATTGCTCATAGCCCTTTTTATTACCTTTTTACTTTTATATTACCAATCATTAGTTTTTTGATAATGTACGCTATCTTTTATCAGGAAATCCCCCGGGATTTGCCTGTAATAATTTGTAATCACGACCACTCCGAATTATCTCGACAGATTATTCGTTTTACAGAATCTTCGCCATCATTAAGGGTTGGAATAATTACTCCTAATTTTAATGAAGGGGCCCAGTGGCTTCGCGAGGGAAGGGCATACGCCCTGCTTTATATTCCTAAAAATTTAGAACAAAAACTGAAAGCCAATAAACCCGAATCTGTTGTTATTTATTACAACAATCAATGGATGTTAACCAGCAGTTTAATCAGTCGCGCCCTGCGTGAGGTTATAGGAAAAATTACTTATCAAGAAGAGTTTTTATTTCGCTCTCAACGGGGAGAACCTATACGAAACATACCTAAATATTCTACACCGGTTCTTTTAGATGCCCAACCTTTATACAACCCAAATCTGAACTACCGTTTTTTCCTTCTGCCGGCACTTTTACCCACAATGATGCAGGCCTTCATTATTATGGTAATGATACGCGCATTTGGTTCCGAGCTAAAACACGGGACGGTAAAAGAATTTATGGAAAAAGCGGGTGGAAATTACTGGATCGCAATCATCGGGAAATCCCTGCCCTATACGGTCGGGTTTACTGCATTAACTCTTTTTATGCTTACATTATTAGTATACGGTGCGAATGTCCCATTTAAAGGGAGTTTAAGTTTTGTTATTACTTCAAGTGTTTTATTTGTCCTTGCCTATCAGAGTATCGGTTTTGCTTTCGTATCTTTGACCTCCAATCTTCGAATGGCAAATAGTCTGGGTGGGTTTTATGCAGGCCCTGCTTTTGCTTTTGCGGGGATTACTTATCCTGTTATTGGAATGCCCTTATCCGCAAAAACATGGAGTTATTCATTGCCCATTACTCATTATTTGAAAATAGTTCTTGAACAGGTTATTCAGGGTGTGCCCACATGGGTATCCGTTCCTAACATGCTTATCCTTTTTGCTTTTTTCTTTTTTCCCCTTATCCTTTTCGCCCCAAAATGGGAACGGTTTGCCAAATCACCTGAGTATTGGGGCAAGATATGAAATATTTCTGGCAAATATTAAAAGAGGAATACATATCTATTTTTAGTGATCCGGGCATTTTATTAATCCTAATTGCCGGGTTAACAGTATACGCAATGGTCTATCCATTACCGTATTCACGAGAAGTACTTAAAGAAATAAATGTTGTTGCAATGGATAAAGATAATACTTCTCTTAGCAGGAAACTGTTGCGATGGATAGATGCAACGGAAGAAGTTATTATTCGTTACCGTGTTTCTGATTTTGAAGAAGCGAAAAATTATGTGATTTCAGGAAAAGCCCATGCCATTATCGTTATCCCAAACGATTTTGAACGAAAAGTGTTAACGCGTCAGCAGTCCGTAGTACAATTGTTTGCCGATGCGTCTTATTTTCTTATTTATCGTCAGGTTTTTACGGGTGTGTATAAAGCCACAGCAACACTATCAGCAGGGGTAGAAATTCGACGCATGACTGCAGAAGGACTAACTGAACCCTATGCACGAACGAAATGGAACATTTTAAATACGGATGTCCGTGCTTTGTTTAATCCTGCAGGGGGGTATGCTACTTATGTTGTTCCCGGCGTGCTTATGTTGATATTGCAACAAACATTACTTATCGGTATCGGCATATCAACCGGGACGAGACAGGAACAGTATGAACCCTTACCTGTTTCCCAAAAAACAAACAAGCCTATCATTTTCTGTATCATACTGGCTCGGGGATTTGCTTATTTCAGTATATACATTTTTTTTCCCCTATTTTATATCAGTGTTATCTATCGAATTTACAACCTCCCTCAATCGGGTAGTCTCCTCGAACTTACCCTTTTCCTTATCCCGTATGTGTCTTCTATTATTTTGTTGGGATTTTCCCTGTGCACACTGTTTGTGAGCCGGGAAAGTTCTATACCTGCTCTCATTTTCACTTCGATGCCTGCGGTATTACTTGTTGGTTTTGCCTGGCCCCTTGAAACTTTACCCCAATGGTTGAGAATTGTATCGCTCCTTTTCCCCAGTACAAGTGGTTCCGCAGGATTTGTCCGCATGAATCAGATGGGAGCCTCCTTTTACGAAGTCCGCTGGGAATGGTTTACTCTGTGGGGGTTAAATCTCCTTTACTTTACTACTGCGTGGTTATCCTTTCGTTTGTATCACTACCGTGTAAAAAGGAAACAACTCCCTTCTCTTTCTACTCAAATTATCTAAAGTTCTCAAAAAAACAACGAGCCTTATGTTTTATCTCCACGAACAATCGCATACAAAGCATTAACTGCATTTTTAAGTTGGATTGCTTGTGCCGAAAGTTCTTCCGCAGTTGAAGCCGTCTCTTCTGATGTTGCAGAAATATTCTGTGATACCTGATTGATAGAAGCAAGAGCCAAATTAATTTGTTCGATTCCCTGTGCTTGCTCAATACTCGCCGTTGAAATTTCTGTAACAAGAGTAACGGCCTTTTGCACGGATTCTGTAATCGTCTGGATAGCAGAAAAGACTTTCTCTGTTACTTCAGATCCCCTGTTTACATTTGATTGAGATTGTTTTAATAATTCTGCGGTTTCCCTCGCAGCGAGAGCACTCCGCTGGGCAAGATTCCGAACTTCTTCAGCAACAACAGCAAATCCACGTCCCGCTTCACCCGCACGAGCCGCCTCAACCGCCGCATTAAGTGCTAACAAATTGGTCTGAAAAGCAACTTCCTCGATTGTCTTGATAATCTTTGCTGTTTCGTCCGATGATTTTTTGATAGCAGCCATTGCTTCGTTCAGTTCTGATACCGCTGTAGAACTTTGTTTCGTAGCATTCTGAATTTCTAATATTTTGTTTTTTGCTTCTTCCGAATTCGCCGCACTTTCTTGAACATGAGAAGAAATCTCTTCCAGAGAGGCCGATGTCTCTTCTAATGAAGAGACCTGATTGCTCACCTGTGAAGCCATATCCTGACTGCTACTGGCTAAATGTTCTGAAGCAGAATCTACCTGATTTGCGGAATCAATCAAAACATTTGATAAATTCATGATCTGGGATGTTAATCGTCTTGCCATAAAAAACCAGACCGCTAATGAAATCAATAGGATAATTGTAGTAAGTACTATAATTAAGATAATTTGATTTCGAAATGTTTCTTGAATCTTCACATTTACTTCTTGCAATTCATCTAAATAGGCACTGACACCAATAACCCAGTCCCAAGGTTCATAATACATAATCATGGTTATTTTCATACGAGAGACCGGGTCATCTATTTTTTTCCAGGTATAATAATGAACGGCCGTTTCCTTTCCTTTCAAGGTTAATGCCTTATTGATAATATTTTGAATAAAATATTCCCCATCTGCATTTTTTGTTTCCCACTCATTCTGTCCGTCACGGGTTCCTTTATATGAAATAACACAATGCCCTTTATTGGCCCCCTTCCCATTTAGTACAAAAACATATCCTGTTTTACCAATGACAATATCCATAATCGCCTTACGCAGAGCTGTAGCACTTTCTTGTGGAATACCGGTATATAACATGCCAATAATATTGCCTTTTGTATCATATAGTGGGTCATAAGCGGTAATATACCACCGGTCAACGACAAAAGCGCGTCCTTTATATCGCTCTCCCTTAAGCACTTTACTGATAACCGGATTTGGATTTCCATCCGGTTCTTTCACTGGAATAAAGGTCCCTATTGCTCGTTCTCCATCCTTTGTTAATACATTAGTACATACTCTTAGCATATCTCCCGCATCATTCATTTTTTGGAAAATAGTACATGTAACATTTTGCAAGTTTTTAATATCATCAACAATGAGAGAAGAAACTTTAGGGTCTTTATTCGGTTCTATAGGTTTTTCTCCTATTTTCATTATAGGTAAAACAACACTCTGTTTTTCTTTTGTAAATTGATTTATTCCTTCCCATGTAGCAAGCGAATCTGTATTTAATGCTATACCACCCGAATTGTCTATAAACTTATGTGCAACATCTAAACTTTTACCTATAAAATTTTCCAATACTTCTTGCTGACTTTCACAAAGGCTATATACGCTCTCTGCAATATGCTTTAAATCTGTTTTAGCAAGTTTATCTGTTTCGTCCAGTACAGAAACCAATATCTTGCTATTCTGTAAATAAACATTTAAGAAAATAATAGTTGGTGGAATTATTGTAAAAATCGCACCTAATACTAATAGTTTTAAGGTAAGAGATAGTTTCATACAGCATGTTCTCCTCGTTGTTAATGTATTTATTTATTATTACAAAAATGTATGAAAATAGAAAATTTTCATTTTCACCTCAGTTCTGACCTATCCGACTTGAATAATATAGAAAAATAAAATTTGATTTTATATATATAATAGGAGTATGCTTTCATGAAATTGGGCTGTTTCCACAACAATAGAGACTTCCCATCAAAATCCAAAAATCCACAATTTTTAAGGAGAAAGAAAATGTTCGGTTTTAAATGTAAGTCTGTTTTTACGGTAATGTGTTTACTAATTTCCTCCTTTGTATTTCTTATTTCCCCTATAAGAAGTCAGGATACAGAAAAACCAAAATTAGAAAATGATGTTGATAAACTTTGTTATACCTTGGGGGTAAATGTTGCAAAAACCTTTCAGATGATAAATGTAAAACCCAATATGGAGATATTATCTAAAGCCATTGGTGATGTTCTGGAAAACAAAGAATTGGCCATGACAGAAGAAGAAATGCAAAACTGCATTCGCACTTTCCAGCAGAATCTTATGGAAGCCCAGATGAAAAAACGGGAAGAGGAAGCCGTAAAAAATGAAGAAGAAGCCAAAAAATTCCTTGAAGAAAATAAAACAAAAGAAGGGGTGGTCGCTCTTCCCAGCGGATTACAGTATAAGGTATTAAAAGAAGGTAATGGACCTAAACCTAAAGAGACGGATAATGTAACGGTCCACTATAAGGGGACATTATTAGATGGGACAAAATTTGATAGTTCCTACGACCGTGGTGAACCTGTTACATTCCCGTTAAATCGTGTAATTAAGGGTTGGACTGAGGCTTTACAACATATGCCTGTCGGCTCCAAATGGCAAATCTTTATACCGCCAAATCTTGCATATGGTAAAGAGGGCAATCAACGCATCCCACCGAATGCTCTGCTCCAATTTGAAGTTGAATTACTGGAAATCAAACCCGCAGAGCAAGAAAACGATAATACAGTTCAAATACCCAGTCAATAGTTTTGAAAAACATAATTAGCCAAATCCCTCATACATTCTTTGTATGAGGGATTTTTTTGCCCTTTTCACATAAAATTTCTAACTCTTGAAAGCAATACCTCTGTATAAATGAGAGCATTTTTACATGTACCATAAAAATTTCATTAGATATAAAAATTAGAGGCTTTTTATTTCTTCTGCTTCCGGTGCATTTTTAAGATAAGCAATAAAAATAGATATGTAAATAAGGATAACAATAACAGGAATAACCAGCACCCCCCAGGTAGGTTCTTCTACATTCCAAGGACCAACAGAATAATCAACATTTAACACACCCGCTGAGTCTTTTGAAAACATTTCTCCGAAGGTACTTCCTAATAGTCCGTGAATAAATCCCATTGCTACAAGATTCCTATTTTTTTCCTCCATAAACACATACACCAGCACAATCCCTAATATCCATGTAACCGCAACCAATCCATACGAATCAATATGTATCATCCCAAAACAGGAAGCACTTAAAGTGGCAACAAGCATTCTTTTTTTATCTTTACAATAAAAATAACCGTAGATAAAACCCATAGGAAAGAAAAAGACGGTTAACCAAAGGACCAGCTGAATCCATACTGAAATAGAAGGTATCATACGCATTCCATAAACAATCGAGATACTGAGACATGTAAAGGTAATCGCAATAAAAGCACCCCAGAGACCAAACTGGAGTGATTTCTTTACCTGTTCTTCCCCTGTAATTTTGTTATTGGGACTATTTGATGGAGAAAATGCTTTGCGAAATCGCGTCCCAAAATAGGAACTAAACAACAGTTGCTGGACAAAACCCCAGAATATATATCCAAAAACACCTAAAGCCCATCTCGAAAAACTCAATTGCTGAAAAGCACTTGTACCCCGTTGAATATAGGCTGAGATAAAAATCACTATTAATAAAGGGAATGAAATGAGCATGGCGGTTCGGAATGCGGTATGAAAGTTATCATATCGAATTGCACAAAAAGCAATAAGTGCAGAAATTAAAGCACCAAAAACAACAACAAAAATTACACCGGGAAACTGGTTTGGGAATTGGTAAACATCCACGGATAATCCAAAGGTACGAGACAATACCTGCATTTGAAAAAATCGGGCAACATAACGCCATTGCTGGAAATTCACAATGTTTAGTCCAATAAAAACAACGATGGAGGTGATAAAAATAATAAGACGTCTAACAGGAGGGCCCGTTGTAATTAGTTTCCAATACTGCACAGGGTTACCCAACCCCCACGACTGGGTTGTATCTTTATGCAGAATAGGTGCCACAAAAAGGAGATAAGCACCCCCCAGCACGAGAAGTACATTTACAACAACATTCACTGCCTGTATTTTCATTACCACACCGAATGGATAGGCAACCAGCCACAAAGCACAGAGAATAATTAACATAACAGTCATTGCTTCTATAAAATTCTGTTTGCGCGAAAATCGTTCTTGTTCCCAATCCCCAGCGGTTGTTTGAACCTGAGGAACTATTGAAGTTTTTCCTACTGAATTCATACTCATACTAAGCACCTCATCGATTAAAAAAGAAATACAATCTATATACAAAATTTACAAATAACGACTGACCACCGCCAGACCCCGTGCAACACTGGTAAAGGTATCACGCGAAATAATTTTTTGCAAACCATACCGTTCTATCAACATCTTCTGTATTGCAGGGATGAGACAGGTCCCACCTGTAGTTAGAACTAGACTGATATCATCAGGTTTCACTCCTGCTTTTTGTTCCGCTTCGACAATCAAAGTCTGAATTTGTCCCAAAATATCCTCTATAATTTTGCTAAATTCTTCCCGATTAATAGTCTCTTCTATATTTAGTTCTTCGTAACAGAATTGAATTTTGACTTGTTCCTGAAAACTCAGTTCCTTCTTAGCATTTTCGACAACCAATGCCAAAGGATAACCACAGTTTTTCTGAATAAGCAATCGCAAAGCCCTGATGGCTTCCGGCTGGTCACTGAAAGTTTCAACCGCAACTAACCAGTTAATGGTCTCTTCTGTATTTAATCGATATAAATTTTGCCAGTCAAGAACTACATTCAAGATATTTCTTGGTATAGGCAGGCGTTTGGAGCCGTATCTTGCTGTACTCCCGAAATAATGGAAAAGCCTTTTTCGAATAATCTCTTTATCAATCATGTCTCCGGCAACGGTATCACCGGAAACAGACAAAACAGTACTTCGTTTTAGCCTTTCCTCTAATGTCTCTGCTCTTTGAAATTTCATAATACAAATATCACAAGTCCCGCCTCCAATATCCACCACCATTACCAATTGATCGTTTGGGGTTGTTGTACTTATATACTCAATAGATGCAGATACAGGCTCATAGAAGAAAACAACTTCCTTGAAACCAGCAATCATTGCTGCATTCCGCAATCTTCTTTCCGCTACCTGGTCTTCAAATTGATTTTGAGAAAAGAAAACAGGTCTCCCTAATACCGCAACATCAACAGTGTCCGACATGTATTCTTCTACTTTTTCTTTGCATCTTTTCAAGATAAGGGATACTAATTCTTCAATCTGGTAATGCTTCCCGAAAACATCCGTACCCTTAAAGTCTGTAAATTTTAATTTTGTTTTAAGAGACTGAAACAAACGTCCGGGCAAATTAACATCTACCTGCGTCTTTATAGATATAGTCTCCATAACATCCGGGTCTATCAAACCCGGATTATAGAATTCACTCTTTTCCGGCTCCGCTCTACTAATAATAGAAATTTCCATCCCTGTCTCTTCCGATTGCATTATCACTTCCCGCCCTACATTGTTTTGTATAAAAACATGAGCGGCTTTCCTCCCTGTAAGAATGGAGCCATCCGCACCGATATAAACAAGAGAAGGGAGCGAGGTAGAGGGGGTATTCGCATCATCCAGTTCAATGACCTGAGTTTTCCCATTCTCCTTTGCAATGGCAACGCTGGTATTCGTTGTTCCGTAGTCTATTCCACACGCTATCATGAATCCGTTTTATCCACCTTCTGATTTCTTTCAAATAACAATTTTCTGACATAAAAATTAAAAGTATATCAACAGAATATTGGCATTTTAAACTTACAATTACTTCTCTATCCAACAGAAAATGGAAGTCTGGAACTGTGTATAATGAACATAATTCCCTCGCATCCAGAGGACATGTCCCTGTTTTTTATTATACCCCCACGGAACAATGGGTCGCACATTTATAACCATCGAACTTCGGGTTATAGGTGTATGACTCCATGTTTCACCCCCGTTACAGGTAGTCCATCGTTCAATTTCAAAAACATTATTAATCTGACGAGATAAATATACTTCCTGAGTATTCGAATGATTTATACAAATACCTGCGGAGTAATGAGGTTCCTTTTCTTCTATATTCTTCGGTGTTTCCGGAAACCACGGACCCGCAAAAGTAATTTCATGGTCTATCCATTGTTTTCCATTCCAAACGGCATAATGATAAAAATGTTTACTTTCTTCTGGCATTCGTGTATACACAATTACGGGATTTCCCTCTGTATTTAGGGCAATATCCCAGATCCATGCCCTGGCCCCTGTTTTTTTTGCATCATATACTTTATCACAATCTGAATGAAGAATAGGCAGGGTGTCCAGAGAACCTATACATGTCCCATCCGCACGACAGATATTTCCCCATTCATAACGGGCATAGTATACAGAGTTAAAAGGTTCATTCCGAGGATGCCCATCTGTAAATGCAAAGTGAATCGTTCTTTTATTATCGGATACTACTTTTAGATAAGGACGAATATTTTCGGCTTCTTTCCCTTTATCCTGAAAAAGGACTCTGGTATCAGACCAATGAATACCATCGTTCGAGGTGGCAAAAGTAGGCTTCCATGTATTTCCACGCCAAAACACATAAAAGCATTTTTCATTTTCAAGAAAGACAGGATGGCTATAAGTTACTTTTTCCATCTTTGCTACGGTTATTTCATCACTCCATTCTGTAATGTCCTCAGGGTTTAGCGATTGTCGTGCGTATAAATTCTCCTTATTATGCCGGGCATAAAAAATCATAAGGCGCAAATCGGGCAGAACAAGGAATGAAGGAACATTATGGTCATCTATATCCCAATATTCCTTTATAACATTTGTCTTTACCTCGTCTGTATTATGGTCATAATAGCCCACTTCTAATTTCCCCTGATTTGAAATCCAACCCACATAGGTTCGTCGGTATTTTCCTTCTATATATACCGCACGAGGGTCCTGAAACCAACAAAAAGCCCCTGAAGGGGATATAACGGTAGGCTTATTCAGAATCATATCTGTATTTCCATGATTACCGCTTGATAGAGAAATCAAAAAATGAAGAATAAACATTAAGGACATATTATTTTCAAACCTTATTGATAGAAACTCTGTTTTTTGCTGTCAACATTATAATACATTCTTTTCGTTTTTATTAAGTTAAATCTATTTTTAGTGTAAGCATTATTTTTGTTATTATTTTGAATGACTTATTCACCATAGATAAAAAACATATTTATAGAAAGGGTTAAATGATATGAGCAAGGGTAAGTTTTTTCTTGTATTTGTAATCGCTTTAACACTGGTCATAGTCCTCAATTCTTGTGGGGGTCAAAAAACGGAACCATCTGCTCAAAAAACTACTACCACAGCACCCGTAGAAGAACCGAAGAAGGAAACTCCTCCGGAGACAGGCCCTGCACCTTCCGCACAACCTTCAGCACCCAAAGTTGAAGTGGCCTCTCCTGTGGCCGGGGGAAAACCCAAAATTGTATGCGACGAACCTGAATATGATTTCGGTGAAAAGAGAAACGATGAAAAGATAGAACATGAATTTATTGTTAAAAATTCAGGCGATGGACTGCTATTGATTAACAGTGTTAAAACAACTTGCGGTTGTACTGTGGCTCAACCCGAAAAGAAAGAGTTGCAACCGAATGAATCTACTAAAATCAAAGCGACATTAACCTTAGCTAATCGACAGGGACCTCAAACAAAAAATATAACCGTTGAATCCAATGACCCGGAAAATCCTGTATTAACACTAACAATAAAAGGCGTCGCTACGGCTCCAATTATAATTGAGCCAAGAACAATTAATCTTGGAACTTCGATAATAGATGATCTGGTAGAAGAAAAAATTGTTGAAGTAAAGGGAAACATTCCCGATTTTTCTTTTAATATTACTAATGTAGATATGAGTTCTTTACCGCAATTCAAAGCAGAAGTAGAAACAGTGGAACCCGGCAAAAACTATAAAGTAAAACTCATCCAGACTGAAAAAATCGAACCGGGAACTACTTTATCAAAAAGTTTTACCATTGAAACGGACGCCTCTCTCCCTGGAAAAGATGAAAAGGATCCTTCGGTATCATTCCTGAGAAAGATTCCTGTCTCCGTGTATGGCAGATTTATTGCTGAGGTAGATGTATCCCCGGAAGTGATAAGTATCCGGAGCAATAATGAAGACCCTGAAGCAAAAACACAACAATATTTGCGCATCAAAGAAGGTAGAGAGAAGGGGTTAAAAATTACAGAAGTTGTTTCTCCTACACCGGATATTCAGGTAGAATTGACAGAACGGGCTCCCGGGGATTACTTGCTCCTTGTTAAGAATATTCCCATGAATAATTCAATAAAAGATAAAGAAATTATCGTTAAAACAACATCTGCAACAAAACCTGAGGTAAAAATTCCCTTTAAGGTAATTGATATTCCAAACCTTCCTACAAGGCCTGGGAATGTAATGAAGGGAAATATAAAACCAAATTCTCAAGGACCACAATTACCATCCATCAAAATCCCCCCGAAAAACCAGTTACCAAAACCTCCACCCCCACCTCAACAGCAGGCTCCTGAAAATAAACCATCGGAAACCAAACAATAACCTTATCAAGTACCTTAGAAAAGTTTTACAGCCGATATGAAATTCATATCGGCTGTATTGTTTTTATATTGAAACAAATATTATTATATTTTAGTCAATTAAAAGATAGTTTTCTATTCACAAATTCGTCTCTAAAACACACGAAAGGTTTCCACATGCAAAAAAGATATTTAAAGATTTTAAAATTCTCCTCATTATTTATATCCGTTTTAGTTATCTTAATAACTATGGGTTGTGCTACAAAAGCCCCTATAACAGAACCGCAAAAAGAGTCGCTTACCCCAAACGCCCGAGAGACCAAAAATCCCAGTCCGCTCGATTTATATGTATACCGTCCCGATTCCAATTACAATTATAAAGTAGTAAAGACGGAAGCAGGAGAAGATTTTACTGTTCATTACATTCATATGACATCCCAGAGTTGGCGTTCCCCTGAAGAAGTAAACCAGACAGTATGGACACACTGGCTAACAGTTGTTGTACCTAAAAAAGTGAAATACCCTTCTGCTCTCCTTATTATTTCCGGTGGTAAAAACTCCGATGAACCACCAACATCTTCCAGTCCTTTATTACGAAAAATATCTAAAGATGTACAGACCATTGTAGCAGAAATTAGGCAAATACCGAACCAACCATTAGTTTTTGCAAACGATAATGATAGAAAACGCTCTGAAGATAGCATCATTGCATATAATTGGGATAAATATTTAAAGACAGGGGACCCGGAATGGCTTACCCGCATGCCAATGACAAAAGCAGTAGTCCGTGCTATGGACACAATCCAGGAATATTGTGCAAGTAAAGAGGGTGGAAAAATAAAAGTAAATGAATTTGTGGTAGCAGGTGCTTCCAAACGGGGCTGGACAACATGGACAACCACAATTGTTGATAAACGCGTAGTTGCATGTGTTCCAATAGTTATCGACCTATTGAATTTAGTTCCATCCTTTAAGCATCACTATGCCGTTTACGGGGGTTGGGCTCCTGCTATTAATGATTATGTAGAGATGAATATCATGGATTGGTTAATTACTCCTGAATTTGCGTCTATGTTAAAAATAGTTGACCCATATAGTTACCTCGACAGATTAACCATGCCCAAATTCCTTATTAACTCTGCTGGCGATGAGTTTTTCCTTCCCGATTCATGGCAGTTTTACCTTGCAGACTTACCCAAACCAACATATATACGATATGTGCCCAATACAGGTCACGGGCTCAAACCCGAAGTCATCGACAGTGTCTCCGCATTTTATAAAGCAGTTATAACGAAACAACCCATTCCTGAATATTCATGGGAATTTCCAGATGACTGCACCATAACTGTAAAGACAAGAAACAAACCCAGCAAGGTAGTTTTATGGGAAGCCACGAACCCAGAAGCAAGGGATTTTCGTCTGAATGTCCTGGGTAGAGCCTACCAGGCAACAGAGTTAACAGAGCAAGAAAAGGGCACTTATGTCGGAAAAGTGGCCCTTCCTGAAAAAGGCTGGAAAGCATACCTTATAGAAATGACTTTCCCGGGACCGGATAATACCTCTTTTGTCTTTACAACACCGGTTCGAATTATCCCGGACACAGAACCTCATAAGTATGAACCGCCCTCAGAGTTGCCGAAAGGGTTTCTAAGTAAATAATATATAATACAAAACGAATCCTCATCAGGAGGGTTTTGTGAGCAAAAGTCTACCTCGATTAATTGAAGTGCAAAATCTCAAAAAGATTTATGAACTTGGCGATAACAAGGTTATAGCATTAAACCGTATCGATTTGACAATTGATGCAGGGTCGTATGTAGCAATCATGGGTCCTTCGGGTTCGGGTAAAACTACTTTTCTTGATATTTTAGGATGTCTCAGCAGACCCACCGCAGGCTCGTACCGATATAAAGGTGAAGAAGTCCATAAATTTTCTGAGAAAAGATTAGCAGAACTTCGAAATCATGAGATCGGTTTTGTTTTCCAGAATTTCAACTTGTTAAGCAGGGCCACTGCATTAGAAAATGTAGAACTACCCCTAATATACGACCGTGTACCTCGAAAGGAACGAAAACAACGAGCAGAAGAGTCTTTGTCCGCCGTCGGTCTCCAGGACCGCATGTATCACCGTCCGAATGAACTTTCCGGAGGACAGCGACAACGCGTTGCTATTGCAAGGGCTCTGGTTAACAACCCTTCTACAATATTAGCCGATGAACCAACAGGAAACCTGGATACTTCCAGTGGCGAAAGTATCCTTGAATTATTTGATGAACTCCACAGCAAAGGACATACAATTGTTATGGTCACCCATGAAAGAGATGTAGCATCCCGTGCTCAACGAATTATTCACTTTAGAGATGGAAAGGTCATATCCGACGAATGGCAAAAGTAGGTTACAAAAATTATTTAATTCAATTCCTTCTTCTACTAACCTTTATAACCACTATTGCAGGGATTGTATATTATTTCTTTTTTTATACACCTCCCATTCAGGTTACAGTGGATACCGTGAAGAAAGGAAAAGTGCAACAAACGGTTTCTGCGTTTGCATCGGGCACCGTTATGGCCAATCGTCGCTCCATGATTGCAGGGGGCATGATAGGTATCGTCGCCAAGATTCATGTAAAAGAAGGACAATCCGTATCAAAAGATGATATTCTCATTGAATTGAATCATGACGACCTTGATGCTCAGGTAGCCCTTGCTGAAGCCAACTTACTCGTTGCAGAGACCCGATTGGAACAGGCACGCGTCGGGTATGAAGTAGCAAAGAACCTTTCCGAATCTCAAATCAACCAGACCCAGGCTCAATTGAAACAAGCAGAAGCCGATTTGGAACGAGCCAGGAAACTTCAGGTGCAAGGGATTCTTTCCCCGGGAGAATTGGAAAAGGTTGAACTGGCTTATAAAGTGGCCAAAGAGGCGTATCAGTCCGCTCTAACAGGTGTAAAAGAAATTCAAGTGCGTGAACAGGAGATAAAAGCCGGTGAGACAGCCATCGTACAGGCCAAATCTGCATTGCGTTCCGCAGAAGCGGTCCGAGATAAAGCCATTATTCGAGCACCTTTTGACGGAGTTGTGGCTAATATCAATGTTCATGAAGGCGAAGGAATAGCAATGGGTATCCCATTGATGTATCTCGTGGATAACACAGATTTGTACATCGAAGCTCCATTTGATGAAGCCAATGCGGGACAAATCTCGCTTAATCAGAAAACAAGAATTGAACTGGATGCCTTTCCAGGACAAGTCTTCATGGGTGAAGTTTATGAAATATCCCCCGTAATCTCTATTAGCAAAGAATTTACACGGACTTTTATGGTAAAGGTGAAATTTCTCGAACAGGGGCCCTTTCTTGTGGGTATGTCTGCAGATGTTACAGTTATCGTTTCTGAAAAAGATAATGTGCTTTATGTCCCCAGTGAGAGCCTGATTCGTGATGAGTTCGCCTATGTTGTAGAAGGGAACAAAGCGGTTCGTCGACCTGTAACTATCGGTATCGGCAATTGGGAAACAAGAGAGATTATAAACGGACTGAAAGAAGGAGAAACGATTGTAACTTCTGTAGGTATTAAAGGACTGGTAGACGGTGTCCGAATTAAAATCGTTCCCTCCTTAGGAGAATAACCCGGTATGACCTTCTGGGAACTAATTCGAACCGCTATCATTGCTTTGAATCAAAACAAAATGCGTGCAGCCTTGACCGCATTAGGAGTAATTATCGGGGTGATGTCGGTCATACTGCTAATTGCTCTGGGAGAATCCGCACAGGCCTATGTCGAACGAGAATTCGCTATTATGGGCAGTAATGTTATCATCATTACCCCGGGAAAACAAGAGACCACCGGCATGTTTCCTATCAGTGCCGGAAGTCATCGGAAATTAACTTACGAAATTGCAAGACAAATAAAAAGGAAAGTTCCCGGAATCATTGGCGTGGCCTCGAATACATTAGGATTAGCCAATATCCGATACAAAAACCGCCAGCGAAATGTTTTACTCATTGGCACAACACCCGATTTTGAAAAGGTTCGCCAATTGTACACCCAAATTGGACGATTCCTCACAGAAGAGGATATTGAACGCAATAGCCGGGTATGTATTATCGGAACCACAGTCAAGAGGGAACTTTTTGGAACACACCGGGCCCTTTATGAAAAAATCTCTATAAACGGTTCTAAACATACAATTGTAGGTATTTTAGAAGAACGAGGAATGGCTTTAGGAATTGACCTCGGCGATATTGTGATCGTTCCCCTAACAAGTGCCCAACGAATCTTTAATGTCGAAGAAGTCATGGAAATTCTTGTAGGGGCCCGCACACAAGAAGACATTCCCCGTGCCACAGAAGCATCTCGGAAAATAGTCTGTTCCGCTCATGACAACGAAGAAGACTTTACGATTACCAACCAGGATAGTATGCTTTCCGCTTTTTCCCGAATCTTCAGCATGCTTCGCCTTATGTTAGTAGGTATTGCGTGCATATCGCTACTGGTGGGAGGCATCGGGATTATGAATATCATGTTAGTATCTGTCCGCGAACGCACGCGTGAGGTCGGTATTCGCATAGCAGTCGGAGCCACTCGTGCTGATATAGGTTTCCAATTTCTTGTAGAGTCAATTACATTAAGCGTTCTCGGAGGAATGACGGGCATTTTCCTTGGCTTCATTGGGTCTACTGTCATCCGTATCCTGTACCCCAATTTGCCCATCGGCTTATCCTTATGGTCTGTGCTAACCGCATTCCTTTTCAGTTCTGCTGTGGGTGTTATTTCGGGTGTATATCCTGCATTAAAAGCGGCAAGCGTCGACCCTGTTGAAGCATTACGATATGAATAATAAACCCCAAAAAAGAGACCAGAAGTTCATATTCAAACCTCTGGTCCCGGTTGTTACAGCATATATTAACTGCTTTTAGCAGGGAAGTTCCCAGCCTTTACGATACTCTTTGCTTATAATGGCCTGTGGATTGGATACATTTTTCACTACACCATTCATATTATCCCAGACTAATTTCTGTCCGGATTTAACTACCAGATTGCCAAATTGCACCATTTCGGTAAAAGGACCAGAATAATTAAAATTCGAACAGGCCGGCTTCTCTTCCTTACAAGCACGAAGCCAATCAAAATAAGGACTTTCTTTAGGAATCCGCTCAATCATTTGCGGAGGCATTGTATAGTCCTTCATCAACGGGGAAGGAAGTAATCTCGGTTCACCGCCATACTCACCCGCAGTTAACATCCCTTTGTCTCCGATAAACAATGAGCCATTCATATTATCATCACCCAACACATCCTCATCAGGAACTCCTTCGGGGCGTTTAGGTCGGTTATAGATTTCCTGTCCTGTGGCTTCATCTTTCCAGTGTCCGTCATACCAGTAAACATCAACAGGACCCATATCCCCATGAGCAACAAAGGAATATTTCACTGTGGTTGCGACGGGAAATGTCTGTTGATTTTGTCCTTTCTGGAAAACCACTTCCACAGAAAATTCCGGAGCCTCATACAGTTTTAAAGCCCAATAAGCAGGGTCCATAATATGACAGGCCATATCTCCTAATGAACCCGAACCAAAATCCTGCCAGGCACGCCAATCATGTGGGGCCAGTTTATGATTATAAGGACGCCAGGGCGCACAGTTAATCCAGCGGTCCCAATCTAAGTCTTCCGGGGTTACCTCTGGGGGTAAGGGTTCTGTCATTCCTTGATTATCCCACACGGGACGATGCGTCCATATATGTACTTCCTTAACATTCCCAATAGCACCACTCCAAATCATCTCACACAATTGACGAACACCATCTCCACAATGCCCTTGATTTCCCATCTGAGTTGCAACACCTGTCTCGCGTGCAGTTATGGTAAGCAATCGCGCTTCCGCAATCGTATGCGTCAAAGGTTTTTGCACATATACATGCTTCCCCATCTTCATCGCCATATAGGCCGCAGGGGCATGAGAATGGTCGGGCGTAGAAATTGTAACCGCATCAATTTCTTTCATCTCTTCCAGCATATTCCGATAATCTTTATACTTCTTCGCTTTCGGCAAACGATAAAAGGCCTCCTCTGCCCGTTTCCAATCCACATCGCATAAAGCAACCACATTATGTCCCAACTTAAAACAATTCATAATGTCCGAAAAACCTTTACCACCGGCACCAATAGCGGCTACATTTAATTTTTCATTCGGCGAAATTTTACGAGGAACAACCTGCGCAGTATTCGGAGAAGTTGGCGTTTGTGCAAAAGCACCTGCTGTTACCATCGTTGTTGATGTGGCTAAAAAGGCCCTTCGGGTTATCTTTGACCCTTCATTCTGTTTCATTGTCATACTTCCTTCTAATAAATTTTTATCATTAAATATTCACTAAATTGAAGCACAAATAATAAAGTAGTTTATTACAAACAACAATAAAAAGTAAAAACGAAAAGATTTATAAAAGTCATTTTTTCTACAAATTAAAACAACTCTATAAAATACTTCACCTGTTCGCAAAACTTTTTAGTATCATAAAGTTCAGGAGTTATAGATTTTTTTGAATAAAAAAATTTATTTCTAATAGCATCATTTAATAAGATTCCTCTCCCATCTTCCGCATCGGCAAATTCAATAATCTCTCCATTCCATAAATATTTTCACTACCAATCTTAGGCATAGGTCATCCTTTTATTATTTTTTATCATAGGTTTAGACATAATGAGATTGCTTCGCTCCCTACGGTTGCTCGCAATGACTGCTCCCTCCTGTCATTGCGAGGAGCCTTAGCACCGAAGCAATCTCCTGCTCCATCCGGGATTGCCACGCCTTCGGCTCACAACAACACCCCTCCTGTCATTGCGAGGAGCCTTAGCACCGAAGCAATCTCCTGCTCCATCCGGGATTGCCACACCTTCAGCTCGCCATGACACCCCTCCTGTCATTGCGAGG
>CAKZKR010000046.1 GCA_937124615.1 uncultured bacterium
AATCCGGGAACAACTTTCTACTATGTGTATTCCAAATGTTTGTTTGAATTGTCCCTCTCAACTTCGTCAGCGAAGTGAGAATATTCGGGCTGAATTAAAGAGGATGGGAGAGAGAACTACGCGAAATCCTCTTATTCTTGTGATGCGATTTTTTAAAAGATTGCAAAACGAGGGTTTTTATTCAGCATGGAAACGAACAAAAGAATGGCTTTATATAAAAATGGGTAAGGTTTAAGTTTTTAGAAAGGGGAAAAGATTTATCTGTTTGTTAGGATTGTTTTTTGCCTTTATTCCAGCCTGAGAGATGAGATAGCCTCTGAAAGAATGTAAGGATAAGAGTCTCGAAGGTGTTCTTATATGATAGATTTTCTTTTCTACATTTATTCCATTGGTATTGCATATCTCGGATACCACTCCGAATCCCTGTCATAGGGGGAAGCATAAGATAACCGGGCCAGTAGTTTTCGTAGTTGGGCATTTGTTCCGGATTGGGATAAATTTCATCGATGCTCAAACTCCGATGGATAACTACACTACAACCATAGCCATAGTTATACCATGTTTTTATAAAAGATCGTAAATTGGTATCAAAATCATGATAAACAATAGCATCTTCTTGATAGGCAAACCGCCATCCTTTCTTCCATAGTTGAATACTTGCGGAAATGTCTTCACCACCAGGGTTTCGTATATCTCCTGCAAAACCACCTACTTCTAACAGTGGGCCTTTTATGAAGGCACAGTTACAGGTAACAAGATAATGAAGGTTCTCGGGAGGTTCCAGGACACGATGAAACAAAAAATGACGGGCGAACATTGATTTTTCAGATACTGCTTTTACTTTTCCACCGACACCAACTATCTTTTTTTCATAATTAAGAAGGGAAGTAATACGATTTAGCCAATGCGGATGAACTCTACAATCGGAATCTGTAAATGCAACAATTTCCCCTTGGGCTGTTTCTAAACCCGTATTTCGGGCTACGCCGGGGCCACTATTTTTTTGTAAACGGATATATCTGAATTCATAGGGATGCCACTTTTTCGCCCAATTCTGGCATATTTCTGGTGTTTCGTCAGGAGAAGCGTCATCAACAATGATAACTTCATAAGGTTGATTGTATTCCAAAGTGTCAAGGGAATTTAGAAGGTGTTGTAATCGCTTATGGTCGTTATATGCAGGGATAATTATGGAAACTTTAATAGGGTTCATTCTAAATATCCTGTTTATGAGTGTTCACATGTTGAAATTGAATACCTCCATCAAAGATCAAATGATAACCGGGTTTTAGATGGAATACCGCTTTTTGTTCCGGTGTAGCTATAGATTGAATAATTCGGGCTCTTGAAGAGAAATCAGGATTAATTGCACTCATACGGAACAGGTTTTCTTGATTAGTGAATAAACAAACCGCCGGCAAATTGATTCCCGTTGTACAAATGTATTTAGAAGGTGTATAATCTTTGTTGATGTGGAGATATTCTTCCTGTTGAGGAGGGATAGCCGGAAATTCACCTTTTTCTAAACTTGTTTCCCATTGATTGTATGAATAAATCAGTCCTAGAGAAACATTATATTCCTCTATATTTATCTCTTCTTTAATCTCACATCCAATTTTAATATGAAGACAATCTATTTCAGACGCCGGAGTTAATTCCCACTTTAATTTAATAGGAAATCGTTGTGATTCCCCCTCCATTATCCACGAATGGCCTTCGTGATAGGGAGTCCTCCATAGGAATATTTGGCTAGGAACCCACATCCCTTGTATACGGAATTGAGTATGAAAGTGTACGGATTGTGTTATAGGCTTCATAGTATTTTTGTCAATAAATTCAATGAAGCCTTCTCTTAATCTTGCTTCAATGAAATTTAGTTGTATAGTTCTCTGTTGAAGCCATGAAAATTTCCAGTTATTATATTCTTCCTTTGTTACAAGTGAGATTTTAAGAATTCCTATGGAATGATTTCCTATTTTTTGTAAATGGCTTGTTTCGGGAATTAGTAAATGACAACTAATAAAACGAGAGCGACTTATATAATCCGTGTTTCCAATTCTTATGTATATTCCGGGGTCTTCTGATTGGAATTCTACTTTTAAAAATGGATAATTGTCATGCTCACAAAATATAAAAGTAGAATTTTCACCCATTTTTGGAGGTGTCATTGTAACCCATCCCAGATTTCCTGGAAGGATGGGAGAAAAATTTCCTTCATTTCCGGCGTAAAAGAATCGGTCATATATTTCTGGCAGAAAGATTTGAAATTCTAATGCTTGCAAAGGTAATTCTTTTAACAGAGTATAAGAAGGATACAAACATAATGTGTTGTTTGAAATCTCAGTTTTCCATTCCCATTGAAGAGGAAGTCTATATAAAGATCCACGAGCGAGTAATGTCCCCTTTTCTCTTTTTGTGACAGTCCAATCACCCATAGAGGATATATGACCCTGCTGAAGGTGGACAGCAATCCCTTCTATCCCTAATGGAGATGTTATTTCTCTTTTAGAATGGAAAAGGGAGATTCTACCGTGGCTAAAAATGGCTTCAAAATTGTTTGTTTCGTCAGTTATGGTATGGATTCCTTCGGCTCTTCCTATTTGCCTTAAGTAAAAATCAATAGTGGCTGAAACCGAATCCCGGTCTATCAATTTTCCATGGTCAAGTAGAAAAACGCGGTTGCACAGTGCGTTGACTGTCCCAAGGTCGTGTGATACAAAAACAATGGTTTTCCCTTGTTCACGGAGTTCCCCAATGCGATATCTGCATTTTCTTTGGAACTCTTCATCTCCCACAGATAATACTTCATCTACCAAAAAGATTTCAGGATTAACAAAAGAGGCAACTGCGAACCCGATGCGTACATACATTCCACTACTGTATGTGTCTACAGGTTGGTCTATAAATTCTCGTATACCCGAAAAGTCAATAATTTGCTCGATTACTTCATTGACTTGTGCTTTTCGCATGCCTAATAGCCCCGCATTCAAATAAATATTTTCTCTGCCAGTCAGTAAGGGATGGAAACCGGCTCCTAATTCTAATAAAGACGCAACCCTACCGTAAACTATGATTCGGCCAGCTGTAGGAAGAGTAACCCCTGCAATAATTTTTAGTAGAGTACTTTTTCCCGAGCCGTTTTTCCCAATTATCCCAACGGTTTCTCCGCGATAGATATCGAAATTGATGTTATCCAACGCACGGAAATTTTCAGTTTTTTTCCCGCGTATCCAGTCAAGAAATCCTCCCTGTCCACGCAAGTCGCGAAATCCTTTACGCACAGGATATTCTTTTGTTACATTTTTTAACTCTATAATAGGTTCTTGCATATTTACAGGTAATCCGAAAAGGTTGCCGACTGTTTTCTAAAAATATAAATTCCTGTGAAAAAGCAAAGCATACTGATTATTATGGTGTAAAATAAGAAAAAAGGTTGAGGCGCCTGACCATAAAGAATACATTCACGGAGATTTGTTAATATTCCTGCCATAGGATTTAGGAGATATAAATAATAAAACCAATAAGGTAAAGAGTGATTCTCACATGCATGCCGAACCCAATCTAAGGGATAAAAAACAGGGGAAGCATAGAATCCAAAGGTTAGTCCAACATTAACCATATTGCCGATGTCTCTGAAATGGACATGGGCGGTAGATAGGATAAGACCTAAACCTGAAGAGAAGGTAAATAATATGGGAAATATGATGATTAGCCAAAATAGATGGATAGATAGAGTTTTTTGGAGTATTAGATGGACTGATAATAGAAAAATAAAACCGATGGATAGATTGACGATTGGATAGATTGTGGAGGATAGTGGAATTACTTCCCGAGGAAAGAAAACTTTTTTCACAAGATTTTGATGGTTAATTAAAGAAAATGTAGCGGTTGAAACAGATGAGGAAAAATACTGCCAGAAGATTAGTCCACATAATATTTGGGTTGCCATAGGAACTTCTACTCGGTCTGTTGATGGAATGCGTTGTTTGAACACGAAGGAAAAAACAAAAAGAAGCAACAGCATGAGAGTAACAGGTTCAATAATGGCCCATAGAAAACCTAATATAGCATAACGATAACGAGCTTTAATTTCTTTCCATACAAGTCCAAATAAAATTTCTCTTGCTTTTATTAAGTCATATGGGACTTGTAAAATGGACTTTTGTTTATCACTGTCATAGTACACTGATTTTGGTAATGGGTTCATATTCAAATCCACTATGGGTTTGGAAATGGAGGTAAGGATTGCATAGGGTCAAAAGTGCCCATTCCCATTCCTCCTGCTGGAGGTGTTTCTATCCCCGTAGGAGGGGAGAGAGGAGTTTGTTCTAACGGAACTCCACCCGGTGTTAATAATGGGGCTACAAATTTTTCTATGTCAAATGTTTGCTGTTCTTCTTTTTGGTCGGTTAGAGGTTTAAATTCTTCTGATGTTACCTGAAATTGATTATCGATAATTTTTACAGTCCAGACTTTACGATTGCGTAATTTTTGGGGAGTAGGTTTTTCTATTGGCCAGGAACGACGGAATTCGTTGTAATAACACCCGATTTTATCAATAGGTATCTGTTGAAATTTCAAGTTTTTTAAAGCAAGAGATTGAATCATTATCCAGTAATCATCTTTTTCAGGACTTAAAAATTGAGGATTTGCGATGATACTGGAATTATCAAAATTACGCTCTTGCCATTTTACGAAGGGAATTTTTTCATAGTCGTTTTTCTTATAACTCTCCCAATGAACTCGGACTTCTTTGCCAAAATGGAAGATAAGGTTGAAGTCAAATTTATTTGTTTCCGGGTCGAAAGGAGCCAGATGATATACACAAGAACTTTCTTTTTCAGGGTTCATACTGGAAATACCACAGAAATTATCTCTTTCATACGAAATTATATTTCTAATAAACTGATTATTTGAAGGTTTTCTCCGGTCATCCTGATAAAGAGTCAATAATTCAGGGTAGCGAATACTGTAAGGAGGTTCTTTGGGTTTCATGGCTTCTAATCGTTCGTCCATAACATCCCAACAATATGCGTCCCACCGTGCATCAATATGAATTGCGGGGATGCAATCTACGAAAATATTATTTTCAACCAAATTATCTCTTCCACCGCCAATCATAACTCCACATAGTGGGACACGATATATAATGTTCCCGTAAACTGTGACCCCACTACTGCAATCATCTAAATAAATACCCCATGCCCATAATGGTGTTTCATATTGGAAGTTAAATTCATTGTCGGAAGAAGGCCCTTCATGAGATAGACCAAAACCGTATACATCATGGAATATATTATGACGCAGTATATTCCCCCGATGGGTCCAATCTCTGCCCATGTAAAAGGCTCCAGCATCCCCTGTTTCCTGGCATACGCGATATATCCTGTTATATTCGATTATATGGTCGTTTCCACCTAAAATGATTGCGGAATGAGGAGCATCATGTATCTCATTATTAGCAATTCGGTTGCCGGCTCCGTTAATTGTTATAGCAGGATAATAAGTCTTATGAATTTTGGAAAAGTTATATATATGGTTATTAATAATTTGATGTCCTCCGGGCTCTAATGTTTTCTTATCACCCCCAGAGACAGAAATCCCGGAACCCCCCAATTCGAATAAGTCGCAACCTTCTATACGATTGTTTCTTCCCCCGTTTATTACACCCGCAGTTTTATAAATGCCTGAAAAAGAGCATTTTGCAACCAAACATTGTTCAGAGTTTTCAATAACGACCCCTGTATCATTAGAACAAAGGAAATTGAAACCTATTAGGTTTAAGTATCTGGTATTTTTTATATGTATTAAGTTATCAAGTGTAGCCAGAATAGGTTTTGTATCTGTTCCCTGTTCTCTTATCGGTAAGAAAAAATAGAGTTCATGTTTTTCATTGTCATAATACCATTCATTTTCCGCATCAAGCAGGGAAATATGATTTTGCAGGAAGAACCTTCTACCTTTTTGGGCCTCATAGTTAAACTCACCATGAATCTCAATAATCCCACCTTCTTTTATAGACTTGACTCTTGCTATCTGGAATGCCCAGTTATAATTTGAAAAAGTGGCTACTTCAGTATTTTTTACCTCTATATTGGATAAATTTTCAGGAAGGATAGAACATTGGAAAGTATTTTTTGCAGTTTCAGGAGATACATTAGTTATAAAGGCCCATTCCCCTCCTGGTAATTGGTCTTCATTTGAATTAGGCCAGCGGGCTAATGTTTGTATTTTCCCATTATGGATTAGAATTCGGGGTTCCGATAGAACTTTTTCTACTCGGGCTTTGTATATATTCCCCTGATAGATTTCAAAATTTTGAATTTCTTTTCCCCCTATAATGTAAACTTCTTCTCCTTTATAATTTTGCCATACAACGGGAAAATCTTTACTCCCTGAATCGGTTTCATTGAATTCTAAAGGTGATGTTAATTCATATTTGCCCTTGCGAATTAAAACCACACCTCCTTTGTTCCCGGAGGATTCCATTGCCTCACGAAGTTTATCGCGGGCTTTTTCCAATGTTTTAAAGGGACCATCGCTACTATCTTCTAATGGTTCAGGAATTGTGCCCGACCAACTATCATTCCCTTGTTGGGATACATAGAAAACCGGATACTGTAATGAAAAAACATTTATAGAAAGTAGGCAAATAAATAATAAACAAGAACTTATAGGTTGTAGTTTATGAAACATCAATTTGTTCCTTTATTTTATTATTTTTTTTGAAATGTTTTTATTACACATTCCCATATCAATTTTTACGGTGGACAATTTTTTTAATGCTTTTATGTATTCACCAGGAACAACAGGGTGTGGAATTCGTTTTTCTTCTTGTTGCCAGATATTATTAAACCATAATAGAGATTTTTCTTTTCCTAATATATTATAAAAAGCAGATAAAAAATCAAGAGGGTCATCGGGTATTAAATTAAATTTTTTATTCCCCCAATTCCATGATGTTGTTAGAATTTTGGCAATAAGTTCGGGCGGAGAAATTGGTTTTATGAGTCGTCTGCATGCGATAAGTTTTATCCGATGTTGCCCGGATGGACTTCTTTTAATAACAAAATCACCAGAAGCAATTTCAGGAAGAGCGATACTGGTACGCTTCTTTTCATCATACAGGCTTATAATTGTTTCAATAATCTTTACCTTTATCTGATTTGTTTCTTCAATTGAAAAAGTATGAGGGTTTGGAACATTTGTAAAAAATTGTAAATTTTTATTGATACCCAATTCATCAAATCCATTGAGCCACTGTGTTAAATATGCGTATATCTTCCTATGAAATTCTTTACGATTATGTCTATCTGGAAAAAACAAGTAATCTCCTAAAAAGGGTTTAACAACATATTCAGGGCATTTTTTGTTAAGGATAATTAAATATTGATGTTCTGATTTTGCTACTTTTGAGAACTCATCGCCATCTTTTGCTATTACTAAGGCAAAGTGTGTTTTTTTGAGTTTTTGGTTTTCTGCTTTTAATTGAAAAATGAACTGATATTTTCCTTCTTGAAAAAGATGTATTTTCAAACTGGTTATTTGAGTATTTCCCAGAACCTTTTGAATGGAGGGAATTGTGAACTTATCCTTACCACAGAGATAGTTATTAAATGAATTTACTAATGTATCAAATTGATAGAATCGTTTCAGTTCATTACCCCAATAATCATAAAAAGGTCTAAAACCAGACCATAGGACTTTGATATGTGATTTATGAAACTTTGATTGTGCTATTTTTTTCATGAAACGGCCAACCTGATGGTTATAGTTTTCTATTGTAAAAAAATAGAATTATACTTTATTGTAATGAAATTATATTACTTTATGTGATATGCTTTCTCATTCGTTATTATGTAATGAACACCTAAATCCTTGTATCCATAATAAATACACTTCCGTTTTTATAATAAAATTGATTTGTTTAGTTATCGAAAACTTTTCTTTGATTTGAACCTATGTCTAAAGAGAATCTTTATATTACCATATTTTTTTTATCAATTATCTTTTCAGGTTTTGTTTCTTTTGCCGGTACAAAGCCTTTAATCAATATTCAGGTAAAGAACAAAGATATTTTAGCAAAGCAAAAATTTGAAATTTCGATTGGTGTAAAAGCGGAAAAAGGTGAGAATCCCTATTGTTTTTTCCCCATAGAATTTGAAGAACCTGATAAGAATCTTTCTTTAGATATTAAAAAGATTGGAACAAAGGAATCTGAAAAGGAAGTGAATTTAGAAGTACTTATAGAAGGAACGGTCCAAGAACCCGGTGAATATACAATTGGGCCTATGAGAATACCCTATATTTTGCTTTCTACAGATATGGAGGCCGACTTCGTGAAAGATAATACCCGGGTTATTCCTGCTTTATATTGGGAGGTTCCCTCATTACATATAAAGGTAAAGGACGCAAATTATTTGAGATTTAAAAGATATATTTATATCGGAGTGGGAACTATTTTAATTATTATAATGGTTCTGTTTTCTGTTTTGTATTATTTGAATAGGAGTAAAAAACGGATAGCAAAGATAGAAGTCTCATTGAGCGAAGTACTCCATGATGCAAGGAAGTATCGGCTGGATGGCAATTATTATGAATACTTAAAAACACTTTATAGTATTGTCCAAAAATTGCAGGGTGGAGAGGAAAAAACAGAACTATCAAATTTAGGGAAAAAATTAAAAGATATGATGAATGAAGTGGGATATAGAGGAATTAATCCGACGGAACAAGAAATGGATTTGTTTTGGAAAGAGGTAGCAAATTATGTGTCAATTTTAGAAAATGAAAAAAGAAAAAATAGTTCCTGATTAACATTATAAAGGAGATAAATTATGTCCATGAGTGTTCAGGCAATTCGAGCACGAGTAGAACGATATGCAGATATATTATATCGTGTTCAAAATGAGATTAGTAAAATTATTGTGGGTCAACAGTATATGATTGGTCGTATGTTGGTGGGTTTGTTAGCCAACGGGCATGTTCTTCTGGAAGGAGTTCCGGGTCTTGCGAAGACTACTGCAGTAAATACACTTGCAAAAACTTTAGATTGTTCATTCCGGAGAATCCAGTTTACACCTGATTTATTGCCTGCTGATTTAATTGGGACGTTAGTATATAACCCTAAGACGGGTGAATTTACCACAAAGAAAGGGCCTGTTTTTGGAAATATTATTTTAGCGGATGAAATTAATCGGGCTCCTGCAAAAGTGCAAAGTGCGCTATTAGAATCTATGCAAGAACGCCAGGTTACGATTGGTGATGCTACATATAAACTTGAAGAACCCTTTATGGTTCTTGCTACACAAAATCCAATTGAACAAGAGGGAACATATCCCTTACCCGAAGCCCAGGTTGACCGGTTCATGCTTAAACTAAGGATTACATATCCGAATCGGAATGAAGAGAAAGCAATTCTTGAAAAGATTGATTTACTACATCAACCCAATGTTTCAACAGTCCTTTCAAAACAACAGGTTCTGGAAATGCGGGAAGTCGTGAACCAGGTTTATGTAGATGAAAAGATAAAAAACTATATAGTAGATATTGTCCAGACCACACGGAATCCGGATTTGTTTGGATTAAAAATAAACCATCTAATTGAGTATGGTGCTTCTCCACGCGCTTCTTTATATTTACAACAAACAGCCCGGGCATGGGCCTTTTTACAGGGGGAAGGGAATGTGTTTCCTCATGATATAAAAACAATGGCTCCCGATGTGTTACGACATCGAATAAAAGTCTCTTATGAGGCAGAAGCAGAGAATATTACAAGTGAAGACATAATTCAAAAGATATTAGACCATGTCCCTGTGCCGTAAATAGTAAGGGGTTTTGACAGTATGTTAACTACGGAAATGTTAGCAAAAGTCCGAAGGATACAAATTCGAACAACAAAACTGGTAAATGATATTCTTGCGGGGAGATATGAAAGTGTTTTCCGCGGGCAGGGGGTAGAGTTTAAAGAAGTGCGAGAGTATGTTCCGGGAGATGATGTGCGGAACATTGATTGGAATGTTACTGCTCGTACGGGTACTCCCTATGTAAAAGTTTTAACTGAAGAACGCGAACTCACTATTATGCTTGTAGTAGATGCAAGTGGTTCACAACGGTTCGGTTCAGTATCACAGTTTAAATTGGAATTATCAGCGGAAGTATGTGCCGTTCTTTCTTTCTCTGCTATCCAGAATAATGATAGAGTGGGACTGATTGTTTTTACAGATGATGTTGAGTTATTTCTCCCTCCACGAAAAGGTAGGAAACATGGTTTAAGAGTTATTCGCGAAGTTTTATATCATGAACCGAAAAGTAGTCGGACCAATATATCAAAATCATTGGAATTTCTGTCCCAGATTTTGAAACGAAGGTCTGTAATATTTATCTTGTCTGATTTTAATGATACACACTATGAAAAAACAATGAAGGTTCTTTCTCGTAGACATGATGTAATTGCCTGTTTGATTACAGACCCAAGAGAATTAACACTACCTGATGTAGGTCTTATTACCATTGCTGATGCGGAAAATGGTAAAGAAATAACTATTGATACAGGAAATCCCAAGTTTCGTGAAAAATATACATTAAAAGCGAGAGCGGAATATGAACGGAAAAAGAAACTTTTGCTTCAATCTGGGGCCGAAATTTTAGATATTCGTACAGATAAACCCTATATTGATGAACTGTATCGTTTTTTCCGTGCTCGAGAACGAAAAACGAATCGTTAATAGAGGATAAAAAAATACCACAACTATGATTTTTTTGAGTGTTTTTATGGATATATGTGTATGTGCAGTTGGCGCAGGGAATATAAGTGTGGAATTATATCATCCACAAATTCCCTGGTTTCGCTCTTCTGAATATGTTCTTCGAAATGATTCTGCAGAAGTAAAGAATTGTCCTGAATGGAAAAACTTGTATGCAGATATGGAAACTATAGAAAGACCAATTATGGGAGTTAAGGAGGAAGGATGTATAAAAAAGTTTCTTCTTGACCCGATTAAAGCGGGGAAATATTTAATACCTCCAGCGGTTGTGAAGGAAGAAGAGGGGAAGGAATGGAAAACCTCTTCTTTTATTTTGGATGTTCGAGACCCAACAGAGAAAGAAAAAGAAGAGATACAAAACATAGCCGGGATAATTGAGCCTGAGGTTAGGAGATCTTATACAAATTTTATTATTGCTAGTATTGTA
This sequence comes from uncultured bacterium, assembly GCA_937124615.1. Lineage (GTDB taxonomy): Bacteria > Hydrogenedentota > Hydrogenedentia > Hydrogenedentales > Hydrogenedentaceae > Hydrogenedens. The sequence goes on from CAKZKR010000046.1 coordinate 11,194, forward strand.
GTTGCAGCTGTTTTTGTTTCTATTGTTGGCTTGTTTTATCTACTAAAAAAATACTTTGTGAAGGGGAAGACAATTGTAGAAAAAGTAGAATTGCCATGGGAAAAAGCCTTTCGTAGATTAAGAGAGTTGAAATCAAAAGATTTACCTTCACAAGGATTATATGAACCTTATTATGTCCAGTTAACATGGATTCTTCGTTATTATATTGAAGACCGTTTTGATATTCATGCTCCGGAACAAACCACACAGGAATTTGTGGATACGACTATGAAAAAGAAAATACTTACAGATGAACAACAGAAGTTATTGTATTCCTTTTTAAGCCATTGTGATAAGGTTAAGTTTGCTCAATTTGTCCCGACCATAGAACAAATGGATGCCGGGTACAATTTAGTGTGCAATTTTGTAGAAGAAACACAGTCAAAGGAGCAAATACAAAAGAATAGAGAAGAAGTAAAACAACAGGAATATTCAGTGCAGTGATAAATGCATATTTTCAAAATAAAGGTCTTTTTTTTACTTATCCGTATTTCTTTGTACTTTTAATTCCTGTTTTTGTTTTATTTTTATTTGAATTAAGAAAGAAAAACGCCTCGTCTATAATGTTCCCTTCCAATTCATTATTATCTGAATGGGGAATAGATGTAACACACTGGAGAAGATGGACAGGTCCTCTACTTTCTTTACTGGCTTTTGTCTGTTTTATTGTTGCATTAGCAGGACCGACTTACGGTGTTAAATTAAATAAGAATAGAGCAAATGTGATTGATATAATGCTTTGTCTGGACATTTCGGGAAGTATGACTCAACAAGACTATATGTTAGGGGGGATTCCGAGAGACCGTTTATATGTAGCCAAAAAATCTGCTACCCATTTTGTTGAGTATAGGAAAGAGAACAAGACAGACCGATTTGGTGTGGACCGTATTGGGCTAATACTGTTTGCCGGTGTTGCATGGACACGATGTCCTTTAACATTGGATTATGAGATTTTATTACAAGCCATTAATAAAACCGATTTTGCTCCACAGGAAAAAGATGGGACGGCTATTGGTTCCGCATTGGGATTGGCCATTCGTCGGTTATCACAGAGTGAAGCAAAAAGTAAAGTAATTATCTTGTTGACAGATGGTATTAATAATCGAGGGGAGATAACCCCTAAGGAGGCAAAAGAATTAGCTAAAGAAGCGGAGATTAAGATTTATACGATTGGTGCAGGAACAGCAGAGACAGGTTTTTCTATAACAACAACCGGGCAAATGATAAGAAACCAACCTATTGATGATGTCTTACTGCGAGAAATAGCAGAAGAAACAGGAGGAAAATATTTTCGTGCTACGGATACAGAAGGACTTATGAAGGCATATGAAGAAATAAGCCAGTTAGAAGCGACCGTGGTAGATGTAAACGACTTTTATGAGTATAAAGAAGATTTTCTTCCTTTTGTAATTGTAGGTGCGTTATTGATGTTAGCGTCCACCTACTCAAGGAGAATTCTATGGGACCCCTTACCCTGATGATTTTTATAATAAGGAATTTGTGAACAGATGTATTTTGTGTTTCCATGGAAATATTTACCCATCTGGATAATAACTACTCTGGTAGTAATTGGGGTTATAACAATATCTTTATTCTGGTTAGAAAAAAGACGGAACGCAAAGATACAAAAATTTGCAGAAATTTCATTGACGGAGCGATTAATACAGGGGGTTAGGCCGTGGCTTCGTAAAGTGACTATTTTCACCGTAGTAATAGGTTTTTTCTTTATTATTTTAACTTTAGCCCAACCTCATTGGGGCGCTTCGTGGGAAAAAACACAAAAGTTAAGCAGGGATATATTGTTAATGATTGATACATCAGAGAGTATGTTAGCAGATGACCTACCTCCAAATCGGCTAGAAAGAGCCCGACAAAAAGCATATCTTTTAATGGAACGCTGTCCGGGAGACCGATTTGGTATTATTGCTTTTTCGGGAGAGTCTGCTTTGGTTTGTCCATTAACATTAGACCATGGTTATGTTAAAACTATTCTTCGTTCTTTAAATACAGATATGTTGAGTAAAGAAGGAACGGATATTTCGGAAGCATTTAATGAAGTAGAACAGGTCTTTAAAGAAGATATAGAAAAATCAGGGAAGGAGGATAAATACGCACGAGCAGTGGTGGTTATTAGTGATGGAGAAGACCTCTCGGAAACAGCAGAGAAGAGAGCAGAAAACCTCGGGGAAAAGGTTTTTTTAATTGTTGTAGGTATGGCAACTCCACAAGGGGCTGAAATAAAATTTCCGGAATGGATGAAAAGATATGTAAAAACTTCTAATATAAAGCTTACACATAAATCCGTATTGGATGAGGAAAAACTAAAGCAGATAGCGGTGAAAGGGAAAGGGTTTTATGTTAGAACGACTATGGATGATACCGACATTAATATGATGCTGAGTGAATTAGAAAAAATACGGATGTTTTACCAGACAGATTCACTGAGGTATCAGAAGGTAAATCGATATCGCTGGCCCCTATTGATTGCGTGCATTTTATTTATTTGTGAGACTGTAATATGGATAATACTTTCTTCAAAAAAGAAGGTAAACATAAGATTAGAGAAAATTTGAGATTATGATAAATTGTTTTTTTATAAACAAGAGTTCGAAACTGTTGATGTTATTCTTAATGTATCTGGTATTTATCCCTTGCATTTACGCAGAAGATATAAAAAAGGTTTGGGAAATATCAAAAGAGAAAACAATGAAAGGGATGTTTGAAGAGTCGTGGAAGGAATATGAAGAATTACTTGTGAAAAATCCAAGAAATTATGAAATTGTTCTTGGTGCGGGTTGTCTGAAATATTACCAGGCAGAGAGGAGTATTGATAGCCAGCAATTAGATAATGCAAAAAGTTTTATTCAGGAAGCAGAACATTTTTTTGATTCGGCTATTCAATTGGCAGAAAGTGCTAAAGAAAAAGCAAATAGTTTGTACAACAAAGGAAATTGTAATTTATTGATAGCAAATGTACAAAGGGAAAATCCTCAATTGATAGAAGAATGTATAAATTTTTACAGGAACGCGGTTCGTTTTTATCGCGAGGCGATAGAGGATAAGCCAGATTTTTTAGAAGCAAAAAGAAATTTAGAACATGCACTATATCAGTTGAAGCAGTTGATACAGAAAAAAGAAGATAATAAGAAAGAAGATAAACAAGATTCGCAATCAGATAAAGAGCAACAATATTCGACTATGTTCTTGGAAACAAAAACAGATTTGCCTGATTCAGAGGTCCGCGTTATCGAAGAGCAACCTAATGTTGTGGAGTTAAAGAAGAAGGGTAATTAGAATATGAGAATAAATCGAAAGCAACAAATACGATTTGATGGTAGATTTATAAGATTCATTTGTTTTTTATTCCTGATTTCTTTAAATTACTTGTTTGTTATTGCAGACGATAATATTCCTCCGCTTATTAAAAGGCCTGACAATACAAACGCAAAACAACAGTCAATAATTGCAGAAGTTGTAGCGGTAGAAACAAGGGGAAGTAGTTCTATAAATAATGATAAAGGGGGAAGTAATAATACAGAGGTTCTGGAAGGGAATGATGCCCTGTCATTTATTGTTGAGAAATTGGGGATAAAAGATTATGAGTTGGTGTTTCAAGATAAACAAACATTCACCACCGATACGATGAAGGAATTCTCATTTAGAATAAAAGAAGGATTGGATTATTATGTTACTCCAAAAGAGGTGCTTCCTCCTGGATTATATACGCTGGATACTCGTGTACAAATAACGGAGGGGGGTAAAGTAACGGATGCAATCAAAGCAGTGGCCAAGGCAAAATTAGGTGAACCATTAGTATATAAAGGAATACAGGCCGATAATACTAACTATATAATAATATGCACATTAAAAAGTGAAGATGAAAATCAATCTCAGAGTGGTGAACAAAATAAAGAACAAGAACAGAAAGAGAGTGAACAAGATAAGCAAAATACTGAGGAACAGCAAAAACAATCAGAACAGAAAGATAATGAAGAAAATAAGAAAGAAAACCGTCAAATACAGTTGTTGTTAGAATCATTAGAGGAAATGGACCAAAAAGAACAAAAAGAAATGTTAAATGAGCGAGAACGAATTATGTTACCAGAGAAATGGTGGTAATATGATAAAAAGTTCTGGGAAAAATATGTCTTGTTTTTGCAAATCTTGTGTGATAGTTTTTTTTGTTTTATTTTTTGATGTGATGTTTTTTATTTATGCAGAAGATTCTCCTGTTCAGGTTCGGGTAGAACCATCAGAGGTTGGGGTCGGAAATACTTTTGATGTGATTGTCTCTATTCAGGGTTCAAATATTGGAGAACCCGTTATTTTTTCAGAAGCAGGGGTGCAGATTAACCCTCAACCGTTTTATAATGGAATGAGCACACAAATGCAGATTGGGTTTGGGCAGTCGCGTATTATTACAACGAAAGAACGACATTATCGTGGTTATGCTCAACAGGAAGGTGAGTGGAAAATAAGTGTTCGTGCAGATATTGATGGTAAACAATATATTTCTCCTGAAATAAAAATTAGAGTAAGCAAGTCTGTTTCCACACCCCAAACAGTTCCGCCGGGTCCCTCTTTACCACAAACACAGCCAAGGGTCCCTTCTGGACGAAAATGGCAATCCATGGGTGCAGGGACACGAACAGACCAAGTGCAATTTGACCAGGCGTTGATTTTAGAAAGCGAATTATCTAAAAAGATAGTCTTTCAGGGTGAGATTCTGAATTTGATATTTCGTGCAAAAATATTAGAATCACAGGATATATCCTTACAAACTACAACAGGGAACCTACCCGATTTACCATCTCTTGACGACTTCTATGTAGGGAAGGTACAACAGAATACACGGAGGGAAGACATTTCTGGAAAAACCTATCGCGTAGTGGAATTGATAGTGCCTGTTTGTCCAAAGAGTGTTGGAACGCTAACTGTAAGTCCATGGGAATGGAATAATTGCTATATAAGATATTACAATAATTGGGGTTGGCCAGAGACATATTCGTTGAATAAGAGTTCAGGTCCTGTAAGTTTAGAAGTGCGACCACTTCCAGATTCCCCAGATAATTATTATGGAGCCATTGGAAAGTATTCCCTTAGCTCAAATCTTTCGCAAACGGAGGTGAATGTTGGAACACCTATTTATTTATCTATTACAATAAGGGGTTCAGGAAATCCAGATTTTATAAGAGCGCCGTCCAAACCCAATTTCGATTGGGCGTATGTTTCAGACCCTGAAATTATTAGTGGGAGTACAGATGTATGGGATAATGTGGAGAAGACAATCCGATTCTCAATAACGCCCCTGAAATCAGGGAATTATCAAATACCCTCGATAGAGTATACTTACTTCAACCCACAGTTGGGACAATATGCGACACTACGAACAAATACTTTTCCTGTAAAAGTGATAGGGGAAAATAAAAATTTGGAAGGTGTCATTACAGCAGGGGGGACCCCTCGTATGGAAACTCGTAATATAGATGTTACAGGTAGCGATTTACTTCCCTTAATAACGGAAGGTGTTCAATTAAAACCCCATCGCCCTTACTATAAAGGAGGAGTTCTTATCGTTTTTGTGTTTTCTCCAATTATTTCAATGATTTCAATTGGATTGGGTTTCAGAAAAGAGTATTTAAGAAAAAATCCGATATACCTTCGTAAAGTATCTGCATATAATAATGCCATCGAAAAGTTTAGTGAATTGAAGGATAAAGGAAACATTGCTAATGCAGTGGAACAATCTCTAAAGCAATATATTGGAGATTCCGCAGGCGTTCCCAATGTCTCTGGATTAACTTCTGATGATATTGAGAATGTAATGAAGAATAAACGGATAGATAATGAACTTATACAGAAGACGGTTAAACTCTTAAAGACCTGCGAACGGATACGGTATAGTGGGTCCTCTATTTCTATAGATGAAAATAGAGGTCTTGAGGATGGTTTTAATTTGCTTATAAACGAGATGAAGAAGGTATGGAGATAGAATGAATATGTATTTTTTATATATTGCTTTATTATTAGGAACGATGGGAAATATATATGACCAGTCTTTTAGAGAAGGGAATGACGCTTATTATAAGAAAGATTTCCAGACTGCAATTCATAAATATGAAAAACTAATTGAATCAGGCATAGAACATCCTGTGCTTTTTTATAATTTAGGGAATGCATATTATCATTTTGGGAAAAAAGGGCTGGCAATTGCTAACTATGAACGGACGCTTGAGTTAAATCCGTCTTTTAAACCAGCACAGGATAATTTAAATAAGGTACTAAACGAGACAAAACGGAAATTGGCAATTCCCGGAGAACCTTTGTGGTTAAAATATCTTTTTATTTGGCATTATGGGATGCTTATAAAATGGACATGGACAATTAGCCTCTCATTCTGGGTGTTTGGATGGGTTATGATTGCATTTTTTATGTGGGCAAAGGAAAAATATAGAAAAGGGATGTTGATAATAGGAACGCTTTCTATTATTCTGGGACTCGTATTTTTTGTATCTGCTTTAATCAAGATGAATGCACAACCTTTAGGAGTTATTATAGCCCCGGAATGTTTCGTTCATATAACTCCATCTGATAATAGTCCTTCTCGATTTGAATTGTATGAGGGAGACCGTGTTCGTATAGAACGGGAAGAGAATACCTGGACATTAATTTCAACCGTAGATAATGAGAGGGGCTGGATAAAAAATGGTGATATTTTTGTCTGGAAACCTCCTTATCGTAGCATTGAACTTAAAACAAACCCTGAACAGAAAGTGTCGTCTTGAAAAATTTTGTCGAATTACTACAAAGTATCTCATTATCCCCACAAGATGGAATTTCCCGTGATGAATTTTTATCTTCTGCAAAAAAATATTATAAGCAGAGCTGGGAGGAAATCTATCAAAATCATAGACGAGGATATTCAGGGAGACAAATACTTAAACAATTGAGTGAAACTGCAGATATTCTAATAGAAGGGGTGTTTTTGTATGCTTTATATGATTGTAATATAAATAGGGACATATTTAACAAAATTTCTTTGTGTGCTTTAGGTGGGTATGGGCGTAGAGAATTATCTCCCCATTCGGACTGCGATTTATGTTTTTTACATGAGGAAGAAATTGGTAATTCTGTATTGGAACCATTGATACAAAGTTTTACAACCATATTATGGGATTTGGGGCTTCATGTAAGTATTTCTATCTACACTGTTCCTGAAGCCATACAGATTATTGAAGAAGACCCAAAAACATATACTTCTTATTTACATATTCGGAATATCCTGGGTCAGTCATTATTATCAGAAGAGTTAAAAAAAGGATTAAAAGGAATATCACAGAATGCCAGGGCAAAAGTATACGATATTATATTTCAACGAATAGGGAATGCCTTTTCACAATCGGGAAAAGATTTGTTTTCACATGAGCCGGATATAAAGGAAAATGCGGGGGGCTTGCGGGATTACCATGCTACTTTATGGCTTTTGGGATTGGATAATAACTTCGGTTCTAATCTTGAGGATTTGGAAAGAAGCGGTTTTGTTGAAAACAACACCTATCTTTCAATAGTAGATAGTCTTGATTTCCTTTGGAAAATTCGAAACGAACTGCATTTTGTGAAAAATAAAAGTTGGGATTTACTTACGGTCGAGATGCAATATCATATATCTCAAATGTTTAATTATGGCGATCTACCGGATGATGCCATAGAAAGATTTATGGAAGATTTTTACTCATCTGCTATGAAGATACGACTATTTTTTGAATATGTGGCCCATAAAGTAGAACAGAAAAATTTTCCAAAGACCTCACTTGAGATTTCTTCTTCAAATATTGACGAAAAATCAAGTTATATTTTGTACAATGGTTATCTGGCACCGATAATTGATGATACAAATTGGTTTGCAGAAAACCCTGTGCGTATTATGGAACTGTTCTGGGAAGTCTCGCGGAGAAAAGTGCCAATAGGCTATACCATCCAACACTGGATTCAACAGAACTTAGATTTAATTAATGATAGTTTTTGTAATAATGAGGTTGTTAGCAAATATTTACTTTCGATATGTAGCAAACCTTTTTCTGCTGGTTTTACTTTTAGAGAGATGGAAAAATTAGGAGTTCTTTCAAAATATCTACCAGAATTTGGATCGATTCAGGGGATTGTCCGATATAAAGATTTTCACAGTTATCCTGTAAATGAACATATTTTAAGGGCGGTTGAATCATTGGAAACCATTCCCCGTTTATCAGGTTCTGTCGGAGATATATTCAGAAAGGTATTAAAGGAAATAGAACAGCCTCAATTTTTGGTACTATCCATCCTTTTGCATGACCTCGGTAAAGTGGAGGGAGAAAGTCATATAGAAGCGGGAGTTCATATTGCGAGGACTATTTGCGATAGATTAGGGCTTAACGATGAGGAGTCCGACCATGTAGCTTTTCTTGTTAAAAATCACCAACTTATGGTAAATGTTGCATTATACCGAGATATTGATGATGTGGATGTCGTTCAGGCTTTTGCGTCAGAAGTAAAAATGGAGGAGTTTCTCAAAGAATTACTAATAATAAGTTATGCAGACCTGTTTGCAGTAGGTCCTAATGTCTGGAACGAATGGAAGGGTTCATTATTAGTTAATCTTTACTTCAAGACGATTCGAATGCTACGAAAAGAATTTACAAAAGATTTAACAGAGGAAGAAGCCCTTGTAGAAAAGATAGAGCAAATACTCGAAAAAGTACCACAAAGAAACCGTTCCGAATTAGAATATCACCTGAATTCGATGGGATCTGGATACCTGGATGCGTTTACACCTGATGAAATTATTATTCATTTAGATTGTTTGGAAGAAGCCATTGATAAGGGATTAGCGGTGCGCTGTTGGTCAAATGAGAATATAGGTATGAGCCATTTAGTTGTTGCTACGCGAGATAAACAAGGTTTATTTGCTCAGATTGCAGGATGTTTTGCCTCACAACTTATTGATATTTACAGTGCATCTCTTTATACCCGTGAAGATGGATGGGTAGTGGATTACTTTCTTGTCCGTGACGCTCCTCAACATAGACCTCTTACAGAAGGACAAATTATAGCACTGGAAAAAACATTAAAATCGGTTATCCTTGATGGGAAAGATGTTCAGATGCTTGTTGACAAAACAAAAACAAAGTTGTTTGCACTAAAAAAATCTTTAGCACCTGTGCAAACATATATTCGCTTTGACAATGATTCTTCCAATAAACATACAGTTATCGATATAGAAACAGGAGACCGAACGGGTTTATTGTATGATATAGCTTCAGCACTGTTTATTATGGGATTGAATATTTATAAAGCACGAATTAATACAGGTGCTTATCGGGTCCGCGACTCTTTTTATGTCCAATTTCGTGATAATAAAATAACCCATAGGATTTTACAATCCGCCATTCGGGCTGGATTGTTGGAGTCTATTGATGCGCAAAATATTAAACAGGAGAAAAAAAATGATGAACCAAATTTATAGACTTACAAGGATTCTCTCAATGGTAACATTAACCCTTTTAATTACATTCATTTCTTATTGTGATATTCTTGAAGAGATAGAAAAAAAGTTTATTGAAATACATGAAAAAGTGGGGCGTTCGGTAGTGAACATTGAACGAGAATCACAAATTAGTGCAGTTCCAATAAATAGGGAAGAATTGTTTAAACAGTTTGGCTTACCCCTACCGGAAGACAAAGGGATGCCCCCTTCTCCAAAAAAAGAACAAAAACAAAAGGTTACGGGGACAGGATCCGGTTTTGTTTATTCCAAAGAAGGATATATCATAACAAATAACCATGTCATTGAGGATGCAGATAAAATTACGGTTAAGACAGTTTCCGGAAAAAAATATCCTGCCAAAGTTATTGGAGCCGATTCGGAATCAGACCTTGCTGTTATTAAGATTGAGCCTGATGAAGAACTAATTCCGGTGGTTTTAGGGGATTCAGACCAGTTGAAGGTGGGACAATTCGTCGCAGCGATTGGAAGTGCTCGTGGTTTAGAAGGGTCGGTTTCGTTTGGACATGTCAGTGCCTTGGGTAGAGAAAACCTTAGAGAATTACAACTTCAAGGACTTACCTTTCAACACTTAATACAAACAGATGCAGGCATCAATCTCGGTAATAGTGGTGGTCCTTTGACAAATATCAAAGGTGAGGTAATCGGTATTAATGTGGCGCTAATGTTAGGAGCGAATAGAATTGGATTTGCTATCCCAATAAACACTGCGAAACAGGTAATTCCACAATTAATACAAGGGGGTAAAGTTATAAGAGGCTATTTAGGTGTTGCCGTTACAGATGTAGAACGATATGGCGAAGCGTTGAATTTGCCGGACAGATCAGGGGCATTTGTAAAAAAGGTTCAGGAAGGGACACCCGCAGATAAAGCAGGAATCAAAATATATGATGTTGTTTTGAAGGTGAATGAACACGAAATACAAACGGCTCAGGATTTGGTAAATACCGTCTCCTCATATACTCCGGGGACTTCCGTGATTCTGGAAATATGGAGAGATGAAAATAAGATAACATTACCAGTTATATTAGGCGAAAGAAATTTGCAAATTGTACAAAAACCACAAGAAAAGATATCGTTTATGGGTATGACTTTTAACGAATTAGATACCAGTATCAGAGAAAAATGGGGACTTTCCTCCGATAGTAAAGGAGTTATAATAGAAAACATTGAAACAGGAAGCCCTGCAGAAGAGGCAGGGCTGTTACCCGGTGATATTATTATAGAAGTTCAACGGAAAACAATAAGTAATATAGAGGAGTTATTGTCGATTCTTACAGACCTGTCCAACACCAGTAAACCTATTATGATTCGTTACAAACGCGGTAAACAAGACCCTGATATTACAATTATTGATGTAAATCAATAGTGTTCTCCATATCTTCATAGTAATTATCGGGATACGGCTATTTCGTAAGTGGTTCGGAAGAAGGACTGGGGATTTCCGTTTTTGGGTCCCTTAGCAAGACATTCAACAATGTATTTTTTTTCTGCATTGAATTTGAGGGTGATTATATTTGTGTCCTCTTTTTGGATAACACCATCCACCTTCCATGTATAGGAAGAATATCCTTCTGCAGATTGTAACTTAATGGGTTGTTTTATACGAGTTTGATAAGGAATAGGGTCATAAGAGATTACTTTTGTTGTGGTACTTGCTTTTCCTAATAGGATATCCGTATCTTTTTCTTCGACCTCAATAGTGTAGTCCCCCGGTTCTGGAAATGTAAAAACAAAAGACGATTCTCCTTCTCCTTGTTTGATAACTTTGTTGTTGACTTTCCATACATATAAAAGTTCAGCATTTTTTTCAAGATGAATTTCTATAGTTTGTCCTTCATAATAAAGCGGCGATATTTCTAATTTAATATCAACTTTATGAATAGGAGTTACGAGACCCAATCGTTTTTTTAATTCGTCTACGGTTATCCCCTCATTTTTGGCTCGGTTTTCTAGAGTATCAGGTAATTTGTCTAATGGAGCATAAACAGAGACAAGACACTTACCAAAAGAGGTTTCAATGATCAAATCATAAGTTCCTGTCTCAAGTAGTGCAGGAGTAACAACGATAGTCTCACCCGTTTGTTTTAGATTAATCATGTGGTTATATTTATTATTACCTGCTAAAAAAGACCAATTTTTGATATGTTCTTTTTTTAATATTTGATTCTTGTAAAATATCTTAATCGTTACGGCTTGATTTAGATCGTGAAATGTAATTTCATCAGGAGTAACCCGTAAATCAGGATTTTGGGTATTGGCAAAAGTATGTGAAGGATACAGTAATGAAAAGACAATTGCACTTATTATTACAAGTGATTTAAAATTAATGAACGGGAACATATTCAAAATCCTTTACCTTATCTTGAGTTTATTTTTAGTTTTTTATTTATGATTTGTAACTATATTGATTTTAACAGAATAAGTAAATGTTTTATATTATTAATACACTCTATGAAAACAATATGATGACGAAATAGGTAAGTATGGAAACTCGTGATTTTGATATTATCGTAGTAGGTGGTGGTCATGCAGGGATAGAATCTGCATTGGGAGGAGCCCGTTTGGGATATAAAACAATATTGATTACCCTTCAAATTGATAATATCGGTAAGATGTCTTGCAATCCTGCAATAGGTGGTGTCGCTAAAGGACAACTAGTTAGAGAGATTGATGCATTGGGGGGGGAAATGGGACGGTGTATTGATAGGACAGGAATACAATTTAAAATGTTGAATCGTTCCAAAGGACCTGCAGTACACTCCCCCAGGGCCCAGGCAGACCGCTTTTTGTATCAGTGGGATATGAAGAGAGTATGTGAATTGCAGGAAAATTTATATCTTAAACAGGGTGAAGTAGCGGAAATATGTGTTCACAATGGATGTGTTTATGGGGTTAAATTAACTACAGGGGAGGAGATTACAGGAAAGGCTGTTATTGTCTGTACAGGAACATTTCTGGCGGGTTTACTTCATTTTGGGATGCAGTCTGTTACTGGAGGTAGGGCTGGAGACCCTTCTGCTAGTCATTTGAGTGAGTGTTACCGCAAATTAGGCTTTGTTGTAGAGAGATTAAAGACAGGTACATGTGCTCGTATACATAAAAGGGGTATATGTTTTGATGGATTGGAAGAACAAAAAGGAGATGAAGACCCTCGACCGTTTTCTTTTTCAACACCTATTGATGGTTTTTATCCTAATAAAATATCATGTTGGATTACTTATACAAATGAAAAAACACATGAGATTATCCGCAATAGTTTGAATCGTTCTCCGTTATATTCGGGGAGGATTTCAGGTATAGGTCCTCGTTATTGTCCCAGTATCGAAGACAAAGTTGTTAAATTCCCGGATAAAACAAGCCATCATATTTTTTTAGAACCCGAAGGAGTAAATACGGTTGAGGTATATGTTAACGGATTGTCGACAAGTTTACCGGAAGATGTACAATTAGCCATGTTGCATTCTATAAAGGGGCTTGAACATGCAGAGATTATTAGGCCGGGTTATGCAGTCGAATACGATTTTATTCCTCCAACGCAGTTAAAACTAAATCTGGAAACAAAGTTAATAAAGGGTCTTTTCCATGCAGGGCAGATTAATGGGACTTCAGGTTATGAAGAGGCCGGGGGGCAGGGTATTTATGCATTATTGAATGCAGTTCGTTATATAGAGGGGAGAGAGCCGTTGATTATCGGAAGGCATGAAGCCTATATAGGTGTAATGGTGGATGATATTGTAACACGAGGGGTGAAAGAGCCGTATCGACTTTTTACTTCGAGAGCGGAATATCGCCTTCATTTACGACATGATAACGCGGATATACGTCTTGCCCACTACGGTTTTGGAAATGATACGGTGATAGAAAAAGCAAGAAGAAAACAGGAAGAAGCCAGTAAAGAGGTAGAACGGCTGGAAAAACTTGTTATTGTACCCAATCAACAAATTAATGAATGGTTAAATTCAATAGGAGAACCTCCTTTGAATCATCCATCTACGGGGTCGGTTTTGATACGGAGGCCCAGAATTTCTATTCAGGATTTTTACCGGTTTTTCCCTAAAGAAAAACCAATTTCTAAAGAGGCAGAAGAACTGGCTGAGATTCTTATTAAGTATCATGGGTATTTTGAACGAGAAGAAAAAATGGTCGAAAAATTTAAACGCTCAGAAAATATACCAATTCCATCAGACCTGGATTATGATGCGATTGAAGGACTTCCACGAGAAAGCAAACAACGCCTGAAAGAAGTAAAACCTGAAAATTTAGGACAGGCCTCTCGCATACCGGGAATCCGTTCATCCGATTTAATGATACTCCATTTGTGTATAGAACGGGATAATATGATACGAGCAGATCGTTTATAAGAGAGCTATCTATTTTTCGACTTTATTTCGATAAAGTTCAGGTTTGATGATGTTTCTCATACAAGTCTTATCAAGGTTTCCATCGAGAAATGTATCTATTGAATTGATTATATTTTCAGAATTTGTAAAAATCTCCGGAAAATTGATTTCTAATACTTTTAGATTTGGGTTTTGATATAGTATTTTTTTTACTTGATAAATATGTTTTTCGAAAACAAGTTGTAAATGATGCTTATCAATAGAAAATGATAGTGTTTGTGTCTTTCCTGTCTCCATGGCCATTTTTTCTTGTGATGTTATTATTTCAGGGATTGGTCTGTTTAGAAAAATTATTTTTGTAGGGAAATATATTGTTAGTTTTGCTAAAATTGGAGAAATAATTTTAACCGCATAACCTGTATATTTTTCTAACCATGATATATCTAATGTTTTGCTCAATTTATTGATAGGTTGATATTCAAAATAGCCATTAGGGTTATGTTTATCTGGTGAGCGAGTGGAATCCTGAAGAACAGGGATACCTCCTTTGCTTAACATTTGCATAACCAGAGAGGTCCCGGAACGGGGTAATCCCGATACTATGATTAAATAGTTTCTCAGCATTGGTTGTGTCAGATAGATAGTTTTTCGATAAGATTTTAATTCCAACAATAAAAATAAGTGAATACTTTTATATAATATAGTGTTTATGTAATCAATTATAGGAAAGAATTATGATAAATATAAAAGAGTTCAATATGTTATTATTGCGTTTTCTTTTTGTTTTGTTACTAATAATTCCAGTTATGGGTTGTCGTACGTTTTTTAACGGTGGAGTTTTACAATCAGAAATATTAAAAGCTAAAACAAAAGTTGTTCCAGCCCTACTGCATTTAAACCCAGTCAAGCCTGTTTATACATTGGGAAAAAAAGAAGAAGTGATTGTTGTTGGTAGTGGTTTTGTAGTATCAAAAGATGGGTATGTTGTTACGAATGAACATGTAGTAGGAGAGAGTAAGAAAGTGAAATGTATATTGAGTGATAGACGAGAAATTGAAGCAGAAGTTATCGGGACAGATCCGTTCACAGATATTGCAGTGTTGAGACTGCCTCCTCACGAAGAGTATGCATTTGTAATAATGGGAGACTCAGATAAAGTCCAGGCCGGGGAAATTGTTCTTGCTATGGGGAGTCCACATGGACTTGCTCGTTCCGTTTCAATGGGAATTGTGAGTATGACAGATAGATATTTGGAAGACCCAAGAGGTGTTATATCTGTATTTAATAATTTTATACAAACAGATGCAGCAATTAATCAAGGAAATAGTGGAGGCCCTTTGATAAACTTAAAAGGAGAGGTAATTGGAATTAATTCACGGATTTTAGTTGGAGCAGAGAATGTCGGTTTTGCTATTCCTATAAATATTGCGAAGGAAGTGGTCGAAAATATTATTAAATATGGAAAAGTGAATAGGAGTTGGTTGGGATTGAATTTACAAGAAATGAAAGCCATTACGGAGGATATAAATAAACAAGGGGTCGTTATAGCCGATGTCGAAATTGATTCTCCTGCATACAGAGTTGGCATACGCTCTGGCGATATTTTAGTCGCAGTTAACGGAGAATCTATGCATGCAAGATTTCAGGAGGATTTACCACAAGTAAGAAGAAAACTCGCAACCTTGGAGATCGGAAAGGAAGTAGAACTTACTATTCAACGGGGCGATAAAGAGGAGAAAATAAAAGTTATACCTGATATATATTCTCCCTATAAAGGGCAGGAAGTTGAATTTACAGAATGGGGTTTTACTGCTTCAGAGATTACAAGTGAGATGATGAAAAGATTAAGAATTCCTAATAAAAACGGGATTTACATATCTGGTGTTCAGGAGGGTAGCATTGCAAAAATCTCGGGGTTATTGGCGGGGGATGTAGTATTAGAGATAGAATCTCAGTCTGTGAAGAATCTTGAAGACTTTATGAATGTATATAAGCGAGCAATTGATAATAAACAGCCACGGGTTTTACTTTTTGTTCAACGGGGTGTAGTAACCCGATATGTATTGATTAAAAATGTAAAAGAAGAACAACCCGCAATAAAAATCATGGAAGAAGGACGGAGTACCCCTCATGAGTAGCCCTGTTATTGTGTTGACGACTTTAGTTATTCAGAATATATCCTTAATGTTTTCTTCCTCTCAATTAGAAACAATTTACAATCAAATTACTCCTTCTATTGCATTGGTTCAGTACTCATCTGAAGTAACCAATCAAATTACAGGTGAAATCTCGAGAAGAGATGGGAATGCCCTTGGACTAATAGTTTCTGCAGATGGATTGGTGATGGTTCCAGGATTTGTAGAGGTTGAAAATATTTCATCCTTTAATTTTAGGGTCCGATTAAATGTAAAAGGAGAAGAAAGAGAATTTAGTGCCGTAAAATTAAGAAAACCTGATGACCTGAATATAATGTTCCTGAAAATTGATAATGATGAAAACATAAAATTTCCTTTTGCTCAATTTATTGATGAACCTTTAAATATTGGTTCTATTGTTGCGATGATAGGTATTTTAGGAGAGACAGTTGATTATGCCCGGTGTATAACAACAGCACATGTAGGGGCCATATTAGAAAAACCCCGGTTGACTTATTGTTTAGATGAAAATGTTCGAATAGGTTTCATAGGAGCCCCTGTTATAAATGAACAGGGAAACATTATTGGGGTAGTAGGATTCGATTTAAGTAAAGCAGAAGGAGGCGAAGTGTATACAAGAAGCGGTCATCCCCTGGTATATCAGTACGCTTTATTTAAAAAATATATAAAAAATCCCCCTGCTGTTCAATCCCAGGATGACGAACAGGGCGCGTGGTTAGGAGTTATTACACAGCCACTTACAGACGACTTTGCCGACTATTGGAACTTACCTAAAGAGGGAGGATTGATTGTTGCGACTATAGTTAACCCTTCTCCTGCGTCGGAATGTGGATTAAGAGTTGGCGATGTCATTAAAAATTTTAATGGAACACCTATTAAAGCAAAATACGAAAGCGATGTTACTTCATTTACGAAATTAGTTCGCGAAGCGGGGGTTGGAAGTACCGTTAAAATTGAGATTATAAGAAATAAAGAACCTATGACTTTAACGGCTTTATTAGGAACAAGACCTCGGAAATCTTCAGAAGCGGAGGAATTTGATTGGGAGTCTGTGGGAATAACAGTTCGAGAAATTACCCCTGACATGCGTATTGCTTTAAGTATTGATGAGTCAGTTCAAGGTGTTTTAGTGTATAGGGTGAAGTCAGGAAGTTCCGCACAAATTGGCAGAATATCACGAGGGTTTATAATACAGGCGATTGGGGATTTCCCTATTAGGTCGATTAATGAGTTCAAAACTATTGTTAAGATGCTGGAAGATAAAAGACCCAAAGAGATTACATTATTTGCAAAGATTGGAAACATATCTGGATTTTTTAGAATACAACCGCGTTGGGAAAAGTAACTTTATTTGTGTGCTTGAATTCTTTGTAGAGTTTTAATATAATAAATAAACATAATAGAGCGGGATTAACTCAGTTGGTAGAGTGCCAGCTTCCCAAGCTGGATGTCGCGGGTTCGAGACCCGTATCCCGCTCCATTTTTTTGATTTTTGATGGGAGAAGGCATAATAATTTTAAAAAAGGTATCTTTCGAATAGGTTAGAGGGCTCTAATATGTATCCGAATAATAAGAAAATCGATTTGAGTGGTTTTAATATACTGATTGCAGATGACCAGGAAACACTGACGAGCACATTGGGAAAAGTAATTAGTAGTATTTGGGGTTGCACAACAAATAGTGTGTATAACGGAGATTCTGTATTAACAGAACTACAAAAAGGATGTATGGGAAGACCTTATGATGTTTTAATAACAGATATGATTATGCCCGGAATTTCAGGGTTGGAGTTAATTCAGAAATCATTGAAAATTAGCCCTGAATTAGCAATACTTGTTATAACAGCATACGAGGATGAATTTTCATTTCTGGATGTGGTTAAGTCGGGCGCTCATGATATTTTATTAAAACCTTTTTCAAAAGATGAGTTGCAGGCAAAATTATATCGGGTTTTGCGTGAAATTCATTTTATTCAATCCTGTAAATCAGCAGAAAAAAGATATAGAGATCTATTTAATTTGTATACAGATGGAATTATGATTATTGATCCCAAAGAAGGAACTATCCGAGAAACAAATCAGGCATTAACAGAGTTGCTGGGTTATAAAGAGGGTGAACTTGAGAGTGCAAATTTAGGTGGGCTTCTACCTGAAACTGAGAGTAGACGATTTAAAAAATGGTATGAAGTTTTTCTTAGTGAAGGTGCAGGAGCACTATCAGATATCGAGGTAATTAAAAAAGATGGAACAATAATACATTGTGATATTTCAGCGGCTCGTGTAGTAACAGATATTGACGATAATGTATTTATTACCTTGAAGGATATCACAGAGCGGAAAAAGATGGAAGATGACCTGATTGAAGTTACCCAGAGGGATGAGTTAACCGGATTGTTTAATAAAAGGTCGTTTGAAATGCAGATTGAATGGACTATAAAGAGTGCAGAAGAAAATTATACAAATTATGCTTTACTTATGATTGATGTGGATAATTTTAAGCAGTGCAATGATACCTATGGACACATAGTAGGAGATTTGGTTTTGAGTAATCTTGGTAAAGTCATTGTAAAATGTATTCGTGGAAGTGATTCAGGATTTCGCTTTGGTGGAGATGAATTTGCTGTTATATTATGTGGAACAGAATCTTCGATTAGTACAAAAGTAGCAGAACGAATTCAGACACAATTCGCAAAAACAGAAACTTATGGTACATCACTGAGTATTGGTATTGCCCAATTCAAAACTGGGATGACAGCAAAAGAATTGCTATTGCTGGCGGATAGGGCTCTTTATGAAGCAAAAAAACAAGGGCGAAATATCGTTTTTTGTATTAATCCTGATGATAAAGTTGAGTTATTAACAAATTTTATGTAGATAAAGTGAACAAGAGACAGATATTTTTATTTTTTTTCAATCGGTGAAGAGAAGAAATGATAAGTTTCCTCAACGATTAAAGGGGTTAAAATAACAAGAGATATGAGATTCGGAAGGGCCATTAAGGCATTTGCAATGTCGGCTAATGTCCAAACTATGTTTAGTTTAAGATTAGCTCCCAGAAAAACTCCAAGCACCCAAAGTCCTCTATAAATAATAATACTTTTACCTTTGAACAAATATTCCCATGCCTTTTCACCATAATATGACCAACCTAATATGGTTGAATATACAAAAGTGATTAAAGCGATAGATAAAAATATAATTCCCGATGAGGAAAAACTGTTCCATGCAGTTTTTACAATTTCTATAGGTGAAGAAGATTGTGTCCATGCACCAGATGCGATTAAGACAAGACCTGTCAAAAAACAAATTACTACTGTGTCCCAAAATGTACCTGTTGCAGATACCAGAGCCTGGTGGACGGGATTTTTTGTTTTTGCAGCAGCTGCAACAATAGGAGCACTTCCGAGACCCGCCTCATTAGAAAAAAGTCCCCGGGCAACACCATACCGTATTGCTGACCGAACCCCAGCACCCAGAAAACCCCCTATTGCAGATTGTCCTGTAAAAGCGGATTTGAAAATTAAAATTATGGATTCAGGAATGTTTTTGTAATATAAAATCAAAATTCCTACACAACCTAAAAAATAAAAAATGACCATAAAGGGTACTAATATTTCACATACGCGGGCAATACTTTTTATTCCACCTAATATGACCAATCCTGTCAGGAATGTTACAGCACAACCAGTTAGAATCGTAGGTATGTTGTAAGACTCTTTCATCAAATTGGACATTGCATTTGATTGGACCATATTTCCTATTCCAAAAGAGGCTAAAATAGTAAAAACTGCAAAAATAATTGCAAGAAATTTACTATTAAGTCCCCTTTCGAGAACATACATAGGGCCACCTACAAATTCTCCTCTTTCGTTTTGTATCCTAAACTTGATTGATAAAACTGCTTCCGAATATTTCGTAGCAAATCCTAAAATCCCGGTTAGCCACATCCAAAACACCGCCCCGGGTCCACCTGCAGAGATAGCAGTTGCGACGCCTATTATATTCCCAGTGCCTACTGTAGCAGCGAGAGCTGTCATTAAAGAAGCGAAATGACTAATTTCCCCTGGTTCTGCCTGCGGACGGGCTATAGAGAGCCGTAAAGCAGTCTTTATATGTCGTTGAACAAACCCTAATCGAACTGTTAAAAAGATATGGGTTCCTAATAGAAGAAAAATAGCAGGATAACCCCAAATAGAATCGGATATAGTGGATAAAAGTTGCTCTATACTCTGTAACAAAAGTAATTCCTGATTAATTTTTCAAGATATGTTAGCCAGTTATCTTCTCTGCTTTATAACCGCCTTGCATAACATCCCGTCCGTAAATAAGTCCAAAAACGACTACGAGAATGATGCAAAGGGCTGAAACATATCGAAAGGCGATACGCCCACCATGAAGGTCTGCTGGGTTTAATAATTCTTTTGCTGATTTGCTTATATCAGAGTTTTCAGGGGCTAATAATTGTATTGCTCTAAGGAGATTGGCTGTTTTAATTTCAGGAAGTTTGTTATTTGTCTTGTAATAGTTTTCTGCCTCTGTAGCGTCTTTCATGAGAGTATTAATGGCATTTTGTTCACTTTCAGGTCTGTTCTTTATATATTCAGGGAAGACCTTTGACACTTCTTGAACTACCGCAATCGTTTTTTGTGTTTCAAATTTTTCATGTCCATAGTAGTCCGCTACCCTTCCCATCAGAGGTATTGTAAGAAGTCCAACGGCGACATTTCCTGCAACCCCTAATAGAGCAAGAGCAAATTCTCCACCTTTGGGAACTCGTTCCGCCGCAACACCTAACATTGTTGGCCAGAAATAGCAAACACCAATTGCAAAAATCGTGTCCGCAATAAATATAGATGTGTAAGTATTTGCATGGCTGAGCATATATAACCCAATTCCAGATAAGATAGCGGATCCCAATAGCATTCCTGTCGGGGACAATTTATTTACCACAGGTCCTGAAAACTGTCTTAGTAATGCCATAAGCAAACTTGTCCAAACAAGAACTAACATCCCTGGAATTCCACCCGATTCAAGAACCGCAGGGATCCACCGATTGGGTCCTAATTCCACAGAAGCCGTTATCATCATGCAAATAAATAAAAGAATAAACAAGGGTCTTCCTAATGTCTCTTTTATCATCTCACCGAAACTTACACCGGACTGAGCCCGTTCTGTTTCGGGAAAGTTTTCCATCAGCATAATAACTGCATAAGAAAAAGTAGGTATTAGAATAGATCCCACCTTAAGTTGCCAGGAAGTGATACCCACTTTGTCGAGGAAGAAGCAGAGTAGACCACCGATTACAATACCTCCCGGAAACCATACATGAAATTGATTTAATTTCTCCGTTTTACGGTCGGGATATAGGGTCGCAACTAATGGATTGCAGGCTCCTTCCACGAGTCCGTTAGCAAAGGCGATTGTTAATGCCCCAAAAAACAACATCCAAAATCCATTAGCAAAAATCATTAGGGAAATACCACTAACAAAAAAGACAAAAGCAAGACGGAGTAAAAACTGGATCCCTAATACAGAGCAAAGGGGGCCGAAAATTA
>CAKZKR010000047.1 GCA_937124615.1 uncultured bacterium
GCTCCTTCTCCTTCCGGTGTGCCTTCCGGCGTACCCTCAGGCGTACCTTCTACGGCTCCTTCTCCTTCCGGTGTGCCTTCCGGCGTACCTTCTGGCGTACCTTCTACCACTCCTTCTGGGCCACCTTCCGGTGTGCCTTCCGGCGTCCCCTCAACGGTGCCTTCCCCTTCGACCGCTCCTTCAACCGCCCCTTCTCCCTCTATCGTGCCTTCTTCGATTCCCTCGCCTTCTGATATCCCCTCCTCTATTCCTTCACCTTCTGTTATCCCTTCCCCTTCAGGCAAGGTAAGACAATCTGTCGGAATTTCCCATGAATTTCGGTCATCAACCGGGTCTAAATAGTTTGGAATACCGTCGTTATCTGAGTCCCATGGAAAGGGGTCATATTCATCAATGATAAGGTCGCAATCGTCATCTAAGTCTTCGGGGTCCATCCAGCCATCTTCATCCAGATCATCATAAGGCCGCATATACGGGGTAATGCCAATATCTGTTGTAAAAATGTATGCCCCGTTGGAAATATTTATTTCTACGAAATAAGCCTTCCATCCCGAAGCGGGAGGAGTTACCTGAGCACGATAAGTTTTTGATCCCGGGGTTATTTCGCTTAATGTAGTAGAAGTCCATGCAGGGCCCGAACCATCATAATATCGAAAATCGCGGGCGGAAGGATTTTCAGCCTGCCATAATTTTACAGAGGTTGGGGTAATACCTACCTGTACCTGGATACTCCCATCCGCAAGGAAGGACCATGAATATGTGGGGCGGGGTTGATTTGAAGCAACAGCGTTAAAGTAGGTTATAAGTGGAAGAATATTATTTATATTTTCTGTTATATTTCCTAAACCATGACCTGAATTGGGGACATACCTCAGTCTCTTATCTCCGGGTAGTTCACTGTAGTAAAAACGGGAGGAATCCGGAAGGAAGAATTCGTCACCACTTGCATTAATAACAAATTTGGGTATGGTATAGTTTGCAATATATGAGTATGGGTCTACAATCTGCCGTAAAGCAAGTCCCCCGGGGGTATCCATTCGTTGAAAGATATTAAGGGCATTATAATCATTAAGGGTCGGGGCAAAAAAGCCATAGCACTTATAATGATGGTCCATTTGCACATCCATTTTTAATACATCAATAACTATCGGAACAACTGCTATAACTCGTGAATCTACCGCTCCTGTAAGCCATGTGGTCCAGCCCCGTTTGGAGGCTCCAGTTACTACAAATCCCGTGATATTTTTTGCGTGATTTGTCTGAACCACCCCCTGAATGGTATCCATAGCTCTGACCGCACTTTTGACCATTGGCAATAACACAGGCCAGTAAGGGTCGGGATTCCCTGCATTATAGGTTTGCAGATATTTATCAAAACTATACGCAATAATAGCATCCTCTCTCCTATTAAAACTTTCGCCCGCAAATCGTAGGGGCTGATTAGGAACCTGTTCTAATAATGCTACCGGAGCACCCGTAAGCAAAGCGATATACTGAGCATAATCTCGCAGATTCGTTGCTGAAGAACCATTATCCCCTCCTGATATAATTAACAATCCTCGTGTTTTTGTGATATTATTAGGGACAATCAAGGTTAGCCAGTGCTTCCATAAAGTACGGTTTACTTCCGAGGAACTTCGCCATGTTTGAGAGGTTAAATCAATGACATAATAGGTATGTGTAAGAGAGGATTCTGTAATTGTAATAGTATAAGTATAAGAAGGGTCCGGCATGTTCACATAGTCTTGCAGGGGACCTGCATACAGAAAAAGAGGAATAAAAATAAAAAAAGAGAACAAACAGATTATGTGAAATAAATACTTCATAACTTTTCCCTTCTAAAAAAAAATTAATTAACAAGTATACTAATTAGATTATATCAAAATTATATTCTATTTCTAAAAATTTTTGACCGTACACTCTTTTCTAAATTATGTTTGATATTTTATTCTTGTATTTGATATAATTACCTTCGTTTTTCAATATAAATAAAATTAATAAATAACACAGGAGCCTCTCGCCTCTATTTTGGGTGCTCATTGAAAAATGAGTTCAAGTGGGCTCCAAGGTTTAACCCAAAACAAAAAGGATTTTATTATGCCAGTTGTTACTCCTCGTGAATTGCTCGAAGTAGGAGCACATTTCGGTCATCAAACCCGCCGTTGGAATCCCAAAATGGCCCGGTTCATTTATGGTGAAAAGAACGGCATTTACATTATCGATCTGAAGCACTCTCTCAAACAGTTATACAAGGCGTATGCATTGGTCTCCGAGACCGTTGCAAAAGGTGGAACCGTTTTGTTTGTCGGCACAAAACGGCAAGCCCAGGAAGCCATCCGGCGGGAAGCGGAACGCTGTGGTATGTATTATGTTAATAGTAGATGGCTGGGTGGAACATTAACAAATTTCCGCACGATCCGAAGCAGTATCGCCGAATTGCTTCGACTCAAGGACCTGGAAGAATCCGGTAAAATTGACCAATACGGGAAAAAAGAAGGGATCCAATTAAGAAAGCGTATTGCAAAGTTGGAGAAAAGTCTATGCGGTATTGTAAACATGATAGAACTTCCGGACATTGTTTTCGTCGTGGACACCAATCATGAAGAGATTGCTGTGCGTGAAGCGTCACGACTAAAAATCCCATGCATAGGAGTCGTAGATACCAATGTGGACCCGGATGCGGTATCCCTACCTATACCCGGAAACGATGACGCTATCCGCGCTGTATCTCTTTACTGCAGGGTTATTTCAGACGCCGTATTAGAAGGAAAAAACATTCAGGTGAAGGGTCCCGAAACTCAAAAAAAGGTAAAACCGATTTCCCGAAAGATTAAACTCGTTACTGACGAAGAAGTAAAACCGATCGAAACCATTTCTGAAGAAGATATGGAAGAAAAAGAAACCGACGAAGAAACAATAACCTCAGATGAATCCGAAGTTATGGGACAAGAAACTTCCTCCATTATAGAAGAAAACTAAAAAAAGACAGGAGAAAAATAAATGAGTATTAGTGCAAGTGATGTAAAAAAGTTAAGGGAACAAACCAATGCTCCTATGATGGATTGCAAAAAAGCCTTAACAGAATGTGGTGGAGACATGGAGAAGGCGGTAAAATGGCTACGCGAACGTGGAATTATGAAAGCGGCTTCACGGGCACATCGTGTCGCTGCAGAAGGGTGCGTCGCCTCTTATGTACACATGGGCGGGAAAATTGGTGTGCTTGTAGAAGTGAATTCGGAAACTGATTTCGTAGCCCGTGGGAGTGATTTTCAAACATTTGTAAAGGATATATGCTTGCAAATATGTTCCTCGGCTCCAAAATGGATAACAAAGGAAGATATCCCTCCAGAGGCCTTAGAAGAAGAAAAACAACTATATGTAAAACAGGCTCTGGAAACAGGAAAACCTCAAAATGTCTGCGAAAAAATTGCAGAAGGCAAGTTAAACAAATGGTTTGAAGAAGTCTGTTTGTTAGAACAAGTTTCTGTAAAGCCGGAACATGATGGAAAGAAAATAAAAGACTTACTGGGTGAATTAACGGCCAAATGTGGCGAAAAAATAGAAATTCGCAGGTTTGTTCGTTGGGTCCTTGGAGAAGGAATTGAAAAGAAACAGACAAACTTTGCAGAAGAAGTCGCTGCGGAGTTAGCAAAATCGGCCAATAAAGAGGCATAAGAGTGAACACGCCTATTTACAGACGGATATTATTAAAACTGAGTGGAAATGCATTATCCTCTGATGGGGAAAACATAGGTTCAAAAGCCTTAAACCATCTATGCGATGAAATTGTCTCCGCCTATCAGACCGGTGTTCAGATAGGTTTAGTTGTTGGGGGTGGAAACATTCTCCGTGGAAACCAATGGTCAAAGGCTTCCGGTGTAGACCGTGCTACCGCAGATTATATGGGCATGCTTGCCACTGTGATTAATGCACTTGCCCTCCAATCCTCGCTGGAAAAACGCAATATTGAAACGCGTGTACTTAGTGCGATAGAAATGAGACCCGTTGCAGAACCTTATATCCGACGCCGGGCCCTAAGACATCTGGAAAAGGGACGTATCGTCATCTTTGCCGCAGGGACAGGAAACCCTTTCTTAACAACAGATACAACCGCTGCACTTCGCGCCAGTGAAATTGATGCGGAAATACTAATGAAGGCAACCCGTGTTGACGGTGTCTATTCCACGGACCCGGAAAAGGACCCTTCCGCGATACGATATGAACATCTCGACTACCAACAGGTCCTTACACAAGACCTGAAAGTAATGGATGGGGCGGCTATATCTATTTGCCGTGAAAAACATATCCCTATTCTGGTATTCTCTTTCTTAGAAAAAAATTGCATAGTTAATGCGGTTTGTGGAAAGTCTATTGGAACCATTGTTAAGGGAGATTAGCCTATGTCACACCCACTGATTAAAGAAGCCGAACAAAAAATGGATAAAAGCGTAGAAAATTTACAGCAGGAACTTTCCGGTTTTCGAACAGGAAGAGCCACGCCCAATCTGCTGGATGTTGTTCATGTGGATGCTTATGGTAGTAAAATGAAAATCAACCAATTAGGGAATGTAACCGTTCCGGATTCACATCTCATTGTTATTGACCTCTGGGATAAATCGCTTATCGCTACTGTTGAAAAGGCGATTATGGCTTCTCCGCTGGGCGTAAATCCATCAAACGATGGTAGACTTATCCGAATTCCTATTCCCCCTCTGAGCGAAGAACGCCGTAAAGAACTTACGAAAGTGGCCAATAAAATGGCTGAAGAAGCCCGCGTGGCTGTTCGGAACATTCGTCGTCATATATTAGAAACCTTAAAAAAAGAACAGAAAGACGGAAAAATAACCGAAGACGACCTGCATCGCCTTTCCGATGAAGTGCAAAAACTTACGGACAAACATATCGAAAAAATAGACCAGGTGCTAAAAGCCAAAGAAAAAGACATAATGGAAGGCTAAACTTTTGTTCTTCCTTTGAAAATTTTGTCATTGTTATCTGAATCTTCAAATTAGGTTTCAATTCATGCGAAAACTTCCTGCAGACTTAGACCCAAGAGTAGACATCGAAAATCTTCCTAAACATATCGCTGTCATCATGGATGGAAATGGTCGCTGGGCAAAACTCCACGGGAAAAAGACAACAGAAGGACATGAAGCAGGAGCCGAAGGAGTTCGTGAAGTATTAAAAGGATGTAGAGAATTAGAAATCCCCTGCCTTTCTTTATATGCCTTCTCAACAGAAAATTGGTCCCGTCCTAAAGAGGAGATCGATTCCCTATTCCAGCTGATGAGCAAATATATCCGTAAAGAAATTGACGAAATAAAAAAACATGGCATCCGTGTCCTGTTTATGGGCGAGTGGAGAGCGCTACCTCCCACGGCTGTACAGGACCTCGAATATTGTCTTGCTCAAACAAAAGACAACAAAGATATGACCGTAGTCGTCGGGTTAAATTATGGAGGGAGGCAAGAAATATTACACTGTACAAAACTTATAGCGGAAAAGGTACAAAGGGGGGATATGAAAATAGAAGAAATCACTGAAGACCTTTTTAATCAACATTTATATGTCCCTGAATTTCCCAATGTTGACCTTCTCATTCGCACCAGTGGAGAACAACGCGTTAGCAATTTTATGCTATGGCAATTATCCTACGCTGAGATGGTTTTCCTACCCGTGCTTTGGCCTGATTTTCGAAGAAAACACCTCTGGGAAGCCATCGTTCATTATCAGAAAAAAGAGAGAAGATTCGGTACCCGTTTGGATAAAACAAAATCAAACTTACTTCCCCAAAATTCTTGAATACAGAAGAGAGGAAAGCAGATCGTGCTTCAACGAATTATTACAGGTATTGTTTTAGTAATCTTGACGGCAACCCTAATCTGGGTGCCCGGTCTGCATCTTCTCTTCGGCATTTTTATTGCCTGCTTAACCACTGTTGCGGTATGGGAGTTCTTTCACATCGTTGAACCTGCAAACAGAAACATCCTAAGCATAACAACCCTTGGACTTGTCCCGGTTGCTGTGCTAACAGGCCTCTTACAACGCCTTGCCTCAATACATCTATTTTTAATCCTATCGTTTGGACTTCTGTCACTGATATATATATTCAATAAAACAACCTCCATTAGTAAGTTTGCCCATGCCTTTCTCGGCTTGTTCTACTTTGGCTGGGTCCCCTCCCATCTTCTCATTCTTCATAAAAACCCTCAGGGTCCCGGATTAATAACCTTATTTATTACCGCAGTGGCTTTATGTGATTCGGGAGCCTACTGCGTAGGAAAACTACTCGGGAAACACGCACTCGCCCCCGAGATTAGTCCTAACAAAACATGGGAAGGCAGTATCGGGGGTATTTTGTTCAGTTTTATTGGAACATTCATCTTATGGACACTACATAAAACAGTTTTTACACAGTTCTTACCCGCACAAAGTATCTCTTTCTATCTGAAATGGGGTATAATACTTGCCATACTGAGCCAATTCGGTGATTTATTAGAATCACGATGGAAACGGGAAGCAGGTATCAAAGACTCTGGAACTCTTTTCCCGGGACATGGTGGAGTCCTTGACCGTTGTGATGGAATGTTATTTGCCTTCCCGTTCTTCTTTTATCTTATAGAATATTCATGAGTCACATTAATTGTTAGAGGATTATAAATTCTTTATGTATGAACTGGAATTACAAACCATAGATAATTTGAAACAACGACTTGCAGAACTCCGCACCTGCTTGAATATAGAAGGGATTATAGACCGAATTGCGAAGTTGGAACAAAGTATGGAATCGCCCGATTTCTGGAACGACCCGGAACAGGCCCAAAAAATTTTACAGGAGATTAAGAATTTAAAAACAGCGATTGAAGCACCTGAGGCACTCCAAAAAGAATTGGAAGAAGCAGAAACATTTATTCGTATGGCCGAGGAAGAAACGGATATATCCCTCCAAACAGAAATTCAACAGTTAAAAGAAAAACTAGAAAAAGAAGTTCATCAATTAGAAATTAAAAGTTTATTCATCGACCCACGAGATACCAAACCGGCCATCGTTAGTTTTCATCCCGGCGCCGGTGGAACAGAATCCTGTGATTGGGCTCAGATGCTCTATCGAATGATTACACGATACAGCGAAGAAAAAGGGTTCCATGTTGAATTGCTTGATTATCAACCGGGTGAAGAGGCCGGAATAAAAAGTGCCACTTTACGGATAACAGGACTTTATGCTTATGGCTTATTAAAATCGGAAAGTGGGGTTCACCGACTGGTGCGTATATCCCCGTTTGATGCAAACAAGCGAAGACATACTTCCTTCACCGCCATTGAAGTCCTTTCTGAAGTAGATGATGATATAAAAATAGATATTCGCGAAGAAGAGATTAAAATGGATACCTTCCGTTCGAGTGGCGCCGGTGGACAAAAAGTAAACAAAACCAGTTCCGCCGTCCGGCTAACACACTTACCCACAGGCTTCGTTGTCACTTGCCAGATCGAACGCTCTCAGCATCGAAACCGTGTAACCGCACTGCAAATGCTAAAAGCAAAATTATACGACATCGAAATGAAAAAGAAAGAAGCAGAACTCTTTGCTCAAAGGGAAGGACAAACTGAAGTGGCCTGGGGTAACCAAATCCGTAGTTATATCCTTCAGCCCTACCAACTGGTAAAGGACCATCGCACAGGCGCTGAAACCAGTAATGTGGATAGGGTCCTGGATGGAGATTTAGATTTATTTGTAGAAGCATATCTAAAATGGAATTTAGAAAAGAAAGGTGCAGAAATCTAACTATGGAAGAACCCTTCAAAGAACACTCCACTTTACAAGAACTGCGAGAAAATCGCATTCGTAAAATGAACCACTTCCGGGAACGCGGAGACAACCCTTATAAATACACATTTCAACGAAGCGCAAAAATTGCAGAGATCCGAAAACAATTTGAGAACATCGAACAGGAACATGTAGAACAGACGCAGGAAGGGATTCCTGCTACACTGGCAGGTCGCATTACCGCACGAAGAGAACAAGGGAAAAGCACCTTTATGGACCTTCGTGATGAAAGTGGACGAATACAACTGTTCTTCGGAGAAAATCAGGTCGGTGCCGATAAATATGAAACCCTGAAAGATTTTGATTTGGGCGATTTTATTGGCGTTGTGGGTTCTGTTCGTAGAACAAAACGAGGTGAGATCACCCTATTCGTAAAAGAATTCCAAATCCTGACAAAATCCTTGCGTTCCCTGCCTGAAAAATTCCACGGCTTAACCGATGTTGAAACACGCTACCGCCAACGGTATCTCGACCTTGTCGCCAATCCTGAGGTGATGGATGGCTTCCGGAAGCGTACACAGATGATCGATGAAATTCGTTCTTATTTAAAAGAACGCGGTTTTTTAGAGGTTGAAACTCCCATGCTACACCCCATTCCCGGCGGAGCCACTGCACGACCCTTTATCACACATCACAACGCCTACGACACCGACCTCTACCTCCGCATCGCACCCGAACTCTACCTGAAACGTCTCATTGTGGGCGGTTTTGAACGAGTATTCGAGATCAATCGCTGCTTTCGTAACGAAGGAGTTGATACAAAACACAATCCCGAATTTACCATCATGGAACTTTATGAAGCCTACCAGGACTACTTAGGACTGATGGAAGAAACCGAAGACCTCTTCTACACCGTTATGACCAGAATTATCGGCTCCGAAGAAAGTTTCACCTACCAGGAACAACAAATTTCCCTCACACGCCCCTGGAAGCGAATCCCCTTACACGAGGCCATTCGCCAATTTGCAGGGATAGACCTTGAAACCACCCGGGACCGGGACGAAGCCAAAAGATTAGCCGAACAAGTTGGTGTGGAAATCCGTCCAGAAATGGGATACGGAAAAATTGTGGATGAAGTTATGTCCACCAAAGTAAAACCACACCTTATACATCCAACCTTCCTGTATGACTATCCTATTGAAATATCCCCACTGGCTAAAAAGAAACGGGACAATCCCGCATTGACAGAACGATACCAACTATTCATTGGAGGACTGGAAGTATGTAACGCCTTTTCCGAACTAAATGACCCCTTAGACCAGAAAGAACGATTTATGGAACAGATGCGTCTGCGTGAAGCCGGTGATGACGAAGCCCAGTATCTTGATGAAGATTTTCTCACCGCTTTAGAAGTGGGCATGCCCCCTACAGCGGGATTAGGCATCGGCATTGACCGCCTTGCTATGCTTTGCACAAACTCATCATCCATTCGTGATGTAATCTTGTTCCCATTACTTAGAAAACTCTAAACAAGATATAGGAGTTCCCCCTTGAAATTCGAAACCTTTGTAGCCCTGCGATATTTAAGGAGCAAGCGGAGAAACCGCTTTATCAGCGTTATTTCGATTATCTCTATCGCAGGGGTTAGCGTCGGGGTTATCACTCTCATCGTTGTGATGAGTGTCATGACCGGTTTCGATATAGCCCTGAGGGAAACAATCATTGGAAACCGTTCACATTTAAGTATTTATGATACCTCCGGCAAAATTTATGATTACGAAAAAGTAATCAAAAAAATTGAATCCCTATGCCCTGAAATTCTTGCCAGTGGTCCCGTAATACAGGTAGAGGCTCTGTTCAAAAACGAAGAGAACACAACAGGTGGGCTTATTTTAGGTGTAGACCCCGAACGAGAAAGCCAAGTTACAGACCTTGCCAAGAATCTCACAGAGGAAGGCGGTCGACTTTTCGGAAAAGGAAAACTCCCCGGCGAAAAGGAGATTGTTTTGGGCTACCGTTTAGCCAACAGAATTGGGGCCCGATTAGGCTCCCAATTGCAAATCGTAACAGCCCGCCCCAATATACGCCCCTTTTTAGGAAAACAATTAGGGTCCCAACTCTGGCTTACTGTGAGTGGCATATCCCACGCCCGAATGTCCGAGTTTGACGAAGTCTATGCTTTTGTCGACCTACCTACCGCCTATATGCTCACAGGGGAAAAAGGCGTCGATGCCATCCATGTAAAATTGACAAATCCATTTCTTGGCGATGTCGTAGCTCGGCGTATTCGTGAAAACCTGAATTATCACACAAAAACATGGTATGAAGACCAACAAGCATTCTTTGACGCCTTGCGTCAGGAAAAATTAGCCATGTTCATCATACTCACCTTCATCATCCTCGTCGCCGCCTTCAACATTACCAGCACCTTGATTATGATTGTCATGGAAAAACGAAGAGACATCGGCATTCTCCGAACCTTAGGAACCAGCACAAACTCCATCCTACTTACCTTCATACTACAAGGCCTATTCATCGGCGTTATCGGCACCATAATCGGTTTATGTGTAGGCATTATCCTTGCATACAATATAAATCCAATTGCACAGTTCATAGCCCGATTACTCGGTTGGGACCTATTCAACAGCACCATTTACTATTTCGAAGGAATCCCGGTGGCTATCATTCCCTTTGATATTATGTGTATCGCTATCTCTGCAGTCCTTTTAACTTTTCTTTCAACCTTATATCCTGCATATAGTGCAGCACGAGTAAACCCAGTGGATGCAATACGATATGAATAACATCATCATCTGCGAAAATATTCATAAAAAATTCTACGACGGTTCCCGAGTCCTCCATATCCTCCGCGGTGTCCATCTCGAAGTCCCCGAAGGTAAAATCCTCGCCATCAGCGGCCCCTCCGGCGTCGGAAAAAGCACCTTGCTCCACATCATGGGAACCCTCGATACTCCTACCGATGGAAAAATCATCATCAACGGAAAAGAAACCAAAAAACTTTCCCGTAACGAAATCAACCAACTCCGAAACAAAGATATCGGCTTCGTTTTCCAATTCTACCACCTCCTCCCCGAATTCTCCGCACTCGAAAATGTCATGATGCCCGCACTCTGCAAAGGAAAAACAAAAAAAGAATGCCTCCAACACGCCGAAGAATTACTAATCAAAGTAGGACTCAAAGAACGAATGACACACAAACCCGGCGAACTCAGCGGAGGCGAACAACAACGCGTCGCAATCGCCCGTGCTCTATTCAATTCACCACGAGTAGTCCTTACAGATGAACCTACCGGAAACTTAGACGAGGAAACCAGCGCCGGCGTTATTGATTTGTTATGGAAATTATACGAGGAGGATAATATTACCATCGTTATCGTAACACACGACGAAACTCTCGCAAAGAAAGCACATCTATGGATTTACCTCCACGAAGGACAGGCCTACTTCCGAAAATAAACATAAGCAGTACCCAAAAGGAGTAAAAAAAATGAAAACCACCATAGAATGCTTGGAATGTTTCATAAAACAAGCATATCGTTCCGCAATATTAGCCACAAACAACCCAGAAATCCAAAAACAAATCATCGTCAAAGTCGGCGACGAACTAAAAAAAATGGATTTATCCCTTTCGCCGGCGGAACTCTCCCTTATCATTTATCAAATAACCCATGAACTATCCGGAAATCCCGACCCCTACGCCGAACAGAAAAAAATCCAAAACCAAATCGCACTTAACTTCGAAAACGACCTAAAAAAAATCATACTACAAAGCCCATTCCCCCTACTAACCGCACTACAACTCTCCGCCGCTGGAAACATAATCGACTTAGGAATACTAAAACCCGACGAAATAGATATCCCCTCCGCAATCCAACACGCCCTGACAATCAACTTCACAGGAAACCACTTCCACCAATTCAAAAACGACCTACAACACGCCAAAAAACTACTCTTCTTCCTCGACAACGCCGGTGAAATCGTCTTCGATAAAATCTTAATCGAAGAATTACAAAAATATACCCATGTCACCGCTATCGCCAAAGGGGCACCCATCATAAACGACGCCTGCATGGAAGATGT
Organism: uncultured bacterium; assembly: GCA_937124615.1. GTDB lineage: Bacteria > Hydrogenedentota > Hydrogenedentia > Hydrogenedentales > Hydrogenedentaceae > Hydrogenedens. Next base: position 11,867 of record CAKZKR010000047.1, read on the forward strand.
CTACGCTGTAAAACTACACGAAGTCTGCGATGTCATCCCAATGAAAAAAAACTGGATCGGGGCACCATGGCGACTATTAGAACCCGAACTTCGCACAAAAATGGACAACGCCGATATTATTATCGGTAAAGGACAGGGACATTACGAAACCTTAGACGACTACCCCGGAAATGTTTACCTACTCCTAAAAGCCAAATGCCCCGTAGTTGCAAAACACATAGGCATAAAACAAGGCGAAATCACCTTCATCTCCACAAAACTAAAAAACATAAAACACCTGCAACCCAAACAACAAAAACCATGTCTAAAAAAATAAAAAAAAATTTTTTAAAATTTTAAAAACCACTTGACATTTAAATAATTTTTTGCTATACTTAAATTGTCTATACAAATATTCATATTCATAAAGACATACAACATAAAAAGAGCCTCAAAATAACCAAGCGAGGCGACAAATGAGTTGAAGACGCGCTAAACGGAGATAATCCGGGTAGCAGAAGGCTCTTTGACAATTGAATATGGCTTATGTTTTCT
>CAKZKR010000048.1 GCA_937124615.1 uncultured bacterium
TCTAATAAACAGGAATAGAAAAACGGTTTTAATTATTAGTATATCTTTGAAAGGGGATATATTTTTGTTTTCGGTTTTGGTAGATGAGTATTGTCGATATTAAGAGTAACATTATTATGTCGCCAGAATAAGAGGTATAATTATTGTTAACACCACAGGATATAATGAACCGTCTTTTAGATCCTTTACTTAATACAAGGACAACCTCTGAATCTCTCGGAACTGCTGTACCTATAGAAGGTTCAGTACGTATTACTTTTCCTTTGGGAATTTCTTTACTATATTCTTCTTTTACTGTTGCGGATACACGAAGTCCTGCAGAAGTTAAAATTTGTATGGCTTCTTCTTTCGACTTTCCTCTTATATCTGGAATTACTATATTATCTTCTCCTTCAATATCTCCTTCTGTAGTTCCTTCCGCTGTCCCCTCGATAGAACCTTCTGTAGTTCCTTCTCCCTCTAAAGTAGTTATAGGTTTTAATGCTATAGATTCAGATTTAAGATCACCTTCTGGGACTTTTGTGTTGAATTGTTTTGTTTCAAAATTAGGGGCGGAAACTCTTACAGTGTAGGTCCCATCAGGGATTGAAGGAAAAGTGTATACACCATCCGTATTTTGAGTTAATGGTGGGTACACAGCAGGATTTATAGTTATCGTAGCATTGCGAATGGGGACTCTATTTGAGGCATTCCAGATAACACAGACCAGAGATGATGCAATTATTGCTTTCCCTTTTCCTAAAAAGTACTGAGTATCTAAGTTCCCCTGAACCATTGAGGATATTTCATCTGTATCTTCTGTACCCCAGTCATTGTTATGTGCTTTAATTTCATCCGGCCTTTCACTAAGTATTGCTTTTCCCACTTTTGTATCGAATGTATTCCATCCTGTATTAGGGTCATTAACATCACCTAAAGAATTTGATGGGTTTGTACTCCCTGAATTATCTTCAATATATATACCTGTAGCAGAATCGTTTTTTAAAGAATGAGTATACAGGAATATGCACTTCCGTATAACAGGAATACTATCCCCGATAAGAATTCCAATGCTTAGATCCTGAAAGAGACAATTTTCAATAATTGTATTATAAGGGTGTCCCCCTTCTACCGAAATCCCAATTTCGGAACCAGTTCCTAAGAAATGAACATTTTTAATATGCATAGTGGTATCGCCACAATTAAGTAGGATAGGTTTTTCAGCACTTATTTTTCCAGGATTAATTATTGTTGAATTCATATGTGATTTTATGTCTATGTTGTAAATTTTTGCACCTTCTGCACCTATAATATTGCCATATACAACAGATCGATTATTTCCACCGTATGCAGTTATTCCAATTAGGATGGTATTTTGAGGTAAAACAATGTCCTCATAATAATCACCAGGGAATAACACGATAGACTGGCTATTATTAGAAATAATATTCAGGTTTGAAAGAGCATTTGTAATCGTAGCACGAGGAGCAGATAAAGTGCCCGGATTATTGTCATTACCACCAATTGTAGAAACATAATGTGATTCCCATGGAGAATCGGAATCTTTTGGGTTTGTCTTCGCAAGAAATTCCTCAATATTAAGTAATCCATCTAAATCAGCGTCTTCTTTTGCATCTTTAGATAAAGGGTTTAAATTATATAGTGTTTCAAAGAAATCTGCCATTCCATCATTATCTGTATCCGTGTTCTGGTCAGATGTGCCTAAACAAGTTTCAATACAAAGGGATAGACCATCTCCATCTTCATCTATTGGAGTGGTATCATTGGAACATTGGTTTTCACACTGTTGTGGTTGTGGGATGCTGCAATTAACAATGACAGTCCGTGTGAGTGAAGTTGATAAACCATTTCCATCAAAGACAATATAGTTAATTGTGTATGTACCTGTTAGTGATGTGATAACAGTCCCTGTAACATTTACACTAATATTTGTTGGTGTACATTTATCAAAGGTAATATAGCCGGGGTCATTCCATGTAGAACCACAAGGAATAGTAATTTTTGGAGGTCCAATTAAAATAAGCACAGGAGGTGTTGTATCTTGAATTGTAATATTTCTTACTGTGGATAAAGAAGGATGGGTTTCTGTTTCTGCCAAATGGTATTCAATAGTATAAGTTCCCGGTGTTAAATAGTCAACATTATCTACAACAGTAATTTCGTTAGTAATATCGTTTCCGGCAGAATCAAATGCAATGACTCCGGGATCTATAAAAGATTCTCTACATTCAATTACTACATCCGAAGGTCCATACAGGATAATTTGAGGGGTACCCGGAATAACTATAACAGTTCTTGTTACCTTTGTTACTTTCCCCGGGTCATATGGATTAATTACAGAATATTCTACGGTGTATGTACCTAATTGTTCGCTATTTACATTAGAAACTACATCTACAAGGAAAGTTATATCAACATTACATCCATCTATGGCTTCATACCCCGGTTCAATAAAGGGTTCGTTTATTCTCAAATATAATGGATTATCTCCTGAAAGTATAATCTTTAGAGGAGGAGCAGGAAATATTTCAAAGGCTCCTGCATCAGGTTTGCAACTCTCACCCATAAGCACTCTTGGTCTTCTACGGATATCTTCATTAATGCCACCGTAATCTATCGTAAGAGAGATAGGATCACCAAAATCAACAGCAGGTGAATCTAAAACTAAATTTAAATCGCCAGTTGAATTTTCTGATGGATAATTGACAAATAAAGGTTCCGTATCAAGAATGGAATGGGATAATGGAGGTGATGATAATTTGCTGAAATTTTGAATTATAGAATTACTGAGATTTAAATATTCGGAAGTGATAGTTTCCGGGTATTTTATTTGAACTTCATTATTACCGCTTTTCGCCCATATAATAGAATTAAGTATTAACAACATTGATGTTAAGCCCTGGATATTTACACTACTAATTTCTGAACCATAAGAACTGTAGTTATCAGCAAATGTACAATGAATTATTTGTAGTGTAGACTCATTTGCAGAAACAGCAGAACCATTTCCCAGATGGCAGGCATTTTGAACAAAAACACAATTTGTAAGGTTTGCGTAGGAATTGTTTATATAAATAGCACCACCTTCTATATAACTTTTATTTTTATAAAATTGAGAGGATGCAATACTCACTATCGAATTAGAAATCCTGACTGCTCCACCATTACCAATTATATTATTTCCGTTTTCGAATATAAGACCATTTATTTTTATATTCATGGAAGATGTTATATCCAAAAGAGGTGTACTTAAATCCCCGACTCCTTTAGATTGAACAGGTAATACTTTCGTTGGGTTATCCCATGGATTCCTATCATCTATATTAGATTCATAACCTAAAAATCCTCCCCACAATGTTACATTTGACAATTCGCTGATTGTCAGCGTCTCATAATATTCTCCTGCTTTAATCCAAATTTCGTCATAATCATTTGCAGAGGTGATCGCTTCTGATATCGTGTGAAAACCTTTTCCCCATGAACTTCCATCAGGGGTGGTAGTAGGACTATCTGGATTTACATAAATAACTTTACCTAATATGTTGAAAGCAGACACATAATGGCTTGGCAGGTATGCTGGTGCTATAGAATGAGAGCCCTGAAGTGGAAAATCTGGAGAATTTGTTATCCCCGAAAAGCAGATATGATTGTTACTAACTGTCCCTATAGAAAGTGCAATATCGCTCATAACCCCACCTAAAAGTGTTCCCCATGTAGGGGTAATTGTGTTTTCAATACTATTCCATTTAAGTCTCCAAATCATTGCGTCATAATACTCGTTGGTTAATCCATTATTGAGTAAAGTGTGAAATGGATTTGATGTAAACGAAAGACTATCCCATGAAAAACTTTTAAAACTGCTATTGGTATAACCGGATATAAAAAATGTGTTTGAACTAATATTGGGTGTTTTTATGTCTGTTATTACATCTGTTCCGTCCCCAAAAATATAATGAGTACCTATTAATCGATTGGCCACAGTATTAAATAAAGATAAATATGGGACGGTTTTGTCGATTATTGTATCAGGTATTGATGAGAGAACAGGTCCAGGTATGTCGTTTGAATATGTATTTCCAGCTAAACATAGTGTGGTATTGTATAAGAGAGTACAACCTTCTAATATGTCATCATTAGAACCACCGAAAAAGAGAGAGGTTGACAAGCTAATATCTGGTGTTGTAGGTGTTTCAGTATAGGTATAGGTTTGAATAAAAATATCTTTTCCTTTAACATTAGTTTCAGGGATCAGAGAATTAAAATAAGGCACTCCAACAGTTGTATTCCCACATAAATATACACTTCTAGAATATGATTCAATATCTTTAATTTCAATTCCATCAATATTTAATTTAGTTATATATAGGTATTCCAGAGGATTCGTAAGTCTCAATATTCCCCAAAAAACATCTGCTAAAATTTCTTTTGTGTTTATTGAAGAATTAACAAGAGGGATATCTAAAGAGTTGGTGTTTCCAGCAAAAATTAGATTATTGTTGTTAATAGTTATATCTTCTATAGAATCATATCCAGCCCCGCCAACAAAAGTAGAAAAAATTATTCTGAAATCTTTGTCAAATATCATAAGGAATCCATCAAATTCACCTGGAATTCCATCTAAATTTAGAAGGTTGTCCAATGGTTGAACCGAATTAAGTATAGGGAAGTTTAAAGAGTTTGTTTTTCCCCCTATTACTATGTATTCGTTTGTTGAAGTTATGTAATGATTGATAGTGTTTACATAATCCTCACCAATTCCATTGATAAATGCAATATAATAAGTTCTCCCTAAATTAGGCGAAATTTTACATAAAAAACCAGATATGTCTACATCTTCTACCCCTGCTAATTCAATGGTCCCTCCAATTACAGCAATATCAGCAACACCATTATTATAGTAATCCATACATGTTTTAGCAAAAGATGAATCTGGTTTATTCGTAGATGGAAAAATTATGTAAGTTGATAAAGTAAGGATAGGGTCTATAATCAGTTCCTTGTTCCTATCGTAATTATCAACAAAAATCCGGTATGTATTTTTATCCAGATTTAAAAAACATGTTTGTTTGTCAAGAATTGTGTCAGATCTTTTCGATGTTGATTGGTAAACATCTGGTATAGAAAAGGTATATGTATAACCTTCATTGTTAATAATTACTAACTCGTTTTTATCAATAAAGGAATCAGAATTTCCCCGGATTTCCCAGACGATTTGATTGAGATCCGCTTTAGGTCCAATAACAAAATCGAACTCTAATTCATGATTCTTAAAATAGAATTCAAGATCAATCCCTTTGTAGATATTTGGGATACATAATTTATTATATGCATAACCATCAATAATCCATTCATCCGGATTATTTCCGGAATAATAACTGTATGAAACATCAGATTTTTCACTTCCAATAATAGTATAACTTTCATTGTTAATAAAATAAATTTCAATAGGTTTACAAAACGAATTTTTTATAGGGTTCCAAATCCAGATTTTTAATCCCTCTCGGGAGATTACAAAATATTGATTTTTTGAAAAAGCAAAATAATGATTATTTTGTTCGGTTCTAAAAAAATAGTTTTCAAAATAAGAGGTATTTATAACACTGTCCGATGAAAAACAATAAGGTGATAATGTGGTCATTGTAATAGTAAATAATATCTTTATAAATTTCGTCAATTTATTGCCCATCTTATTCGAGACCCTTCTTATATTGATTTTTATTTTATGCCTACCGCTGAAAACATTATTATAATAATTATGCATGAAATTAATATAAAAAATCACAAAAAATGATAAAAAAAAAGAATAGGTATTATACCTATTCTTTTCTGAAAAATATACAAACTATTTTTGTGATATATCTATTTTAGATTTTATTTTTGCCCATTCATCTTTGAGTGTTACAGTTCGGTTGAAAACCATTTTTTCCATGTTTGTATCGGAATCGACGCAGAAATAACCCTGTCTTTCGAACTGAACTTTGTCCCCTATATTAAGTTTTCTTAGTTCCGGCTCTAACTTGCAATTACGCAATATAATTAAAGAATTCGGATTTATATTGCTTCTCCAATCTGAGCCTTCCGGGACATCATTGGGGTCTGGTTTTAAGAAAAGATAATCATATAAGCGAACTTCTGCTTCATAGGCATTTTTTGCAGATACCCAGTGTAAGGTAGCTTTAACTTTTCTCCCGTCAGGTGCATTTCCACCTTTGGTATTAGGGTCATATGTACAACGCAATTCCGTTATATTTCCTTTTTCATCTTTTATAACATCAGTACATTTTATAAAATAAGCGTATCTTAATCGGACTTCTTTACCGGGTGTTAATCGATAAAATTTTGGATGTGGGTTTTCCATAAAGTCCTCTTGTTCAATATAAATAATTTTTGAAAATGGGACTTTTCTTTTTCCAGAGGAAGGGTCCTCTGGATTATTGATTGCTTCCATTTCTTCGACAAGGTCGTCAGGATAATTCTCGATAATTACTTTTAGGGGATTTAAAACGGCCATATATCGATTAGCTTTTTTATTCAAATCTTCCCGTATACAATATTCAAGTAATGCAATATCTACGGTATTGTCTGCTTTTGCTACACCTATCAATTTGCAGAATTGGCGAATAGATTCGGGTGTGTAACCCCGTCTCCTTAAACCTGATATTGTTGGCATTCTCGGGTCGTCCCAACCCCGTACATAGCCTTCTCGTACCAATTCAAGAAGTCTTCTTTTACTCATAACCGTATATGTTAAGTTTAACCGTGCAAATTCGATTTGCCGTGGGGCATATATTCCAATTTCTTTGATAAACCAATCGTAAAGAGGACGATGGTCTTCAAATTCCAGAGTGCAGATTGAATGTGTTATCCCTTCAATCGAATCCGATTGTCCATGAGCAAAGTCATACATGGGGTAAATACACCATTTATCTCCTGTCCGTGGATGGGTTGCTCTTATAATACGGTACATCACAGGGTCTCGCATATTTAGATTTGGGGAAGCCATGTCGATTTTTGCCCGGAGTGTCCTTGACCCATCAGGAAACTCTCCATCTCTCATCCTCTGGAAAAGGTCTAAGTTTTCTTCTATAGACCTATTACGATATGGACTTTCCTTTCCCGGTTCTGTTAATGTCCCTCTATATGCTCTTACTTCCTCGGGAGATAAATCACAAACATAGGCTTTCCCTTTTTTAATTAAAACAATAGCCCACTCATATAGTTGTTCGAAATAATCCGAGGCATAATATTCATGCTTTCCCCAATCAAAGCCTAACCATCTCACATCTTCACGGATGGCATCAATGTATTCCTGTTCTTCTTTTAACGGGTTGGTATCATCATATCTCAAATGGCATCTGCCTTTATACTCTTCAGCAAGTCCAAAGTTCAGGCATATTGACTTTGCATGACCAATATGAAGATAGCCATTAGGTTCCGGTGGAAAACGAGTAACAACCTCAGTATATCTCCCATTTTTTAAATCTTCGTCGATAATTTGATGAATAAAATCTCTACCTGTAGTCTCTTTTTTTTCTTCATCATTTTTACAGGAATTATCGGACATAAAAACACTCCCTTCATGTATTATTTTGGTTTCCAAAGTAAAATAAATTCGTTTTAGAGAGAAAATTATACTATATTATCTCTTTTTATAGAAATATTTCTCAAATAAATGATATAAAGCGTTTACAAAGAATAAAGATATAGCGTTTTAATTAGAAACTGTATTAAATATGAGAGTATAATATATGATTAGAAAGTGGAAATATGAAAAATAACTTTTACTTAGAAAGGAAATATATATGTGGACACCAGGAATGGGTGAGTTGTTTATAATCCTTATCATAGTACTTGTTTTATTTGGAGGGAGTAAGATTGCAGGATTAGGAAGGTCGTTAGGGACGGCTATTGCTGAATTTAAAGATGCGGTAAAGGGAGGGGAAGAATCTAAGAAAGAGAGTATTGAAGAAAACAAGAAAGAAGAAAACTCATAATATTGAGTTTTTGGGAGAATAACTATGATTTCACAGGATTTATTAAATATTTTAGTTTGTCCGGAAACAAAACAGCCTTTACAGTTGGTGAGTGATGAGTTATTAAAAAAAATAAATAAGGCTATACAGAAAGGTAATCTGGTAAATAGAGACGGGGATCCCGTCAATGAAGATTTAGATGGAGGACTGATAAGAGAAGACAGAAAAATTGTATACCCTATTATCAAAGACTTACCGTATTTAAGAATAGGTGATGGAATTGAATTAGATAAGAATCATATATCTTAGTATATCTTGGTACACTTTTATGACTCCTCCTATAAAATCAAGGTTGATGATAATCCTAAAAAACTTTATTAACGGAGTAAAGACTTTATTAATTAATCGAATATTTACAGGCCTAATAGTTATCATTCCGGTTGGCGTAACCTTTTATGTAATCCAGTTTTTGTATTTATTGTTATCAAATAAATTAGGGCCACTTACGAAAAAGGTGTTTTACCAGGTTCCTGATTATTTTGTCCCCGGTATTTCTTTATTATTGATAATAGTAGGGATTTTTATATTAGGTTTATTGACCAATATGTATATTGGAAGAAGACTGTTCTATTTTTTTGAAAGCATACTGGACCGGATACCGTTTATAAAAACATTATATAATGCCACCAAACAAATTGTATCGGTTTTTACAAAATCTAAGGAAGAAAAAAAATCGGGGCCGGCTATTTTTATTGATTTTCCTTTTGTCGGAGTGAAAAATATAGCATTGGTAACAAATAATGTGGATATAGAAGGATTAGGTTCTTTTAAGACTGTTTTTGTTCCTACAACACCTAATCCAACAAGTGGATATTTTGTATTAGTACCTGTGGATTGTATTGGTAAGGAAGCTGAAATCCCTATGGATGAAATTGTAACAATGCTTTTATCCGGAGGAGTGGTAACACCTGAAATATTAAAAGTAAATATAGACACATTACAGGAATAAGCAAGATGAGTGAGAATAATGCAGAGTGATTTGAAGAAAAAAGAAAAAAGAGTGACTAAAATTTGGGGAAGGTTAAGAAGGTATTTTTTTGCAGGTGTTTTAACAATAGTTCCTTTAGGATTGACCTTTCTTATTTTGAGATTTATTTATTATTTCACAGTCGGTCGTGTTACGCCTTATGTAAATCAGTTGTTTCCAGAATATCCACACTATTTAATTGCTCCTATATCGGTTGTATTAATTGTCATATTTGTTTTTCTAGTTGGTCTTATTTCAAGTTTCTTCTTAATTCGCCAGTTTTTCTCGCTATTTGAAATGTTTATAAAAAAGATACCTTTTGTAAAGACTATTTATAATTCCACAAAACAGATGACAGTAAGTTTCATAGAACAATTTTCATCAAATCATACTCGTTCTATCGTTATTATTCCCTTCCCTCATAATAATATTTATAC
>CAKZKR010000049.1 GCA_937124615.1 uncultured bacterium
AATAATATTTTATAGTTATGTATTTATATTAAGTGTTATGAGTAATATTCTATTTTATACAAATACAATATTAATTTGTATTATAACTTATAGAAATATAATGATAACTATATGATTATATTGATATAAAGGAAATAAACAACTATATATCTCTCTTTCCCATCCCAATTAATAACTAGTAAACAACGAAATTGTTATTGAATTAATAATTATTATCAATAGTTGAGCAATTTCATAAGATTAACAAACGAAAACTTATTATTTGATTTCAAGTTCAAGGCAAGCGGGAGATCTATCTTTTCCTCTTAAAAGTAAAAAGTGAATTAACTAAAATTTTTACATAGATATAATTTTGCCCTGCTCATAATTAAAAGTGTTCTCTTGCGTCTCTACCTCTCCACCGTCATCATGATTCATGCCTATACACTTCATTTCCTAATCATCAAAATGAAACTAATCTTCCCCTACTTTTACCTGTATTCGACCTACAAGAGGGATTAGTTTAATCTGTTCAATAATATCCCCTTCGCCAATTTTAATGTGGGTTACATCTACCAATGGCTGATTAAATGTAGGGTCAACATCTATCCACTTACCTACCCATACCTTTGCCCATTGATGGAAATAAAAGCCGGGTTTTGGTGAATCCACATAAATAAGTCCGGCCACTTCCCTCGCAGGAATTCCAATTGCCCGTGTTAAGCCAACAAAGAGCAAACTGTGCTCTGTGCAATCTCCTTCACGATGTTTTAACACATCCAAAGCATTGGTCAATTGGGCCGAATAAGAGGTTTTCATATTTTCTTTAACCCAGCCACATATCTTTTGAACCGCTTCCCAGGCATCTGTCGTATTCTCTATAATTTCTTTTACAGTTTTTATCATTTCGGGATGGTCACTCTGAACAAAACTACTGGGTTCTGCCCAGCGTTTTACTTCCTCATCTTGAATAGGAAATTTTAGTTTCGGTATTGTTTCCGCATTTACTTTCTTTGCGGTAAAAACAAACTTTTCCCCTTCTGCTACAATTTGCTGTCGTTCATCACAAAAAAGATGATTTTCTTTCAGAGGTCCATTTAATATCAATTTCAAATATTCGCGTTCACGAGGTTGTTTTATCGGCTTATCTACAATAGCAGCGTTAGACACTAACACATCGTTACTATAACTAATATCTTTCGCTATCTCCTTCGGTTCCAATCGCATTGTAAATATTTCTCCAGCAATATCCTCCAATACCAAACCATCTTCAGTAACATAAGAAGTTTGTTCCAGATTCAGTATATTAACTTTCGTCAGGATTTTATACAACTTCGTTGTTACACCATTAAAAAGCCGTTCCTCTGTTCCAATAATAGTAGAAATACAGGTAAGTTCTTGCTCGTACAAAGGCTCAAAAAGGAAAGAAACCAGTTCATCTCCTACCTTTGGCTTTTTCATCATCCACAATTGGAATTTCAAAGCGTCTTTCAATTGTTCTTGAGGCAAGGGTAAATATCGTTCGACACTTTGTCCCGCCATCTTTTTTACCAATTTCAGTTGATTATTCTCTACCTGCGCATGAAATTCAGTAGTGGATAATAAATCTACTAAAGTATAATCGATAGATATAAGTTCGCCTGTTTGGGAATATACTCGCACTGAACTCACTTTCATTTCCTGTTTCACTCCACTCATGTTCATCCGGAATGTCCCTTCCTCTGTAAAATAAACTTGCCCTCCTTCACCTAATGAAAGTGCCTGTTGCATGAAACCTACCTTACCCTTATTCAAATACAGACCAAACCACCTTTCCCCTGTAAATCGCGAAGGGTCTATATTTTCCTGTGCCATGGCTCCCACACATAACAATACGAATGCTGTTTGTAATATTGATAGTTTTGTGTCCATCTTTTTCCTTTTTTTCACTCTTTTCTTTTTAATTTTTTATCCCTATTATCTTTAATAATCGGAGTATTAAATACTCAAAGGGAATAAGTTTAAAATAATAAGATATCATAAGTAAAACGAGGACAAACACGAAATTGATAGCAAAAAAACCGGGATAGATAACATAATACAATAGATAACAGAAGAAAACGCATTGCGGAAGCAGTATTTTCCCCCAATCAAACGAAATACATGTTTTTCGTACCCAGATCGTTTGAATAAGGTATGAAAAAAAGAAACTTACTAATGAAGCCCATCCTGCACCGACCATACCCATATAAGGGACTAATAAAAAATTCAGTGTCAGATTAATAATTACAGTTCCTATATTTGTTATCGTCACCATATAAGGACGGTTCGTGGCGATAAGCGTCTGCCCAGAAATACCCGATAATACCGCAAATATAATCCCCGCTAAAAGAGGTGTCAAAATAGTTATAATCTCAAAATATTCCTTTGAAAACAATAATAAAATAATGTATTTTTGAATAAAGGGTAAAAATAAAATCCCTGAAAAACTAAATATGGCTATCGCATTTTGGGATTGTAAAAAAAATCTTTTTGTATCGTCCTCACTCTTTGCTGAGAATAATTCCGTGATTCGAGGGAGGTAAGGTAAAAGCAATGCATTTAACATACGCGACGCAATATGAGTTAACCTTTTTGCCATTTCATATACAGCAACTTGAGCAGGACTCCCCGTCAAAAAAAGCAAAACCACTGTATCAAATCGTTGTACCATATAATTAAGGATCGTATTAACCCAAAGAATCCAGCTAAATTTTATTGTAGACACGATCTGGACTACATTCAGTTGAAAATAACGACCTGTTGGAAGATACCACCACAAAAGAACAACTGTACACAGGTAACTGATAATATACGCAAAAGATAACGATACAACTTTCCCTTTCAAAACTACCAGAACAATCACGGAAAATAAAACCTGCAACAAAGAAGCTATCACCACACCTAAAGCCCTCTTCCCGAAAACCTGAAAACCAGAAAGATTTGCCAATAAAACATCTCTTAATAAGCCAACAATAAACAAAAAGGGAACTATCCAAAAATAAGATAGAACAAGAGAAGAATTCAGTAAGTCATTATTAACAGAAGTAATCGCCAAAAATAGCCCCCAAATAAGGAGCGTAATTAAAGAAACAGCAACGGAATTCACCAAAGTAAAGGTGATCAAAGAAGATGATAAATCCCCTTTATATTCACCCGAAGCTCCACCAATTAACTTCGGGATAGAAACCTGTAATCCATACCCGAAGAAAAGAACAAAACCATCTGCCCACACCAATATCAATGAAAAAACCGCAACTTCTTCCTTATTCAAAGATATTGCAAATAATTTGCCAACAATTAATAAGGCTAATAGATTAATAACTGTACTTAACCACGACCAGAACGCCCCCTCTAACACACCCGATTTCTTTGTCTGTATAGTATCAGTCATGAAACATAATTCGTTTAATGTTTATCGCCAATTCCATTTTTCAGCAACTCTATATAGGGAGAGCAAGTTCCTTCTCAAATTTGTTGAGATAATAGTTTGCTACAAGCAACCCTATATATATGGTGGGAACCGCAATGGCTGTTAAAAACATTACAGACAGAACATATAAAGTCCGTGGTGGACCTGCTTTTTGTCGAGGGGCCAATGCTTTGGATGCGATTCGCAATTCACTCTGGGACTTCTCTAAAGCGGCCTGTGCATTCTGATAAGTTATATTCAAATTTTCTACTATTTGTTTCAATTGTATTAGCTCATCTTCTAAAGTTTGTTTTTCTCTCTTCTTTTCAGCAAAAACTTGACGCAAATTTGCGATTTCCTGGAGGAATTCTTGAATCTGTTTTTGTAGCGTTTCTCTCTGATTAATTTTCAATATCTGTTCCTTTTTTAGTAAATCTACATCTGAAAGAGAATTCTCTTTTCCCGGCACCGGTGTCTTTTCTCCCTTTCCCCCGGAATTTAACTCTATCTCTCGTGCCAATTGTTCAATCTCCAGAGCAAGGTTGGCCTGCTGTATTCTGAAAGAAGTAATCTGATTTTCCAAATCCTGAATCCGCAATTCCATACTGGGCAGGTGGTATCCGGCCTCTATTAGTTCCAACGCTTTCCTGCTATTAGCAAATTCTTCTCTTTTCTCTCCGAGCGTCTTCTCCAAATAAGCAATACCATCTTTTAGCGGCTCTTGTCGGAGCGACTCGATCTTTGTCATTCCTAAATCCGCCCAGAAATTACAAACATCTGCAGAAAGATTCGGATTTTTAGATGTAAACTGCAATTGAATAATGCGTTGATACTGAATCTGATTAGTCCCTTGGAAAAAAACTTTGGATTTAATGGACATAGATTTCCGCAACTTGGTTCTGCTTAATTTTACACCTTTATATTCTTCCTTTTGGGAAAGGTAAAGAAGAACCTGTTCAACAATTTCATCGGAATCATATATCTGTTCATAATCAGGCATAGGAAAAGTAGGTATTTCATTTAAAGTAAGGAAACTTACCCGATAAGGAGTATCCTCTCTACCCGCTAAAATACTGGGAATATAATCTCGTGTATTTAATGGAACAGGTGTCATCACCAGTAAAGTTGTGGCGGTATAATAGTCATCCATCATCATTGTAATACCTGCTGTTATCACACCCACAAATACTGTTGCAGA
>CAKZKR010000050.1 GCA_937124615.1 uncultured bacterium
ATTATAAAATATAGGACAGGAGATGGATTATGGACAATAGCAAGAGTAATAAAAACCGTTTTTCCACGCGTAGAGAATTTTTAAAGTCTGCAGGTGTAATGACAGCGGTAGCCGGTTCGACAACAGTACAGAAAGCATGGGGAGCCCATGAACCTCTGGCTCTATTCGGAGGGAACCCTGTGGTTACCTATCCACAGGACGATTCTGCTCGCTGGCCTCGTTATGGAAAAGCAGAGGAGGAAGCGGTATTGGAATTGGTAAGGAACCCTTCGTATAACCCCATTGACAAATTGGAAGAGGATTGGAAAAATTACATGCAGGTGCCTTATGTTAAAGCCCATTTCAACGGGACAAGTGCCCTTCTTTCTATGTTTTTTGCATTGAACTTACCACCGGGCAGTGAAATTATGGTACCGTCCTATACTTTTTTTGCAACGATTTTGCCAATGCGTCTTTTTGGGTTGGTACCTGTTTTCGTGGACATTAATCCACAAACACTGAATTTTGATCTGAATGATGCCCAAAAGCGGTTAACCCCGAATACGAAGGCGGTTTTACCTGTGCATTGGATAGGTTTACCTGCAGATATGGATGAAATCAACGACTGGGCAAAGGAGAAAGGTCTCATTGTACTTGAAGATTGTGCACATGCACACGGAGCAAGATTAAAAGGAAAACTCATGGGGACATGGAGCCGGATGGCTATTTTTAGTTATCAGATGAGCAAACCGCTCCCTGCCATTGAAGGGGGTATGGGGATCTACCAACAGGATGATGATTGGGGTAGAGCCGTTGCTTTTGGCGATTATAAAGTAACAAACCTACCCAAAGAGAATCCTTATGCCAAATATTCCGGTTCCGGTCTGGGAGTAAAATTAAGAATGCACCCGATGGCCGCAGCTCTTGCTTGTTGTCAATTGAAAGGACTGGAAGAACGGAACGAAGCGGGCGTAAAGCAGGTGCGAAAACTCAATGACCAATTATTGGAGCTGGAAGGGATTTCGGAACAGACAAGCGGAAGAAACGATGTACAAAGGCTTCACTATCAATGGAACATGCTCTTTGTCGATGAAAAGAAAACAGGCGTTCCGAGAAATCGGCTGGTAGAGGCTTTAAGAGCGGAAGGTGTTCGCGCGGAAGGTCTCCATTATACACTTCAGCATGAATTGCCTGTATATGCAGAAGATGAATGGTGGCACCATAAACCTGTTATTCCCGAACTGCCCGGTTCCAAACAAGCAAATGATACGAATATTGCGCTACCTTACTTTACTACCGAAGTACCTGAACTTGTGGAACAGTATGTAAAAGCATTCCAGAAGGTATGGGCACACCGGAAAGAATTAATATAGAATGAGTTATTTAATAATATCTAAGATGTAACTTCTTCCGTAGTAATGGAAAAGAAATAAAGAGGCATTTGCGGTATCAACTAATTCACGAACGGTTTCAAATTTTTGTTCGGCTAATGTAATATCCAGAATGTTATACCGTTCTTCTAAATCGTTCAACTCGATAGAAGGGTCATTTACAAAACGGTCAGGTAAGATTTTGCTAATAAGACGGTCTAATTGCCTTGCCCAATTATGGGAACGCCATGCAAGACACTTTACGGGCAAATCATCTGAATAATCCGGTATTTGCCCTTCATACATTGGGCATCTAAAACACTTCTTCGACACATTATTGTATTTTTTATTATAATCATATTTGTTTTGAAAGGGTTCAAGTAATAAGAATGGGTCGTTTCCATCACGAATTGCGTTTAGATAAAGAGTTCCCATCAGTGTTTCTATGGCCAAATGACGGTTTGAAGATAATTGCACTGCGTTGTTTTTAGGTGTAGACCATCCCAAAATATCGAGCAGATATATCCATAACATTCTCAATGCAGAATAACCCGGCAAAGCGGTTGTATGATAGGGCATGGAAAGGTCTGCCATATAATGCAATCCCCATCCCATAAACCGCCAGCCCCAATAATCATGTCCTGTTTCAAAAGCGAGTTTTGATAATTCTTTATATAAATATATCCGATACTTAACATATGATTGTTTCAGGAAAGGAGCAAAGAAGGTTATGATAGGGTTTTCATGATAAAAGCCCATATGGAACGGTGCCTGCGAACCGAAATCGAGATTGGGGTTTCCGAATGGCTGGACACCGAAACCATAAATGGCTCCGAATGATGTCTGATTGTCTGTGAAAAGACCTGTGTCCATACCGTAATCCGGTTCATTTGATGCAGAGGCGAGAATATCAGAAGGAGAAACGGTTTCTCCCGGATTAAGTTTTATGAAACAAAAAACTTCAAATTCCTTTGTTTTATTCAGGATACAGACATCACGAACATTTAATAAGGTTTTTCCTTCGGGGGGGGTATTCGCAAAACCTGTAATATAAAGAGGTGTTTTTGTTTCTGGATTTATTCGAATGGCATTGAAAAAACGGGTTTTAATCTCTGTTGTGTTCCCTGTAGGCGAAAAGAGCAAGTTAGAAGGACAGGGAGCATACATGGAAATATTTTTCTTTGCCCAGGTTTCTACATTTGCGAGAACTTGTGCAATACTTTGTCCTTCTGCAACGAGAAATTGTTCTAAGGTCTCTGCTGGAACAGGATTTGCATTTTTTACATCTGGCACTGTTTCCGCAACAACTTTTGTAAATAAAGGATGATGTTGCCAGGGGTAAACAGAGGTAGGAATTGCAACTATTACAAAGAGGATGACAGGAATACGTTTTGTTATGAATTTAGACTTCATAGATATTCTCCTATTACCTTTATATTTTTAATTATTATACCATGTTTCACATGAAACATTTCAATAAACACTTGATTTACAATCACATAAAGGAACAAGATGCAAATGCCTTATTGTTTAGAATTTTATGTTTCACATGAAACATTTTTTTAAGTCTCTCAACCACAATAAATTAGACTTCTAACCTTTCAATCCTGTTAATGTTATACCTTGTATAAATTGCCGTTGTGCGAAGAAAAATAGGGCAATTACAGGTAGTGTCATTAGTACTGCGGCAGACATCATTAGTTCAAATCGTGCTAACCATATCATCAATGCATGTAGAGCAAATAATCCCAAACTCAGCGGGTATTTCTCCTGGTCGGTTAAGAAAATTAGTGGACCCATAAAATCATTCCATACCCAAAGAAAAGTGAATATAGCTACAGTGGCTAAAGCCGGTTTAATTAAGGGAAGTATAATATGACGGTATATTCGCAGGTACCCACATCCATCAATCAAAGCACTGTCCTCCAAGTCCCTCGGTATACTTAACATAAATTGGCGTAGTAGAAAAATAAAAAAGGCATTACCCAGAAAAGAACCTGCCCATAGGGGAACAAGGGTGTTGTAAAGTCCTAAAGTTTTCCAAATAAGAAATTGGGGGACTAATGTTACCTGTGCCGGTATCATCAGTGTTGCTAATATCAGCACGAAATAGTAATCCCGCCCAGGCCAGCGAAGCCGAGCAAAAGCATATGCTACAAGAGATGCGGAGAATATCTGTCC
The DNA here is from genome assembly GCA_937124615.1 of uncultured bacterium. Classification (GTDB taxonomy): domain Bacteria; phylum Hydrogenedentota; class Hydrogenedentia; order Hydrogenedentales; family Hydrogenedentaceae; genus Hydrogenedens. Next base: position 3,531 of record CAKZKR010000050.1, read on the forward strand.
TGTGATATTCATAACCACCAGAAATAGACTGTTGTAGGTATATCGAATGAGAGGAACTTCTCTCAATACCTCACGGTAGTTTCCCCACGCCTTTCGTGCAAGCACAACAGGATAGGATGCTTTTCTAATTTCGATACGGAGCCGAAGTTTGTTTTTCGGTGTTTCAGTGCTAACTCCCATTTCTTTTATGGTATACCAGCTCTTCATCATAATGCTTTTATCTTCCGGACTATATACCTGCCATAAACAATCTTGCCATTGATTGTACTGTAGATAAATAGGTTCTATGGATTTGAAGCGTTTTCCTCCAATATCAATAATTGCATGAATGCTATACCATGATTTATCTCCATGAAGACTTAACCGTAATCTTTTAAATTTTTCCGCAGATAAATTACAATCTGCGATTGTTTCTATGATAAAACGGTCTTTTTCGGAGAAGTCATAGTGAATTTCGATTCCCTTTCGGTTAAAGTATTGGAGTCGGGGTATGAGTTTTGCACAATCTCCCTGCAATTGCCATTGTAATGTTTCTGCATCTCCTATCTTTATCGTTTCTGCATCCCATGTCTTAACGATGCATTCTCCTAATGCGACACGATGATATATGGCATCAAATGAATTAATAACTGTTTCGACATTTAGCTCTGAATTAATCCATGCGGTAAAGTTGTTGAGTTCGGAGGACCACAACTCCTTTGGCATACGGCGGAAAAAACTACCTAATAGATAGTCTATAAGATAGGGTTCTTGCACAAAAGGCTGGATAAAATCGGGAAGTGTTTCCTTTATAAGCTCTAATTTAGTTTGAACCGAATTTCTCCCTGTTTGCAAATAGGTTTCCCATACTTCATCCTCTACATCTACAGGTTGAATGGGTAATTCGTTTGCATTGGCTCCAAAGAAAGGTGAGGTAATGACATTGGCGGGCATCGGGGGAAACCAACTGGGTGGATATAATTCGTCCGGGGATTTGAAACTTGTCCCGATAAGCCATATAAAGGGAGCCGAGAACATAATAGCACCGGTCAATAATATGGCATGGTATACACTGAAGTGGAGTAACCGCACGATTTTTTTCATAAATTTATTGTTCTCGCTCATAGTACACCCACTTTTGTGATACTTTTAGTTGTAATAAGGTCAGAAAGAAAATAATACCAAAGAGTATCCATGCCAAAGCGGAGGCATAACCCATTCGCAGGTATTGGAATCCGTTATTGAACAGGTAGTAAGCATAGAACAATGTAGAATCCACAGGACCGCCCTGTGTCATAATAAATGCCTGTGTAAAAATTTGAAAGGTAGCGATGAATCCCATAATCAGGTTGAATAATATATAAGGGCTTAACATTGGGAGGGTTATATAGAAAAACTTTTGAAATATTCCTGCACCATCTATTTCAGCCGCTTCGTATAACTGCACCGGTATGGTTTTTAAACCCGCTAACCAGATTATCATACTTCCACCAGCAGACCATATTGTCATTATAATCAATGCAGGCTTTGACCAGCTGGGGTCCTGAAGCCAATTCGGTCCTGTTGTCCCCAGTTTTGTCAGGATTGCATTCATCATTCCTTCTTGAGGATTGAATATCCAGAGCCAGAGAATTGATGCGGCCACTCCTGGCATTATAGCGGGCAGGTAAAATAAGGTCCTGTAGGTAGCCATCCCTCTCCATTCGCGCTGAAGAAGCAGGGCAATCCCTAAACTGATAATCATTCCTAAAGGGACACTTATCGTCATGTATATTGTGTTCCAGAGAGATTTGTAAAAGAGAGGGTCACTTATCATAAATTGATAATTTTCAAATCCTACCCATTTTGGCGGTGAAAGGACATCATAGTTGCAAAAACTCATAATTAGGGAGAATAATAGCGGACCTCCTCCAAAAATCAAAAAACCTAAAAACCATGGACTTGCAAAGAAATATCCTGCATAATATTCTTTCCGGAAATATCCCTTTGCTTTTGATTTTTTGAAGAAGATATAAGTGATAATTAATAGAATAGTAATAATTATTATAATATATATAGTAACTATAGGTGTCCATGAGAGGGTTGGATGTTCAACAGGATAATTAATTTTATCCAATTCTCGCTGGACAACGGTAGTACTACGGTCTAATGCTCGTTTTGCATTTTTTAGATAATCCGTATCATATTTTTTGTATATGCCTTCCCACATAGCCCGAACATGTTCATTCCAGAGTAGTTGACCGACAGGTGTTACTGGGCGGTATTTTGCTTCCGGCATCATGGCGATAAAGGTTTTCATCGCATTCTTAAATGTGTTTTCTACGGTAGGGTCGGAATAGAGATAGTATTCCATAATCCATTCGGTTAAATCGCGTCGTGCACTCATTCGAGGAATGAAAATGGTTCCACTACCCCTTACCTTCTCTGCCTCTGCATCATTCCGTATCTGGATGGCTCGTTTTGATACAAGGTATTTGATAAATAACCAGGCTTCTTCCGGATGTCGTGCACTTGATGGGATTACAAAAGAGAAACCGCCTGTCCATCCGACGCGATTTTTTCCTTCGGGTGCAGGAGCCGGGACAACACCGAATCTCATGGAACGACGAGCATTGGCGATGGGTATCATTGCGAAATCGCCATCTATTTTCATGGCGACTTTACCCGCAACGAATGGGTCCAGGTCTCCTACAAGCATGGAAGATTGAAATGCCATTACTTTTTCTGCACCACCCATTGCATCGTATATTTCGGACATAAAGGCGAGTGCTTCTATAATTTCTGGGCTATTCAGTGTACAGGTCTTTCCATCTTCGGACATAAACGTACCCCCGTTTAGCCATCCATAGATATAGAGCCAGGAATTTCCGTAATTTGGTATGAAACCGATTTGTTTTATATCGCCGTTTGTATCTTTTTCTGTCATAATAACGGCTGCTTTTTTTAATTGTTCCCAAGTTCTGGGAGGACCCACTTTGTTAGGGTTATTGGGGTCTACACAACCGATGCTTTTAAGTTGTTCTGCGTATTTTTCCAATAAGTCCAGATTGTAGTAAAGGGCTCGATTATCTGTATCGCACGGGATTGCATAGAGTTTTCCATTGTATTGACTTTCCTTCCAGCATGGAGGGAAGAAATATTCCTCTTTTAGTGTTAGCGGGTCATCGGGTTTTTCTTTTAGGTCGCGTTCGTAGAATTCCTGTAAAGAGCGGAAGGCGCCTCTTGAAGCCCATTGTGCTACTGCAAATCGGTCGAAAAAAACAACATCCGGCGGGTCCCCTCCTGCGACAGCACATAACAATCGTTGCGGGTCATCGGTTTTGTTTAATGATGCACTTTGCCCCATTACTACTTTTATTTTGGGTCTTCCTTCTGTCCCGTTGTATAGATGTTCGAAATCCCGGACGGTTTCCCCTGCGAACAGGTCTAATTCATTTCCCCAATAATATAATCGAACCGTCTTTTCACAATGAACATTTTTTGTGGATGAAACAATGGAGATAAATATTAATAGAAGGATATATCCCTTTACCCCGTTCGATACAATAGCAACCGACCTTCCCGTATGTTTTTTTTTCATCACACTTTCCACAATAAATACAGGTTTTTTTCTTGTTTTTATATTAGGAAAGTGTTAAAAGGAAAATCAAACAAAAAGTCGGACGATTCCGACTTTTCAGTTTTTTGGATCTGTCGTACTCGTTGGACGGTCGGATTTCTTATGCTCCGCCTTTCTGGATAATTCCTAATATCACAGCGAAACGGGCTAACATGGGAGGCTCTGATGGATAACGCATAAATTGCACATGTCCATCCATAAACAATACATTTGAGCCACCCGGGATATGATTAAACTCACGGGCTAATGAACTGTAATTGTCCAGCATAATAAAGATCGAACTTTGTGCTTTTGCAGACTCGGCTGGATTGTTGATGTCTGTAATTAAAAATCGTTCAATCCCTTCCCGCAGGCGGTATATTGTGGAACCTCCTGCATTACCGTATCCCGGACTTACGGTTCCATCTTCATCCGGTTGACATTCAGAATAGGTTTGTTTGTTTAGCAAATACCAATTTACTAATTTATTAACCCAATGCTCAAATATTTGTCGAGGTGCTTTGGTTCCCGGGGGTACCTGAACACCCATTTGACTTGCAATTAAAGACATGTCCGGGTCTGTTGGGTCTTCGTCAAATTTGTCATATACCCAGCCGAAATAGGAATAACTGTGTCCTGCTTGCTCATAGGGCCAATAGATAAAGGGAGGGGCATCGGGATATTTTGTGGCTATGAGATTGCCTGTTGGGTCATTGAAGACGCACTCGTCACGGAAGAATATTTTATTTTCTGTATCTGAAGGGCAAACAAGGATTTTTGCATCGTTCATATATTCGGGATAGATAGACATAATGTCCGGTGATAATGAAAACTGGGGTTTTATCGTTGTGCCGGGATAGTCTCGCATTTGAACACGGGGAAACTTTCCGCCCGGGGCTTCGTCTGCATACATTTTAAATACCAATCCCATCTGTTTTAGATTGTTTTGACAGGAAGAACGACGGGCTGCTTCCCGGGCACGGGCTAATGCGGGTAAAAGGATTGCAGCAAGGATACCAATAATTGCGATGACAACTAATAATTCAATCAGCGTAAATCCATTTTGTTTCATCTTTTTGTTTTTCATTTTATAACTTCTTATCTAACTTTTAATCTGCATTACTATTCGTTATGATGTCTATTTAGGAAGATACAATTTTGGTGTTTCGGGAACGGGACTAAGTTTTATGAGTTCAAACGGTTTTTCCGGATTCTTTTTTCGCTGTATTAATTTTTCAAAAGCTAATCTTCCCATCTCCATGCTGTTTTGACAGAAATACCAAAGAGGGAATTTATAAGTTTGTGCTATTTCTTCATCACCCAGACTTGCAAATTCTATTTCATCGGGGACTCTGTATCCTAATTGGACGATTTCCTGGTATGCGATTAATGCAAGTTGGTCATAAGAGAAAACAATTCCCGTTGGAGGCTTTTTCATGGCAAATAATTTGTAAATATGTTCTGGCAATTTTTCTTCGAAGCATGAAATTAAAAACGAAGGATTATATTCTAATTGATTTTTTTCGAGTGCTTTCTTGTAGCCGATATACCTTTCATAGGCACTTGTAGACTCCAACTCCGCTGTGACGAATGCGATATTGCGGTGTCCTCTTTTTATAAGAGTTTCTGTTAATTGTTCCCCTATACTGATGTTGTCTGAAACAACGGCATCCACCTGAATATTGGGCAAATAACGGTCAATAAGAACTATTGGGAAATTCATTCGTACCAGTTTTTGCACCATTTCCCGGTTTTGCTCGTTATTAAAATGGGTCCAGAAGGCTATTCCCTGAACACCGATTCTTTTGATACTCCGTAAATATTTTTGTTCAGTATGGATGTCAAAATAAAGATTGTAGGAAATCGTTTGTATAAGATTTTCCCTGCAACTTCCATAAATCCATGAAGCAATCTCTGCGTATGCTTCGTTTGCTGGTCTTGTAAAGCGATAGCAAATGTCATGTAGTCTGTTGAAATGGAATGTGGATTATATGTATCGGGGAAACATACCTTTGTTCTTTTACCCTGGGAACAGGAAATATAACCTTCTATTTGTAACTCGTGTAAAATTTGACGGATATAGCCTCTCGATATTTTATTTATATATATCGATAAGCATTTTTTCAGAGGGGAAATAGGAACCTGGTGGATATTGTTGTTCAAGAATTTTATTTATCAGGTCTTCCTTGATAAATCGCAGTTGCTCTTGTAATTTTGTCCTAATCATAGGAATTCTCTATATATGAGGGCTCTACATATTTGTTATCATAATAATAACATATTAACATGTTTAATTTCAATAGCATTTTTTGAATGGTCTTTTATTATGAGTATTTATACTTTACCCTATTTTTCTTATCGTCTCTCTATTATTACAAGTCGGCCCCTTCTTAAGTTTTGAATATCAAATGTATCATAAATAAAATCTTTCTTGAAGGAACTATCATTGAATAATTCATGAATATGGGGTGATTGACAAAGGTAACGAGTTCCCTTTCCTAACCATTTTTGTAAAATGTGGGCGAATGGGTCGGGTTTTTCGATTCCTCTCGCTGTGAGGATATGTATCTGTTCTTTTTTTATACCGATACTTTGAAAATATTGTGGGAAAGAGTCACAAACGACTTTTGTGTTAGCAAGTTTGAACTTTGAAGCGAGCATTTGCAGGAAGCCTGCTTTTTTAGTCTTTCGCTCTATAAGTATTGCAGGGGTTTCTTTTCTTGCTATTAGTACTGGAATAGAAGGAAAACCTCCACCCGGACCTATATCCAACCATATTTTCTTTTGGGAATCATTTATTTTATCAAAAATATAAGGAATTAGGCTTAAACTATCTTCTATATGTGTTACACAGTCATTTTCTATGTCTCTTTGTGATACGAGGCTTATATTTTTGTTCCACTCCTTCATTAGGGAGATGTATTGTTTTATATCTTTATTCCATTGCATCCAGTCTATGGAGTAATCGTTAAGTAGGTTGCTGTACAGTTTAAGATTTAATAACATTTCAAAAAATCTTGATTTTAGTTTTTATTTTATTTTAACATAGGGATATATTTTATATGAAGGGAACTATATGAATGATTATTTTTCACGCCGAACATTATTAAAAGGATTCGTTATGGGTGCAGGAATGATGGTTAGTAGTGCTTCGTTTTCCGCACAGGAAAAGGAAGTCATCAAAGGTTTTGATGAAACCCATTCAAATACGGACACAGAGAAGAAATGGGAGCCTTATTCGGACCGGAAAATAAAGGTAGGTATAGCGGGCTATGGTTTTTGTAAGTTTGGAGCGGTGTTTAGTTTTCAGGACCATCCGAATGTGGAGGTTGTTGCGGTAACGGATTTAATCCCGGAACGGTGTGAGGGACTGGCAAGGGATTGTCGTTGCACAAAGACTTATCCTTCTTTAGAGGAAATGGTAAAGGACAAGGAAATAGAGGCTGTATTCGTTGCTACAGATGCTCCCAGTCATGCAAGACATTGCATCGAGGTATTAAAGCATGGGAAGCATGTCGCATCTGCAGTTCCGTCTATGTATGGTTCGCTTGAAGATGCATATGCTCTACATGAAACAGTAAAATCGACAGGTTTGAATTATATGTTGATGGAAACCAGTGCTTATCGTGATGATTGTTATGCAATGCGAACCTTATACAAGGCAGGTGCACTCGGCGAACTGGTTTATTGTGAAGGCGAATATTATCATTATATGGAACAACCCCTGGATTCTTACAAAGGATGGAGGATAGGTGTTCCCCCTCAATGGTATCCAACGCATTCTAATGCGTACTATTGTTGTGTAAGTGGTGGATATTTTACTGAGGTTTCTTGTATGGGGATGCCATCAAAAGTACAGCATTTAATGAAGGAAAACAATGTTTATAAGAATCCGTTTGGAACAGAGATTGCCCTATTTCGTACGAAAGAAGGGGGAATGGCCCGCATGGCGGTAAGTTGGGATACGCCGGGTTTTGAAGGTGAAGTAGGTCGCGTTCGAGGACAAAAGGGGTCTGTAACGGGTATCCATTATGAAGGGGTCGTTGACATTTCTAATATCAATATCAAAAAACCTCCTTTACCACCAACTGTAGAAGCCGGGGGACACGGCGGTTCCCATGGTTATTTGACGGATGAATTTATTCGCTCTATTATAGAAAATCGTAAACCCCTTATCGATATAGCAATGGGCTTGAATTTATCTGTTTCGGGCTTTATTGCTCATCAATCCGCTCTCAAAGACGGTGAACTCCTCAAAGTTCCTGTGTTTGAATGAAAGGGATCCATATAATATTTTTTTCTTTTTTAGAACCTTTTAAAATTTGTTGATTTTATAAACACATTTCCAGACATAACTTTTTTAAGACGAATCCATTAAATACGAATATAAGTTTGTGTAGGGATTTCCTGAGTAATATTTATCGCATCTGTCATTGGGCTGTATGTTTATCTTTATTTTGGTGATGGGGTTTTATGTAGAATTTTTTGTTTTTTCAAGATGGGGTTTCGGGAAGGTCGATGGTTGTATTTAAGACGACGGTTCGGAACAATAGTTTACGGATTGTAATTGTTATTTTTGTTATTTCGGGAAAGTTTTGTTTGATACATTGTGTATCCATGATAAAACTTTTTTCAGAACCGGGGGATATTTGTATGTATGAATTTGTAACAGGTGTGAACAATCCATCATCTATGAAAAGGCAATTTAATGGGATTTGTAAATATGTCTTTTTTTGTCCGGATGTTGTTTCCGCAGAACATTCTAATAAATAGACATAGGGGGCAAATTCCCATTGGTTTTGTTGTGTTAGACAGAGTTTTGTATTTAGCATGGCCTGATTATGAATATATATGATGTGTCTGTGTTCGGATTGTAGAGGAGTATATTTAAAAAGGGGTTGTTGATTTTTTGTGTTCCATGTCCAGATAAGATACACGGAAATAACGAGAATGAGAAAACAAATACTCATCTGTCCAATATTGCTAATAAATACTGCTCGCAGAATCGACCGGAAGGTCATTTGTAAGAATTTTTCGACGGGAACAACATTTTGCAAGGGTATTTCTTGTATGGTTCTCTTGTCGATAGGGGTATCTCCATGTATTTCTTCAAGAATTGGGCTTGTTTCGTCTGTGGGATATTGTAGAAGTTTTCTGTAAAATTGTATTTGTCTTTTTACTTCTTCATTATGGTTGTAAATTTGTTGATGAATTTGATTGGCTTCTTCCGGTGAATATTCACCGTTCTTAACTTTTTGTATTAATGCTTCTTGCTGTTGTTGTAGAAGGGCTCGTTGTTTTACGAGACTTTCAATCCGATGGTAGCATTTTTTCTGGAATTCTTTTTTCTGGTCTTCCCAGAATTGAAGTTTTTTAGGGTCGCCTTCCTGCCATGCCTGTTCTGCATTTTTATAAATCCATGCAATTGTTTCTTGTGTGGGTTCGAGGTCGTTCATTTCATATTTTTATATTGCAGAGCAGATTTTATAAAGGCACAAAATAGGGGTTGGGGTTTTAGGGGTGTGCTTTTGAATTCAGGATGGAATTGGCAGGCACAGAACCAGGGATGAATGTCGGTCTTGAGTTCAATTATTTCTGTTAATTCTTCTTCCATGTCCATGAATTTTCTATGATGGATCCCGCTGATAATCATGCCTGCTTTTTCTATGAAATCTTTACGGTAGGCGTTGTTGAATTCGTAGCGATGTCGATGTCGCTCATAAATCAGGGTCTGGGCGTATGCTTTATATGCCCGTGTATCCGGTTGTAATTCGCAGGGATAGGCACCCAATCGCATCGTTCCACCTTTTGATGAGACGCCTTTTTGTTCTGTCAGGAGCGATATAACAGGATGGGGTGTTTGAGGATTAACCTCCGTTGTATGGGCATTTTTCAAGCCCAAACAATTTCTTGCCATCTCTATTACCGCTACCTGCATGCCCAGGCATATACCAAAATATGGGATACGGTTTTCACGGGCGAACCGTGCCACATTGATTTTTCCTTCAATTCCGCGTGTGCCAAAACCGGGTCCTATTAAAATTCCATGATACCCCTGTAGCACCTCTTCTGGTTTTTCTTTTCCGGGGTCAAACCGTTCTGAGTCAATCCATTCATATTTTACTTTACAGTTATTAGCGATACCTGCATGTACAAATGCTTCATTAATACTCTTATAGGCATCTCCATGCCCTGTATATTTACCAACAGCGGCGATATGCACTTCTTCTGTTGCGGAGAGCATCCGATTCACAATATCTATCCATTCTGAGAGGTCGCCTTCGCGCACTTCAAGTCCTAATATCTTTAAGACGGTAACATCCAGATTTTGCTCTTTGAAATTCAAAGGGATTGCATAGATAGGGGAGATGTCCTGGGCATTAATAATACCTTCTTCGGGGACATCGCAAAATAACGCTACTTTCTGTCGTTGTTCTTTTTCGAGTTTGCTAATCCCTGTGCGACAGATGATAATATTCGGCTGGATACCAATATCACGTAAGGCACGGACGCTATGTTGTGTAGGTTTTGTTTTTAATTCATTTGCCGCTTCAATATATGGAACGAGAGTTACATGGATAAAACAGCAATTTTCGGGACCGACTTCCAGACGGAACTGCCGTAATGCTTCGAGGAATGGAAGGCTTTCAATATCGCCAACTGTTCCACCGATTTCGATAATAGCAATATCTACATCGTCTTCATCGACGGTTAGGGCCCGAATACGGTTTTTTATTTCATCGGTAATATGGGGGATAACCTGAACCGTTTTACCTAAATAAGCTCCGTCTCGTTCTTTTTGAATTACCGCGTTATAAATAGCTCCTGTGGTGGTATTGCTTCTTCGGGACAACTTTGCATGTGTAAATCGTTGATAGTGTCCGAGGTCTAAATCTGTTTCGGCTCCGTCGTCTGTTACGAAGACTTCTCCATGTTCGAACGGATTCATCGTGCCCGGGTCCACATTAATATAAGGGTCCATTTTCATAATAGCGATTTTATAACCACGCGACTCCAAAAGCAATCCTAAACTGGCACAGGCAATCCCTTTACCGATAGAAGAGACAACTCCTCCTGTGGTAAAGATATATTTCAACGGTAGTTTTGTATTGGCCATCTATACATCCTTATCTCTTGATTTGAGGATTTTTTCAACATGTATTAAATCTTCGGGTGTATCTACGCCTAATGCTTCATAGTCTGTTGGAACCACAGCCATTGAGTAGCCATTTTCAAGTACTCGCAATTGTTCCAATTTTTCCAACTTTTCCAGAGGTGTCTGGGGTAGTTTTGATATATGAAGCAGAAAGTCTCTACGGTAGACATACAGACCAATATGTTGCCAATATACCCCTTTGATATTTTGTCTTTGTTCCTCATCTCGGATATAAGGGATAGGAGAACGAGAAAAATATATTGCATGACCCTTTTGATTGGTGATGACTTTAACCACATTGGGGTTTTGTATCCATGCAGGGTCGGTGATATTTCGGCAGGCGGTTGACATTTGCAGTTGCTCATTTTCCAATAACGGTTTGACGGTTGCGTCGATACATTCCGGGGGAAGCAAGGGCTCATCTCCCTGCACATTAACGATAATATCTTCGGTCCTTTTTTCGGCTACTTCTGCGATACGGTCTGTTCCACTGGCATGGTCTGCTCTTGTCATTATAACGGGAACACCCAGCGGTTCTAATGCTAATTGAATGCGTTCATCATCCGTAGCCACCCATACTTCTCCCACGCATTTTGCTTTCTTGGCCTGACGATATACATGATACACTAACGGATAGCCACATAAATTCACAAGCATTTTGCCGGGGAAACGAGTGGAACCATAGCGGGCTGGAATAACTACCAATACGGATTTCTTTATCGACTCTGAGATATTACCTCCTTGTTCCATTGTTTAACCCTGAATGTAGTTTATTAAATTAAAAAAATATCCCATTCTTCCAAACCCTGTCTTTCTTATGTATCAAAAAGAAACTTTTCTATTTCGTTTAAATTATCACAATTTGTTATTCCTGTTCAATACTGTATTCCATATTGCTAAAACAGGCTTTTTTGAATGGAGAATCTGGATATAGCGACGCAAAGTTAAAAAAAAATGTATTTACTTAAAATAAATCGATTAATATATGAAGGGATATAGGAACTTTTTATTGCATTCCGGTATTGGGATTCATTCCTGTTTGCCGTAATTGCGCTTCGTGATATTGTTGTGTGCGAACCAGATAGATTTCTTGTAATTGAGCAATGGAATTATTAATAACTCCCTCTTCTTGGGGTAAGAGATTTCCCTTTGTTTTGTCGCGTAATACCATCAGTAAATCAATAAAGAATTGGGCTTGTTCTAAATCGATAACGACTTGCTGTGACCCTTGAGGGGCAATAACACCTAAAGCCAGCATTGCGTCTGTGGTCAAAATACCCACAATAGTTTCAAAAGAGGGGGTTATAGATTCTTCGGGAGAAATCTTACCACTTTCTGGTGTTTTTGTTTTTCCTTCCTCTATCTTCTTTTGAAGTTCCTCTTTTTCCTTCTGGACTTTTGTCTTCCAATCTTCATCAATGATAATTTTCTTTTCTTCGTTGCTCACATCTATTCTCCCTTGTAAATAGGTTTAATACCATTTAAAAACCCCTATATCGGAAAAGGATATTATCCTTTCCGTATAGGGGTTTTGTCTGTTCTAATTATTTTTTATTTTTATGACGATTCAAGCGTCTCTTCTTTTTGCGTTTGTGTTTATTAATCTTGCGTTTGCGAACTTTTCTTCCACCGGCCACGAATAATACTCCTTTTATTAGATTTTGGATTTATTAAAAATTATATCCCTTTTACTTCGTTGTTAACCATTTTTCATCGTCCGCTTTATATTCTAATATATCCTGTGGCGTAAAATAAAGTGATATTTCACGCTGAGCGGATTCAGGTTTATCGGAAGCATGGACGATGTTCATTTGTGTTATAAGGGCAAAATCTCCACGGATAGTTCCGGGAGCTGATTTCAATGGATTGGTATTACCTATCATACTACGGACTTGATTAATTGCATCTTCACCTTCCCAGACCATCTGAACCGTAGGGCCGGAACAAATAAAGGCCACTAAACTTTCAAAAAAGTCTTTTTCTTTATGTTCCTGATAGTGTTCCTCCGCTTTTTCACGGGTCAATATCTGAATTTTTATTGCGAGTAATTTCAGACCTCGTTGTTCTAATCGGCGGATACACTCGCCGATAAGACGGCGGGCTACACCGTCGGGTTTAATCATGACAAAAGTCCGCTCTATTGGCATTTTATGGGAACTCCTCGAAAAAATAATGTGGCCTATTATTATAGTATAAAGGTTTTGGTTCTTTCAAACACAAGGTTTTGTCGGACAGGTCGGACTAATTTTTATTCTTTAAAACTCTTTTGGCATAATGGTAGTCAAAGTAAAAATTTATCTTAACGAATAATAGGTTAAAAGGGATTTTTTGTCATGTCGGAACGCATCGCTTTGTATCCGGGTAGTTTTGACCCTCCTACATTGGGGCATATTGACCTAATATACCGTGCCCGCCGTATTTTCGACCGTGTTATCGTTGCAGTTGCAATTAACGAAGCGAAGAGCTCTTTATTTACTGTCGAGGAGCGGATAAAAATGTTAGAGGAAGAATTAAATAGTACTCCGGATATTGAAGTTACAAGTTTCATTGGACTATCTGTGGAATTTGCGAAGAAATGTGGAGCCCAGGCACTTATTCGTGGATTGCGTGTTGTGTCTGACTTTGAGTTTGAATTGAGTCTGGCAATCAATAATCAAAAATTAAATCCAAGTATTGATACGGTTTGCCTGATGCCCAGTGAGCCGTACTTATTTTTAAGTTCGCGTCAAGTTAAGGAAATTGTTCGTTTTGGCGGAAGTGTATCGCATTATGTTTCTCCGCGAATCGAGCAAAAACTTCGTGAACGCCTGCTGGCAAAATAACTTCGATAGTTCACTTTCTTTTTAGATATTTGTCAAGCCATGCGAAGGCCTCTTCCTGCATATCGCAGTTAAACTCATGAGGCACTTCCCAAATTTTTGTGCACAAATTTTCTTCTTTCCTTTGGCTACTCCAGACTCGTTTCATGATTTTATAACTCTCTTTCACACCTTCAATAGGAAACAAGACATCCTGGGTACCATTGAAGAATAACATGGGTTTGGGACAGGCTAAACTGGCCACATCCGGAATGTCCAGGTATATATAGAGATTGGGGGCGAGCATGGAGTAAGCCGATTGCCCTCGCGTTTGGTTATTATCCGGGACCATAAGAGAGGGGGTGGTTGCCATCCAGCATATCGCACAGCCTACTTTAATATCATCAAATAGTGCACTCAGCATCCAGGTGCGATGGGCTCCCATCGAAAGGCCAATGGCACCAATCCGTTCTGCATCTATCTCGGGCCATGTTTTTAAAAATTCTACCGAACGAATATCGTCCCAAGTAATGATTCCGAGCCAAGTCGTTCCTAAATGGAAAATGTTTGAGGCGAATCGTTGTTGATTTTCGTAGGGACTCCCTCCGCACTCTTGACGGGCCCCCCAAAACAGGGCATCAATTGCCAAAACAGCATACCCACGCTTCGCAAGTTCGTCTCCTATAAATTTACCTCCATAATATTTTTTTACCCAATCATTAGCATCTTCTACGACTTCTTTGCTCTCGGCAATAGGTGAGATAACCTTCTCTTTGCCGATAGAAAAATGGGCTCCGTGGTCGTGTAAACATAGGATGGCAGGGAAGGGAGGTGTCCCCTTAGGAAGTAATAAATAGGCAGGGATACGCTCCCAATCAGAAATGTTTAAAACAAGTTTTCGCGCTATATAGGTTCCTCTGTCTTCTTCTGTTATCCATTCGGGGTTGAAGAATGCAAACGGTGGAGGATACCCCAAACATTCAAAAACTTTTTTGCGACCTTCTTTTTTCCACTCATCGAAAGGGTGGCTCTCCCCTTGTGTATATCGAAGCGATGGGATGTACTCTCTCAACCAACCTGCTGTAAATTTCGGGAGCGTATTTTCTATTGAGCAATGTTTCCCTGTTTCGACATTGGTTTCTATCCGGGGTAAAGGTATTCGGGTTAACACGGTTCTTAATTCGGGTGTGGAAAAAGTTAATAACCGATTCGGTTCTCTGTGTTTTAGATAATAACCTAAAACCGATGTAAAAAATACGACTCCCTCAGGAGGCAGGACATCGGTGCAGGAGATATTTCCTTCTGTGTAATCACGAGAATAGTCCCGTTCGTCAAAAGTTTTATATACCTCTTCCAAGTTTTTGTTGGTATCAAACTCACCGGAGGCATACTCCCACGGTCCTATACTGTTTAGCACACAGTTATTCCGCAGCAGTCCTGCAATTCGTGCTTGTAAAACAATTTCGATTCTATCTAAACAGGTTTCAAAGTAAGGGGATTTTCCTTTTATAACAGAACAAGCGGTTACCAATTGATGGGCATGTTCGATACCCTGTCCAATACATATCAGGGGAGAGCGGGGATGTGGATAACGCCAACCTCCCACAGGGTCACCACTTTCTGCAAGAAACCTGGCTACTGCTTCTATGGTTTCATATAAACGGGGTTCATTTGGGAATTCCTTGTATAACTCAGGTAGACCCTGTAAAGCATAACCAATGATATAAGGTTTTGGAAAGGGATTTTTATAACCTGTTTGGTCGTTCTGGATAAAAGGTACTTCTTTTTTTAAGGGTTCTCCCCCTTGAGAAAATAAATGATTATCACAAAGTTTCTCCCGTAATTCACGAAATATTCTCAAGGCGTGGTCTATATATTCTTGGGTTCCTAATGCATGATACAGTGATAAAAAGTCTTTTACCACTCCCACATTTCTACATTCTCCTGTGTTTGCATGGATATTTTTTTTTGCATATTCCACCTGCCACTTCAAACTGCAGGCATAAAATGGGTCGCCTGTTTCTTCATATGCAAAAAGCATATTTTCTATTCCTTTTGTGCAGAAGGTTACAGAATCGTTGGACCGCCACATAAAGGTATTATCCTCCTCATGCATTTTTGAGTCTCGCCCTCGTATGTTGTTATAGCGCGTGCCTCCAAATGTTGAACTTTTTAAATCGCCCCACCAGATTGATAACTGAACATAATTCTGACACCAAAATAGGAATGTTTTTCGAATTTCCGGATTTGAAGTGCGCAAGTACTCATAAAGAATCTCGGTGTTGTGGTTCAGTCGATTCATTCCAAATACTGAATTTACGGGCATGGTTGAAACATTTCCAAAATCATCACCGTATAACCTTGCTACGGCCATAGCATTTCTATGCCATTCAGATACCTTTCTTAATATTTCGTTTTCTGGCTCGGGATATACCTCGTAGTTGTAAGCAGATTTCCCTAATGAATCCGGTATATACGAAATTACAGGGGGTTCTAATAGTTCGTTCCATACAGGCAGATTTTCAGGTCCTACATAGATATATGCGGTTCGCCACGCCATTGGTTGGTGCGGAACTTTGTCGATTTCCCTGCTTCGAAGGTAAGATATTTTCCACCCTTGTGATGTCTCATCTCCAAGGATAACTCCTTTCCGCCAACATACCGCATCGGGGAAACCTATCTTTATTTTGTCTTCTGTCAGGAATGCAATGTCTTTTCCTTCCTTTAATTCCTGCTCGACATGCTTGTCCAGTTGAGTTATGCTCTCTCCAACTATCTTTGACAGTTTCCCATTTCCTTCCATAACCAAACCAAATTCAGGGACATATCCGTCTTCTTTAGCCCACCTTTGGAGAAACACACGCACTGCAAATTGCCCTTCTGAATTTGCCCGCAATTCAACAATTCGTGGATAGGCTTCGTCCCAATGGAGCCAGCGAACCCATAAATAATGCTGTCCTTGCTCAATAATTTCTTCTCTTATCTCCTGCTCCTCTTTTTTACCCCCGGGACAGATACTTGTGATTATGAGTGATTTTTTATCTTCATTGGATACATGAATTTTTTCACCGTCATACTTAAAAAGGCTTTTCCCCATTTTCAACGCATTTTTATATGGCTCTTCTACGGGCTCCTGAATACCCCCAATAACCGTGTATTCCTTTTCATAATTCTCAAAATCATCTACAAACGAGAGTATCGCCCTGCGAACATAACCTTCTCCCCCTCCGTATGTAGTTAGAACACGACAATCTGCGGGAATATCAACGCCTTGAGACTGTAATACAATTCTTTGTGTTGCTTTCACAGACCCGTAAGGAAAGGGAAGCGACACCCGAATAAATTGGCGACATAAATTAGGACCTTTTATCCTAAATTTTATTTCTTTATTTTCTTTCTCCATTTTTGGAGGCACTTCCCCTGAAACAACCGGCTCAAATCGGAACTTCTGGAACCATATCTCATTTCCCAAAGACCACGAGCAGAAAGAGAAAGCGAGTAGAAAAAAAATTTCTATAGTTTTTCTTTTCCAAATGTTCATATTATTTCCTCTTTTCAATTAAGTATTTTTTTATATTATCACAGTTTAATTTCTTTGACAATTAAACTTGACAAACAGAAGCCGGTGTGCTATAATAAGGTATTACATTGTATTACCAGCGGAAGGATAGATAATGCCCTTAAAGTGTAGAAAAACACAAATTACCTACTTCATTTATCTATTCCTTATCGTGGCCTTATCTCTATTCGTTCTCCTTCCTCTTTTTCTACCTCATCATCACTTTCATGCCGATTGTTGTAAAAACGAAATTGGACATTCTGAAGAGTTCTGCCCCATTTGTTGGTTTATTTTCCAATTTTATGCTTTTGCTTTTCTTATAATTGCCATTATATTCCGTTTTCTTGTCCGAACGAACTATCACACCCGCAAAAATTATATTGACTTATTTTTCCTTCCTTATTACTCTTCCCGTGCTCCCCCTTTAACTGTCTAATCAATACAATAACCCTTGCTTTATTTCTATTTTTATTTTTCTGTTTATTTTCCTTTTTTTCTTTTAATTTTGTTCGTGTTCGTATTCATATCTATACATAATTTGTAGGAGTTTTTATATGAAGAAGTTCGGATTTACACTAATAGAATTACTTGTAGTAATAGCCATAATAGGGATTCTTGCAGCGATTTTGTTGCCTGCATTAGCACGGGCAAGAGAATCCGCACGGCGTTCTTCCTGTGCCAACAATTTAAAGCAATTAGGTTTGGCATTGAAAATGTATGCGAACGAAGCAAAAGGGGAACGCTTCCCTCCCATTAAATCTACCAATTGTGACGGGACGCCGACTATTGGTCTTGCAACCATAATTGACATGGAAACAATGTATCCAGAATATCTGAACGACTTTCAGGTATTGGTTTGTCCCAGTTCGCCGTGGGCCGGTCCTGCGTTGCAACTGTGGGATGAAGGAAAAAACCCTTCGACTACCTATGAAGAAGGGCTTGAAGAAGGACACATGTCCCTCAATGGGATTTTCGTTCACCAGAATGGTGTGGTTGAGCCCTGCGAAATTTATGAACATCCTTATGTCTATTTTGGGTGGGCTATCAATCCTACTCTTTTCCAAATGAATGAAGATTTTATATTTTTTGAGTTGTCAATGGAAGAATTGGTTGAACAGATAACAAATCCAACTAATACAACTCAGCAATGTAAGCAATACGCTGATGAAGATTGGATTTTCCCAACGCTCGGGATCCCTTCTCTACTTGCTAATTCGCGTCAGGCATATCGTCTGCGGGAAGGGATTGAAAGATTTCTAATCACGGATATTAATAATCCTGCAAGTAGCAATATGGCTCAATCTATTTTACCGGTAATGTGGGATAGTATCTCCGGAGATGATACTTCGCATTTTAACCATGCACCGGGGGGTTGTAATGTCTTATATATGGACGGGCATGTTGACTTTTTGAAGTTTGTTCCACAGGCAGGTAGTGAATTCAATAACGGCAATTTATTCCCGGTAAACAGTGGAGGAATCATAATTCACGAAGCCTCTCATCATGGCCATCATCACCCTTAAGCAATGGGTTTAAAAAGACAAGGGGTAAAGTTAAAAACTTTGCCCCTTGTGAAAATTTAGAACCATTGTTTTATATCTATTTTTGTGTAAGGAAGTCGCGAAGCGGTAACGACAGGATTGTTTCCGGCTATTGAGACATAGACAATTAAATTTTTGGGGTCAAATACGCAAGAATGGAGTGTTTCCGGGTTGTGAACAGGTCCATTTGCAAGCCATTCTAAAGCCATTTGAACTGTGATGGGACCTTTCCCTTCTTGTGCTTGGAATTGCTTCCCTAACCAATCATAACGCTGGTATGTATTGTGATTGGTGAAAAAAAATAATACCAGTTTGAATTGTTCCCAAGTTTCTACATGAAGAGGCGGTTTTATCAAGGGACCAACCCGTTTTGCCATGGCTACCAATCCTTCTTTACTTACAGGATGATTGGTTCGTCGTATCATATCTGGAAGGGTATAGTGTTTTGTCTCATCATTTTCTTTCGGGTCATTCGGACCATAAACATTTTTGATAATCGGGTCGGACTCGATAGCCCTTGCGGTATTTGTTTTTCCATCAGCAATTGTATAATTCCAGCCGGTGCCTTCGGGTCCTTGAAGGACTATATCTACTGCTTTCTCAAGTGTCTCTTGCTCTAACATCATCCGCACCGTAATAAAGCAGGGACGCCCATCAAAAGAACTGTTTGAATTAGGAAGCGTTGCTTGTCCTACGGAAATTTGATGGGTATTCATTCCAGTAAGGCTACCCAGTCCGCCGGCCCAGCCCATTAACATATAGGGCTTAATACCATCGTTAGGGTGATAAACAAATATTACAGCGTCATCCTGGGCGTCTCGACTACAACTCCAATCCAAATTCCGAGCATGTATTATTCTTCCGTCTTCTGTCCATTTTCCCCAGAAAGCAAAGTTTGTGCATTGGGGTGCGGAAGTTAAATCTGTCTTATCTATCGCATGCACTTCGGGAGAGTCTGGGGAAAATCCTTTACCACTTTCCGGAGGGCTATTCGGTGGAAAATGCATAATTTCTGCTACTGTCGTTCCTAAAAGAAGTTCCTCAAAAAGAATATCTGTTATTCCTGCTTTTTTCAGACCCTCCAGAATTCCCCGAGCCTCTTCTATAAATCTTTCCGGGATATTTTTAACCATGCGCGCCGATTGTGCATATACATACTCTGGGGTATAATTTCGGTCCCATACTGCTTTTTTGACATAACCGGCTTTAAATACATGGTGGATATTTTTTGCCAGCATCCGCCCATGTTGGAACCCCATATCGTAATACGACCCTTTTAAAACGCATAATCTTAAATCGCCTACTTGATATAATGTGCCAGCCCCTTCTTTATCTAATTCCTTTATCTCCGGATTTTCGATAATTTTTGGTACAAACCATTCTGAAGATAGGTCGTTCTTCGTTTCTTCTGCGATTATACTTCCGGTTGATGAAAGAATAACCAGCAATAAGAGGTTGAGAAACCATAAGATTTGAACATTGTTTAAGACACGCTCTCTTTTTTCCATAAGCCTTTCCTTTCTGTTAAACTCGCCAAGTTTTTAACAAGTTCTTTAAAGACTTCCCTATTGGGAATATAGTTTCCTTCCAAAATATGTTTTATAATTTATAAAAAGTATATAAGGTTCTTTCAATCTTGGATATGGACAAGTTTCAGTTGGTTAGTTCTTTTCGACCTGCGGGCGACCAGCCGGAGGCGATACAATCTCTTGTAGAAGGCCTGACCGCGGGTGTTCGTAGTCAGGTTTTACTGGGTGTAACAGGTTCCGGAAAAACTTTTACTATAGCAAATGTAATTGAACAGGTTAACCGCCCCACTCTGGTATTAGCGCCTAATAAAATTTTAGCGGCACAATTGTATGGTGAGTTCAAACAACTATTTCCGCACAATGCGGTAGAATACTTTGTTAGTTATTACGATTATTACCAGCCGGAAGCGTATATCCCGACTACGGATACATATATTGAGAAGGACGCTTCCATTAATGATGAGATTGATAAGATGAGGCACTCCGCAACACGGGCTGTATTAACTCGCCGTGATTGTATAATTGTTGCTTCTGTTTCCTGTATCTACGGTATCGGGTCGCCGGAGAATTATCGTCAGATGCGGGTAGAACTTCGACCGGGTGATGAAATGCCGAGGGAACAACTATTAGCGTCTCTGGTGGCTATGCAATACAGCCGTAATGATGTGGACTTTTATCGTGGAACTTTTCGTGTTCGGGGAGATATTGTTGATGTTTTTCCCGCTTATGAAACGGAGCGAGCCATTCGTATTGAATACTTTGGCGATGAAATTGATGGTTTATCGGAATTTGACCCTTTACGCGGGATAACCTATCGCCGGTTACGATATGCAGAAATCTATCCGGGTAGTCATTATGCAACCACACAGGATGCTCTCGAGCGGGCCCTTACAGGTATTGAACATGAACTCGATGAGCGATTAAAAGAATTGTATGCGGATAATCAGGTCTTATATGCACAAAGGCTGGAACAGCGAACGAGATATGACATCGAAATGCTTCGAGAATTGGGATATTGTTCGGGAATAGAAAACTATTCCCGACATTTAGACGGACGCATGCCGGGGGAACCGCCGTATACGCTTCTTAATTATTTTCCGGACGATTTTTTACTGGTAGTTGATGAAAGCCATATTTCTATACCTCAGGTGCGTGCTATGTATCACGGAGACCGTTCCCGTAAAGATCAATTAATTGCATACGGATTTCGTCTTCCTTCTGCCCGTGACAATCGACCTTTGACCTTTGATGAGTTTATGGAGCGAATCAACCAGGTTATTTATGTTAGTGCGACCCCCTCCGAATTTGAGTTACAGGAGGCTGGCGGTGTCTTTATTGAGCAGGTCGTCCGACCTACCGGTCTGGTCGATCCTGAAGTCGAGGTTCGACCGGCCCATAATCAGGTGCATGACCTATTAGGTGAAATTCATAAACGGACTGAAAAAGGGGAGCGTGTTCTTGTTACCACACTTACAAAACGCATGGCTGAAGAATTAACGGAATATTATAGACGCATTGGTCTGCGTGTCCGATATATGCATTCTGATGTGGACACACTGGAACGAATCGAACTAATCCGTGATTTGCGACGCGGTGAATTTGATGTTTTAATCGGTATCAATTTATTACGGGAAGGACTGGACATTCCGGAAGTGTCATTGGTTGCTATTCTTGACGCAGATAAAGAAGGTTATCTCCGTTCTGAAACGAGCCTTATTCAGACCTGCGGACGAACCGCACGAAATATTAATGGGAAGGTTATTATGTATGCGGATCAACGAACTTCATCTATGGAACG
Source organism: uncultured bacterium (assembly GCA_937124615.1). Classification (GTDB taxonomy): domain Bacteria; phylum Hydrogenedentota; class Hydrogenedentia; order Hydrogenedentales; family Hydrogenedentaceae; genus Hydrogenedens. Next base: position 25,489 of record CAKZKR010000050.1, read on the forward strand.
GGCTCTTCGTGAAATGGAACGACGCAGAAAAAAACAATTGGCCTATAACCGAAAATATAAAATTATTCCGCGAACGATTCAAAAGCCCATTCCGAATATTGTTCCACAGGTAAAAACAAAAGGCCCACGCAAACAGTTGAAAGTAGCGGAAACATCTACAGAATATCAGGTGCTACCGGAGAATATCCCCCGTGAAATAGAAAAATACCGGCAGCTTATGTTCGATTGTGCAGAGCGAATGGATTTCGAAGAAGCCGTTATATATCGAGATAAAATGCTTTATCTTCAGAAAATGCAAATTGAATTAGGGTTGTAAAAAAAGGTGTTCTACTGTTTGGGTTTTTCTTTCGTTTACGATACAATAAGTAGGCAACTTAAAGAAAACAGGAAAGTGTCTAACTACAATGCCGTTGTCTGATGACCAATGTCTCGACCAGTGGATACGACAACGGGATATAGATGTTTTTTCAGAACTTATATCCCGTCATGGCGGTATGGTCTATGGTGTGGCCCTTCGTCTTACCGATGACTCGAACACAGCATTGGAAATTGCTAAATCCTGTTTCAAGAAATTAATGCAGTCTGACAACCTCCCTCCTGTTCCTATTGCGGTCTATCTTCATCGCGAAGCCACTCGCGAATCGATGGCTGTAATTAAATCCCTACCTTTACCTTTTGAATCCTCCGCACCTGTTTTATGGAATCACACGAAGAAACGAATTGATGTGCTCATTGCAAATCTTTCAGATAAATTGTCTTATCCCATCATTCTTCATATTCTTGAAGGGCAAGAACCTGCAAACCTTGTTTCGTACTTACGTCTGCCCCGTGAAAGAATTGAAGAACGTATAGCGAAAGGCATGGAACATATCCGACGCGGATTAAGTCTTGTAAAAATCAATCTTAGCATACCCCAATTAAACCAACTTCTTACTTCCAATGCTTATGAACCCTGTCCCGCACAATTAAATGAGGCGGTGCTTGCTCTTTTGCAAGAAACCTTGTCTCCAAAGCTGCCAATAACCAAAGTTCAGAGGAAAAAGAATAAAAAACTAATCGCTTTGCTTTCTTCTCTGGGTCTGGCAACGATTACTCTTTCACTTCTTCTTATCTTCATAATCTTTGTCCATAGAAAAGAGAAACCGGAAACAAATTCACTACTCGAAGTCAATATCCCTATACAAAAAGAAGTAGTGCCCCCTACACCTCCGAAGGAAAAAGCAAGCAACGAACCACAATCCTCAACAACTCCTGTTATTAATTCTTCAGGGCAAACAATACCCTCAAAGGAACAAAATAAAAAACTAAATATCGATTTGAATAAAAAATTATTCCAGTTGCTATACAGTCGTTATGATGAACAACGAAAATCGAAAGAGGTACTTTATTATAACTCCCGAGATTTTCTACCTACGGATGCTTTCTACTATTATTTATCAGCCGTGGAAAATATCCCGAATATCGATTTGTTAACATTCCAGCCAATATGGGAACTCCTTCTTGCGGGACCTACCAATCCTATCCCTGATGATGTTATCAACACTTTCGTTAATTTTCAAGAAAGTTTTCAGTTGTGGCGTTCCGGTGTCTCTTATGAACGAGGCTTAATTCCATCGCCGACGATACCCGGAGAAACCCCCTTTCCGATAGAATCTTTCCAGAACTTTTTTGAATTGTTTACCTTAAACCTACTAATAAGTAACCGTCAACCCAGTGATATTTTGATTCTGGACATCAATGGACTTTTACAATTTGCCGAATCTATTCAAAAACAAGTTTATGGGAAATTAATACACCTTCCTCTTTTTGCTATTGAGGCCGTTGGAATCGCTCTTCGTGAATTTGCACGAATGCATTTACTTACTCCACAACAGCTTCGGGAGGGAATATCTATTCTGGAACGAGGCGAGAAGATTATACGAGATACGAACATTATAAATTATAATGAATATCGTCAGATTGTTCTATGGGCTCAAACAGAATTCCCAACAGTTCCTGCTTTGAAACAAGGCTTACAAAATTTTTTACAACAGCCCGAAGAAAAAGAATGGTTAAACAACATATCGGATTATGAAATCCAGTCTCGCTGGAATGATTTTTTAAAATTACCTGCAGAGGATAACCCGGCGAATGTAAATACATCCCCTCTGGAAGATTTACGAAAGATTATTTTTCCAAAGCGTACCGCTCTTGAACAACAGAAAAAACATGTGCAGGCAACACTACTTATGTCCCGCCTATTTCTGGCTATTGAATGGTATGCTCTGGATAACGCATCCTATCCCCCTTCATTGGAATATTTAGTACCTTCTTACCTGTCTGAAATTCCCACAGAAAAACTATCGGAAATGTCTATACAATATTCCTTTGAGGGGACAACATATCAGATACATACTTATGAAGGAATGTCCGCTTTCATCCCCTGGCGTGGAAATTATGAATATTGAACTCGAGATATTATTGAATTTATAATATCCCAATACACTGAGGTTTTTACTGTAGCTATTTTTTAAGTGAGATAATTTAAGATTTTAATAATATGATTAACATCGAACTTGTTCTAATTATTATTTTTTTATCAGGGCTGGCACTGGTCATCGGTCTGTGGCTTTGGTTATGGAGAAGACTTGTGCGTATGAATAGTTCTTCTCCAACTGAAAGTCCTTTAATAGAGCCATCGGGGCTAAAGAAAGAGGATAACCAGAAATCGAGTAGTGAAATCGAAAAAACAAAGTTAGTTGTTCACGGTTTATTAAAGAACCTCGAGTCCCATGTTCAAACGCTACTCGACAATACAACCCGATATGGTAGTAATCTTGATGAACATGCAAGCCAATTAAAAAAAGCAGAAACATTAGCAACGATTCAACAGGTGGAACAACTCTTACTTCAAGAAGTTGAAACTATGAAATCTTCCACCTATCGTTATCAACAACAACTCGACGATGCTCAGAAAAAATTAAAGGAACAGGAAAAGATTTTAGAGAAATTGTCCCGTGATGCAAATACAGACTTTTTGACACAGGTTAACAATCGTGCTGCGTTTGATAAACGATTAAACGAAGAGTTTGCTCGTTACAAAAGATATGGACATATTTTCTCCATTATTTTGATGGATTTAGATTTTTTTAAAGATATTAATGATACCTATGGACATCTCGCAGGGGACCGGGTGCTTCGTGCCGTTGCATCACTGCTGAATGATGAGAAACGGGCTTCGGATTTCCTTGCTCGATACGGTGGTGAGGAGTTTGCATTAATTTTACCGGCAACCGATTCAAATTCTGCTTTAGTCGTAGCGGATAAACTCCGCAAGAAAGTTGAGACCACGACTTTCCGATACGAAAACTACTCTATTCATACTTCTCTCAGTGCAGGAATAACAACTGTTCTACCGGAGGACGCTACATCCATAGATGTATTAAAACGGGCTGATGACGCAACCTATGAAGCAAAAAATAAAGGTAGGAATCAGGTTGTTGTAAAGTGATACGGCGTCAGACGCGTCGGATCTGTCGGACCTAAAACCACAAATGAACCGCCAATCCTCCATTTATTATAATAACCCGCAAATAAAATTATTCTATCCTAATGATAAGGTACCCTTTATATGCTCATCGATTTGCGTAGTGATACTGTAACAAAACCATCTCCCGGCATGCGTGAAGCCATGGCACAGGCCGAGGTCGGTGATGATGTTTACGGTGAAGACCCAACTGTTATTGAATTGGAACAGTACTCCGCAGAACTCTTAGGAAAAGAAGCCGGGCTCTTCAATCCTACAGGGACGATGTCAAACCTGATCGCCTTTTTAACCTTAACCAATCCGGGGGACGCAGTAATCCTTGCAGAACAGGCCCATATAATTCACTATGAAGTAGGAGGCTTAACTCGTGTTGCCAATATACTACCGCTGACGGTTCCCGGAATACTTGGGAAAATTACGGAGGAAGATATTTGGGCTCGTTATAACACTGGTGAGGATGTTCATCACGCACCAACAACATTGGTATCTATTGAAAATACAGTAAATCGTGGGGGAGGTGCTTATTATGATTATGAGGAAGTGTCCCGCATCGGTAGAGTATGTCGCCAACTTGGCCTGAAATTACATTGTGATGGAGCGCGAATATTTAACTCCGCAATTGCATGCAACATAGAAGCCCGATACCTTGCAGAACCTTGTGATTTAATAAACTTTTGTTTGTCAAAAGGTCTGGGTGCTCCTGCGGGTTCTGTGCTCTGCGGTTCTAAAGAACTTATTCAGCGTGCTCGAAAATTTCGTAAATTATTAGGTGGTGGGATGAGACAGGCGGGTGTTCTCGCTGGAGGTGGGTTATATGCCCTGAAACATCACATTGACGACCTTCGCAAAGACCACGAGCGTGCAACAATTTTTCGAAGAACGCTTGAAGAAAAGGGGTGGTTTTTTCCACTTCCTTCACCAACAAATATCCTTTTCGTCCGCGTTCCCAACGCTCCGAAATTTGTTCAAACACTACAGGAAAAAAATATTCTTATCAATGCTGTTCTTGATGATTATATTCGAATCGTTTTTCATAGAGACATTACAGACACCCAATTCCAATATGTTCTCGAAACTTTTATAAAATTATCCTGATATATGAGTTATCTATCCCTCCTTCGTAAAATTCCTTTAGTCCACGCCGTTATTGAATTAAATACAGCACCGCGTAAATATTTAGCATTTACATCTTTTAATGTTATATCCTGGCAATGTATTGTGGGTCCTGCAATGGTACTATTTGCACGGACTATTGGTATGCCTGCGGACCGTGTCGGTATTCTAATCTCGTTACTCCCTTTTACAACACTTCTTGCTGTATTTATGGTACCCCTCGTTACGCGTACAGGACCGAAAAATTTAATGCTATACACCTGGTTGGTACGAAATCTTATAATGATACCCATTTTTACCATGCCGTTTGTTATTACAAAATATGGGGATAAAGCAGGTTGGGCTTTGCTAATAATATTAACCCTGGGTTTTTGCCTGGCTCGGGCTATAGGTGCCGGTGGCTGGTTACCCTGGCTCCATGAAGTTGTTCCTTATGAGCAACGGGGGTTGTATTTTAGTGCGGAAGCAGGAACGGTTCAACTTGTTAATGTGGCTATCCTGCTCTCACAGGGTTTCTTTCTCGGGAAAAGTCCAAGAATAGGACAATTTCTTGTCATTTATGCCGTTGGGATATTCGGTGGGTTATTAAGCCTTTTCTGGATGGCTCGTGTTCCCGGTGGAAAGGGTAAAAAACGATCTATTCGATTTGAAGATTTTTACCGTCCTTACGGTCCTGTGTTTAAAGACAAAACTTATCTTCTTTTTCTTATACCTGCATTTCTTTCATTGAGCGCTACAAATTGGTTTGGTTCCGTTTATGTACTTTATATGAGAGATGTTTTAAAACTCTCCGAAAAAAGCATACTTACGATAAGTTCTCTTGGTAGTCTTTCTATTATGTTGACAGCACCGGCATGGGGGCGTTATTCTGATCATTTTGGTAGTTCTCCCGCGATACTTCGTGCCTTACTTTGCCACGGACTGCTGGTAATACCGTTTGTTGAATTCATCCCTCGCTATCCCTGGGTATACTATCTTGTGCCTATTCTTATTGTTTTGATAACTATTTTTTCTGCTGCATTCTGGACATCTATTCATCGTGCTATGTTGAACATGGTACCCGAAAGTGAACGAATACCCTATACCAACCTGTGGACTGTAACCTCTGGATTAGCATTGGGGATAACCCCTATTGTCGCCGGTCAAATAATCTACCGCTTTTCATGGACGGGTTTTCAGATTTGTTTTATTATCAGCGGGGCTCTATGTTTTCTTTCCGCTATCCTCTGCTATATTACTATTAAAGAACAAAAATCTTATTCACACCCACCCCTGAGTGATTTCCTTAATCCAAAATCTGCAATTACTGCTGTGTTAGAAGGTTTCTCTATTAGTTTCGGTTTCCCTCAAAATTCACAAAAAAATGGTATAAATAAAAATTAGCCCTTATCTTTTTTAAAATAAAAAACCCCTGAAGCCTATGGTTATGTTTTTCAGGGGGATTGTTTTATGCCATTATATCGATTGTGTGATTATTTTTTTCTGCCGCTGTCGGGGCTGTAATTTCTGTGTTTTTCTTCTGTTCATTAACAGGTTCATTTCCTGTTTTCTGTGTCTTCGTCGAGACCTCTTCGGCTTTTTGTGGTATCAATGCGGTATGATCAACAAGAACCACATCTACTTCGAGCGGTTCCTTTGCTTCGGGGATGACCAATTCTCGCGGGATAAAAACAGAACCTGTTGGAATAATCGGCACAACCCCTAATCCTATAGGAATTTCTCCCTCTCTGTGCTGGACGGAGGCTGATGCTTCATCCGGACGAAATTCCGTCTCCTCTACCTTTTGTCCTTTTCCAATAAATCCACCCCGTGGTTTAACAATCCCTGTTAATATGTTCTCCAGTGTTATATTCATAAGCCTCATCCTTGAGTTTTCTACATATCCTTCATCTATTTTATCGGCAAAATTTACATAAACTTTAGTAAATTTTTTATATTTTCTTATAATAATAGTTTTCCGTAAAACTTTTTTTAAACAAATTGTATATAATTAAAGAAAAAAACAGTTATTTTCTGGTATTTAAATATGACCATACACTTAAAAAAATATATTGTCCCTGAGACAGTCTGTGTATCTAAAGAACCAACAACAAAACCTCTTGTTATGGAAAAGATAGCGGAGATTGCATCTTCAGGAAGAGAAAATTCGGAATGGCTAAAACATATTATTTTTAGCGGTTTGCAAACACGGGAAATGTTAGGTTCTACTGCTTTAACTCGGGGACTTGCTTTGCCTCACTGTAGAATTTCAGAAATATCCGACTTTATTATAGGAATACTTGTTTCGCCTGAAGGTGTTGCTTATGGTTCACTTGATGGTAAATTAAGTCGAGTGTTCGTTTTTGTTATAGCGCCCAAAGAAAGCGGAAACGAGTATCTCAATGTTATGGCAGAAATTGGTGCCTTCCTCTCGAAAGAGGAGAACATAATGTTATTAGCGGAATGTAACGATGATGAATTTCTCTACCAGACCTTTCTAAAACTCTGGGAGGAATATGTCGGAGATAATTCTCGGAACTCATGAGAATAGGTTGTGAAACAAATGTATGTGGAATTCAAGAGAAGGGGAATAAGAATGTTTTTTCGGGAATTCTATCAATATTAAAAAACCCCAGTTCCAGGTGCCTTTCATGGAACGCATTTCTTATCTCAATTATTATCGTTGTATTCGGACCGTCAATTTACTACGACTTTGTTTATTATGATGATTTTACCTATACAGTCGCTAAAACGGACAGGGGTAATGTATGGACATACACTTTTCTGTCATGGGCATTAACTTCAACAGATGACGGCCTCTGGGCTCCTGTAACTAAAATATCTCATAGAATTGACACGCACCTCTTTGGAAACAAAGCGGGGGGACATCATACGGTTAATGTTATTCTTCACATCATAAATTCTTTGATTTTGTGGAGACTTCTTTGCAGAATTACCGGTGATGGTTTGGTGCAATTCTTAGGAGTATGTCTGTTCGCAGTTCATCCACTACGAGTAGAACCTGTAGCCTGGATAGCAAGCAGGAAGGATTTACTTTCTTCTTTGTTCCTTTTCCTGATGCTTTTAAAATATATCGATTGGTTAAAAGAGGGAAGGAAAAAAGATTACATTATTTCATTTTTACTTTTTGTTTTTTCTGCAATGTCAAAACCTGTAAGTGTTGTTTTCCCTCTGTTCCTTCCTGTTATAGATTTTATGTTATTGAAAAAAGAAAATCTACCGATAAAAAGAAATCTGTTTTTATATGTTCCTTTTTTCTTCATATCTATAATGCTTGCTCTTATTACCATTCATGCGGAGCAGGAGGCTATTATTCCTGTCTCTCTATCGCTTGAGGAAAAGTTATCGAGAATAATTGTTGCTACTTCTCTTTATTTTCTTCTTACTTTTTTCCCTATAAATTTACATATACCTTACGGTATCGAGTACTATCCCTTATCTGGATGGACACAGGGTGTTCCTGTATACGACAGAATCGATATTGTTATTGTTTCTTTAACAGTAATTTTATTATCGGTGATGGTCTGGATTTTTTTAGGAAAACGGTATAAGAATAACTTTCTGTCTCTTATACTTTTCGTTTTGCCATTGATACCTGTGGTTGGTTTTATACCCTTTGGTCATCATCTTATAGCGGACCGCTTTACCTATGCCTCTCATTTCGGTTTATGTATCTTTATTTGCACACTACTCTCCGGAACTAAGGGAAAAACATATATTGTATTGAACACATTTTTGGCCGTCATTATTGTTATTCTATCCGTTGCCTCTATTTCTTTTTATGTTCCTCTCTGGGAAAGAGGTGAGAAATTATTTAGGAATAGTCTGAAATATGAACCAAATAACTATGTAGCACTCTGCAATCTTGGATATTCTTTAATACGACAGGATCGCTATATAGAATCTATTCCACATCTGAAAAAAGCTATAGAGGTTTATCCTTACAGAGCAGGTCCCTACAATGATTTAGCTTTTGTTTACCAGTCCTTGGGGAGATATAAGGAATCCATTAACTACTATCTTAAATCTTTAGAAATATCAGGTAATGACCCTGAAATTATGAGTAATATCGCTGTTGCCTTCTTTGAGATTGGTGACTATGAATCATCAAAGAAATTTGCGGAGAATGCCTTAAAAGTAAATCCAGGTTTGATAAATGCAAAAAAAATTCTTGAGATGATGAAAAAGTGAAGGATTATATCTCTATTGGTGGAAACTCTGGTTGTATAATTTTCTGACCTAATACCATCTCTAACATTCCAAAATTCTCATAACGGAACTGCTCCGCATGTTTATATCCGCAGTGCTTACCTTTTTCTGCTGTGTATTCTCTAACTGCATTTGCTATCAACTGGTTTCTTGTGTTTCTATCTGCATCTTTGAGACCGGAGATATCTATACCGAGTATTTCCGCCTCCAACATTAAAGATCCGAATGTAAGTTCCATTTGCGTCTCGTGTTTGAGTAATGCATCTATTTTTACTTCTATTGTATCTGTGATGTCAACAAATGTTTTTGCACTCTCGGGTTTCTTTGCAAACCAGTATGCTTCTGATACGAAGTGCAGAGGATATAAACCCGGTGTCCCAAAGTTCGGATTACTACAAAATGATATTGCTTCATAGGTAGTAAGTGCTGTGACTCTATGATCAGGGTGGTCTTCCCCATTCGCAAAAGGGTCCCAACTCAAGACTATGTTCGCTTTAACCTCTCTAATCATATCAATAATTATATTTCTTATGTATTTTCTTGGAATGTCTTCTAATTCCCCATCAATAAAGTTTCCAAATCTTACCTCTTTCAGACCAAGTATTTTGCCTGCATCTATTGACTCTTGTTTTGACCTCACAATTATCTCACTCTCCCTGAGTGTATATGTTCCTTTTCTATTATCCGTAAGTATAAGTTCGTAAACAGGATAGTTATATTCTTTTACCCACCTGTAAATTGTTCCTGCACACATAAATTCCATGTCATCTCCATGAGCAACAACAACTAATACCGATTTCATATTACCCCTCCTCATTCAATTTATCCACATATTTTCCACAACGGATGTTAATAAAATATTAATTAGAATATATTATGTTTTTAAATATTTAAAAATTAAAGACTTATATAAAAAACATAGAAAAACATTCAAAATGCTATTAAACTATACTTTTTCACAACTTATTAACAGAAACTATAATTTCACTGGCATGATAATATTTATATATCTTTCATCTCCCTCAGCCTCAGGTGATAACGGCTTTACTATGCACGGACTATTACTATCCTTTATAGACATCACCAATTTTTCTGTAGTTATATGGTCCACAACATCTACTAAATATTCAATGTTAAATCCTGTTCTTACTTCCTCTCCTTCATATTCCACTTCTACAGTATCAGCAAATTCACCTACTTCAGGATTTTGAACCTCTATATCTATCTGTTTCTTCTTTATATAAACCTTTATAGACATTGTTTTCATTGCCCCTGCTCTCTTCAACACGGATTTCCAATTTTCTGTCCCAATTATTACATGCTTACTATAATCTTTTGGTATGACGACTTCATAATTTGGAAATGTACCCTCAATTAAACTACTCGTCAATCTCGTTTTACCAAATACAAAAGAAGCCCTCGATTCACCTACAAATATCTTCATATCCCCTGTTCCTTCCATCTGATTCATTAATTCCTTTACCGTCCGTTCCGGTATCGTTATACGAACATTCATCTCCTCAGGAACACAGTCTTTCTCTCTTCTTAAACTCATTCTCTTTCCATCTGTTGCAACCAAAGTCAAATTACCATCATTAATTTCAAAGAGCACTCCTGTAAGCGCATACCTTGATTCTTCTGTACATACAGCAAAAACAACCTTCCTAAACATATCCAACAACAATGCTTCAGAAATAACTACGAACTTATCGCTATCAACAAACATTACAGGAGGAAACTCATCCGGAGGCATTGTTATATACTTGACCTCCGTCCGACCACTTTTCACAACCACCTGATTATCACCCACAGACTTTAAAATAATCTCTCCTTTAGACATATTCGAAAGCAAGTTCGAAAATAGGTGGGCCCTTACAGTAATCTTCCCTTCTTCTTCTATTTCACACTCTTCTAATTCCTGCTCTATTGTCATTCTCAAGTCAGTACTAATTAATTTTAACACACCGTTCTCTGCCGTCATTAAAATAGAAGATAATATTGGTAAAGATGATTTTGTAGGAACTGCATTCCTCACTTTTGATAATACCTCGTTTAGTTTTTCCTGACTCACTTTGATTCTCATACTTTTCCTCCAAATGTTGGTATCTTCTTCTTTCTACTATATATTTAAATTTTAGATGAGATAGTAGTAGTTTGTGTTAGTATGTGGATAACTATAAAAGATTATCTTTTTTCTATATAAAAAAGCAACTTTCTAATGTTGAAATATTCTTAATTTTTTTGTGTATATCTTTATTTTTTTCCACTAAAAAAAAATTTTTATTTTTTCATGTTATCTTTTTGTTAGTAATTTTTAACTTTTTAACAAAAAAGTAACATTTTTCAAAAATTTTATAGCCTTATGACTTTTAAAAATTCTTCAGGTGTAATAATGCCTTCTCTTATCTTTTCTCTGCAATGGTCTGCCATTGTTTTCATTTTAGATATTTGTGCGATAACTTCTGGTGTTGCACCTTCAGCAATGAGTTTTCTTATCTGGGGAGTAATTTCAAGGATTTCAAATATTCCTGTTCTGCCTTTATATCCTGTATGATAGCAGTTGTTGCATCCTTTACCATGGTAAAGTGTTTTTATTGTTGTGGGTAAATTAACCTCCTTAAGGATGGATGCACTTGGTTTGTAGGGAACTTTACATTCTATACATATTTTCCTCACAAGTCTCTGTGCCATTATGGCTGTTAGAGCACTTGAGATAAGGTAGGAAGGGATACCCATGTTGCGAAGTGTATTTATAGCATCAGGAGCGTTGTTAGTATGAAGTGTACTAAGAACAAGATGTCCTGTCATGGCTGCTCTTATAGCAATGTGTGCTGTCTCCGTATCACGGATTTCTCCAACGAGTATCACATCGACATCCTGTCGTAACACAGCCCTTAAAGTATTTGCAAAGGTAACATTGATATCTGTGTCTATCTGCACTTGATTAATGCCAGATAATTGGTACTCTACAGGGTCCTCAAGAGTGACAATGCTTTCTGTCATAACATTCTTCTGATTCAGAGCTGCATATAGAGTTGTTGTTTTTCCACTACCTGTAGGACCTGTTACAAGTATCATGCCATAAGGCTGATCAATAAGTTTTATTAACCGGCTCTGGTCTTTTTCTGATAGTCCTAAGTCACCGATGCCTGATAGTACAGCAGACTGATCCAGGAGCCTTAAAACAACTCTCTCTCCTAAAAAAGTAGGTAGTGTTGCTACCCTTATATCCAATTCTCTTCCTTCAACTTCAAGGTTCATGTGACCATCTTGGGGATGTCTTGTTTCTGTAATATCAAGGTCGGAAAGTATCTTTACTCTTGAAACAATAGCATTTTGCATAGAGGGAGGGATACTCATTATATCATGTAATATACCATCGATACGATAACGAACACGCATTTCAGGTTCCTGTGGGTCAAGATGGATATCGGTAGCACCTGCTTTAACAGCACCTTCAAGAATCGTTTTGACCGTATTGATTGCAGATGTTCCTGAAGCCTCTTTTGCAATCTGTTCAAATCTTTTATTGGAATCTTCACTCTTAACTTCGGTCTTTTTTATAACCGCTTCACCAGACATAACTTTTTCCTTTTTTCTTTTTTCTTCTGTAACTACTGCTTCTCTTTTTTCTTTGATAATAGGCTTGTTAACAATATCTACACTATTCATTGTTTGTATATTCTGGTACCATTTTTCTATTTCTGCGTTTATGTCTTCGACTGCTGTAAGCATTGGATAAATTCTCCTACCGGTTAGTACCGATAGGTCCTTCGTTTTCTGAACATTTTGCGGTGTTGATATAAGCACACCGATCTTGTCCCCTTCGACATACACAGGAAGAACCTGATACCTCCTTGCTAAGGCTTCTGAAATCGCATTTATTGCCAGAGGGTTGGGATTAACTGTCTTTATATCAACATATTCAAGGTTATGCTGCTTGGCGAGCGTTTTAGTTATATCCTCACGCGTAACATAACCAAGTTCTAGGAGAATATTTCCCAGTAGACGATTTGTTCTTCTCTGGACCTTCAATGCTTCCTCTAATTGTCCTTTTGTTATTATTCCATCATCAAGTAAAGCCATCCCTAATGACTTATGTTTTTCCTGTACATCCCTTGAATGCCATTCATAACGGAGAACATCTTCTATAACGGAGAAGGTAACTTTTCCCATCTGTATAAGTTGTTTGTACCAGGGCACACCACTGGTCTTTTCTCGTTCGCGGACTCTGTCCAACTCCTCTTGAGTAATATACTCTCCTTTAACAAGCCGTTCTGCAATTTTATTTTGTTTGTTTTCTTCGTCAGACATAATCACTGCTCCCACATAAATTGGAAGGATAAATTATTGAAAATATAAAAAACCATTACATAACAATATACAAATTACAAAGGAAAAAAGTCAAGAATTTTTTTGTTATTATATTTCAGATATTGCAAAAGTGTATAGATAATCGTTAATATTCTTGTGGAATTTATAAGGACTGCTAATGAAGATACTTGGGATTTCTGCATTTTATCATGATAGTGCGTCCGCATTGGTAATAGATGGAGATATTGTTGCGGCGGCGCAGGAAGAGAGATTTACGCGTAAGAAGCATGACCCGCGTTTTCCAAAGTATGCGGTGGAATATTGTCTGAAAGAAGGGAACATCGGTATATCTGATATTGATTGTATCGTATTTTATGATAAGCCCTTTTTGAAATTTGAACGGTTATTGATGACTTACCTTGGCACGGCACCTTTGGGAATTTCTTCTTTCTTTGTTCAAATGCCCTCATGGCTCTCTGAAAAGTTGAATATGAGAGCAACAATTCGTAGAGAATTGAATTACGATGGGGAAATTCTCTTTTCTACACATCACCTGTCCCATGCGGCTTCTGCATTTTATCCGAGCCCATTTGAGGAGTCTGCGATTATCACTTTAGATGGTGTTGGAGAATGGGCGACTTCCGCATACGGTATCGGACAGGGTAATAAGATAAAGTTGTTGAAGGAGATTCGTTTTCCACATTCATTGGGACTGCTTTATTCCGCTTTTACATATTTCACAGGTTTCAAGGTAAACAGTGGTGAGTATAAGTTAATGGGATTGGCACCTTATGGAGAACCGAAGTATGTGGATACGATAAAGAAAGAACTAATTGATATACATGAGGATGGTTCTTTTCGTCTTAACTTGAAATACTTTGATTACTGTGCCGGGCTAAAAATGACGAACAATCGGTTTGCTAAACTTTTTGGTGGTCCCCCGCGAAAGCCGGAATCAAAAATTACACAGAGAGAAATGGATTTAGCGAAATCTATACAGATAGTTACTGAAGAGATTGTTCTGAAAATAGCGAGACATGTCTATAAAGAGACAGGAATGAAAAAGTTAGCCATGTCTGGAGGTGTTACGCTGAATTGTGTTGCCAACGGTAGATTGTTACGTGAAGGACCGTTTGATGAGATATGGGTACAACCCTGTGCCAGTGACGGTGGAAATGCGTTAGGTTGTGCGCTTCTGGCATGGCATCAAGTATACGGGAAGGAAAGAATCGCCCACTCTCGCAGGCAGAAAGCCAGTTATTTAGGGCCATCGTTTTCAGATGAAGAAATAGAGAAATTCCTCAAAGAAGAGGATATTCCTTATGAAAAACTTTCTGAAAACGAAATAGCGAGTCGCGTAGCCCAATTGATAGATGAAGGAAAAGTTGTTGGTTGGTTTCAGGGGCGAATGGAATTCGGTCCGCGTGCATTAGGTGCGCGGAGTATATTGGGAGATGCCCGTTCAAGAGAGATGCAATCGGTATTGAATTTAAAGATAAAATTCCGCGAATCGTTTCGACCTTTCGCTCCGACCGTGTTGTATGAACAGGCGGATGAGTATTTTGAATTAAACCGTGTAGAAAGTCCTTACATGTTACTGGTTGCAAATGTGCGGAAGGAACATTTGAGGGAACTGAGTGCGGAAGAGAAACAAGCCCGAGAATTTGATAAATTGAGAGTAGTACGTTCCGATATTCCGGCCGTTACCCATGTGGATAATTCCGCTCGCATACAAACAATTTGTCGGGAAGACCATCCGAGATACTATGATATGATAAAAGCGTTCTATGAACGGACAGGATGTCCGGTGATTATTAATACCTCTTTTAATGTTCGTGGCGAGCCGATTGTGTGTACTCCGAAAGAGGCCTATACATGCTTCATGAGAACAAACATGGATTACTTATGTATGGGTTCTTTCTTATTGGATAAAGCGAAACAAAAACCCTGGAAAGATGAAGTTGATTGGAAAAAAGAATTTGAACTGGATTAAAGAAAATGGCTCTTAAGATTGATTACAAAGATAAAAAAGAACAACGGAAGTTCGGAATACTTGTCGGTGCTGTTTTTATCATTATTGGTTTAATTCGTTGGGCCATTCATGGCTTTGTTGGTATTCCATATATATGGTTGGGTGTGGGAGGAACTCTAATTGTCCTGGGTCTTCTTATTCCGAAAGTATTACAACCGCTATTTTTCCTGTGGATAAAATTGGCCGATGTATTAAATTGGCTAATGACAAGGTTCTTCTTACTTGTCGCTTTTTATCTTGTCATTACGCCTATTGGAATTCTCTATCGGCTATTTAAAGGAGACCCATTGAACCGTCAATGGCTTTCTAAGGATACAACATATTGGGATGAGGTAGAAGTACAGCCTGAAAATATTGAAGAGTTTCGCAGGCAATTCTAAAATAAACCAAACAGGATAGGAGGTATCTATATGGAACATGTTGTAATTACATCAGGTGTTCGGACAGCAATAGGCTCGTTTGGTGGTAGTCTTAAAGATTATTCCGCCCCGGATCTTGCAGGTCTTGTCATTAAAGAAGCCGTTCAACGAAGTAAGGTAGAACCGGAGGCCGTGGGCGATGTGGTTATTGGGCAGTGTATGCAAAGGACAGATGAATTACCAACGGGCCGGCTTGCCGGTTTGAAGGCGGGATTGCCTATACATGTGCCGGGAGTGACTATTCAACGGAATTGTGCTTCCGGGATGCAAGCGATTGTATATTCCGCACAGCAAATTATGCTCGGTGATATGGATATTGCGGTTGCTGGCGGTGTGGAGATCATGAGTCGTGTTCCTTATACAGTGGATAAGGCCCGCTGGGGCATCCGATTACAGCATGCCGTATTTGCGGATGGTGTCTGGGATGGTCTTACGGACTCATGGAGCGGTCTTATCATGGGTTTAACAGCGGAGAATCTAGCAGAAAAATATAATATTACCCGTGAAGAACAGGATACGATAGCATTGAAGTCCCATAATAGAGCAGAACGGGCTATTAAAGAAGGAAAATTCAAAGAGGAGATAATCCCTGTAGAGATAAAGGGCAAAAAAGGGACAACCATTTTTGAGCAGGATGAACATGTGCGGATGGGTTTGACTATGGAACAATTATCTGCTCTGAAACCGACCTTCAAAAAAGATGGGACGGTAACTGCGGGTAATGCTTCGGGGATAAACGATGCTGCGTGTGCCATTGTACTAATGAGTGAAAAGGAGGCCCATCGAAGAGGACTGGAACCGTTAGGGCGATTGGTTGCGTATGCTGTTTCCGGTGTGGAGCCGGAACTTATGGGCTATGGTCCTGTGCCTGCAACGAAAAAAGCATTGGAGAAAGCAAAGATGAAGTTGGATGATATAGAATTGATTGAACTTAATGAAGCCTTTGCAGCACAATATCTTGCCTGTGAAAAATTGTTAGGACTGAATCGGGATATTACCAATGTTAATGGATCGGGAATTGCATTAGGACATCCTGTGGGTTGCACGGGAGCAAGAATCGTATTGTCTCTGTTGAACGAGATGAAACGAAGAAACCTCAAATACGGGCTGGCTACGCTCTGTGTCGGTGGGGGCATGGGAATGTCAACAATCTGGGCACGAGATTAGCCATTAAAAAGTTTATGGAACGAAAATAAAAATTTTTCCATAAAATTATTATAAGAATGGAAAAAATAACAAAATTGGGTTTAGGTATATGAAAAGCCGGCGGATTGCTTTGGTTTTGTTTACGAGTATATGTATCCTATGTCTGTTCCTTAGTTGCACGCGGACACGAATCCCTCTAACCAAGATAGAAGTCCCAATGGTTGCAGTTCCTCTCCCGGAGTTACCCCTACCTTTGCCGAAAATACCATTACTGATGAGTGGTGAAGGCGATTATCGGCTTTTACCCTGGAAAAAGGCTTTTAACAGGTTATGTGACCAGATAGAGCGCGAATATCCCTATACAGAATGGAAGAATATAAACTGGAATGATTTGCGTATAAAATACACTGAAAAAGTTAAACAAGCAAAAGATAAAAAGGACCGCAACGCTTACTATCTTGCCCTGCGGGAGTTCATGTATTCCATTCCTGATGGGAATATCCGCGTAGAAATGGATGAAGAAATTCGTGCCTCTGCCATAGGTGGAGGCTATGGCTTTGCTATGACGCGTACCGATGATGGGCAATATATTGTGTTTTATATTCATCAGGGGAGTTCCGCAGAGAAAGCAGGGATGAAAATCGGTACGAAACTATTAAAATGGAATAATGTAGCGATAGAAACAGCCGTTCAGGAGACCTCTGTTTTATGGACAGATACACCGCCTGCAACACGGGAGGGGAAAGTTTTTGAGCAGTGTAAACTTTTGGGCCGAGCACCGGTGGGGACGGAAGTGGAAGTCTCTTTTATGAATCCGTCCGAGACAGAGCCCGTCATTGCAAAACTCAAAGCGGAGAAAGACGATTACTCAACTTTAATAACTCCCGTCTGGGATAAAGTCCGTGTAGGTCCGACGGACAATCCCCTGCAGAAGAAGAAATTGGAAGAAAAATATGGTTATGTTCGTATCTTTTTCTTTTCACCGAGCATTAATACACCGTTCCCCGCACAGGCATTTCAGAAAGTAATTAGCGACTTTATTCGTGAAGATACTCCGGGGCTAATTCTTGACCTTCGAGGGAATACAGGTGGTGATCCCGAATTGATACCACGATTTGCAGGATATTTTGTTGAAGAAGAGAGTTTTTTCCAGGACCTTGCCTTTTATAGCAAGAAAGAAAAAGGTTTTAAGGTCAGTCCGGGAGACCGAATTGTTATTAAACCATTCCCCTTGCGGTATCGTGGAAATGTTGTTGTTCTGGTAGATTACGGTACGGCGGGTAGTGCAGAAGGATTGGCTTCTGTCTTGAGCAAGCAGAAAAATGTTCAGGTCATTGGAATATCTGACACGAGAGGTGCAATGGGTGTGCCGGGGGGCGATGTTCGAATGCCCAATGGCCTTACGGTATCCTATCCGGTGGCTCGTTCATTAGATAAAGAGGGAATCGTTCAGATTGAAGCCAATGCACAGGGCGAAGGTGGAATCAAACCGGCCGTAAAAGTACCGTTGAATTTAGAAAACCTTCAAAAAATATATATAGGGGAAGAGGATGTAGTTCTCCAACAGGCTCTTGATGTTCTAAAAAACAGGGATAAATAGCCCAACTCATCTAAACATTAAGAAAAATTTTTTCCGCTACGATATAGACCATCTTCTGTGTATTTAGTAATATGATTTCGGCAATCCGGAAATAAATAGGGAAATGCTTACCACAGCAGATTTATTAATGGAGCACCTGGACGAAGAAAATATTATATTCAGGATTTACCTTTCCGCTTTATATCAAAAACTAAATATGCCGGAAAAGGCATATACACTACTATCAAATGTGGATGCGGAAGAAATAAAAGAAAATAATAAAATTTTTTATGAATTGTATAGATTTATTATAAATGTGTTCCGGCAGAACAGGGATATTTTTAATTGTTTGAAGATAATGGGAAAAGTAATGTATTCAGAAGAAATATCTGAAAAAGAGTGAGAGGAATTAGAAGACACAGAAGATTCGAGGCTTTTGTTTTGGATAGGGAGAAGTTATCTAAAAATTGTAAAGAATGCTCAGAAAGGTATAGGATTCCTTGAAAAAGCCAGTAGAAAGGGGGATAAATCGGCCACATTTTATCTTGCTTCGGAATACGAATCAGGTTCTCCAATTATAAAACGAGATATTAAAAGAAGTCTGGAGTATTATCAGCGAGCCGTGGAGCAAGGGGATTCTTATGCATATCAATTTATTAGAAGAATCTATTACTTAGGAAAAGGAGTTCCAAGAGATGTAACCAAAGCAAGAGAATGTTTTGAGTTGGCTAGAGGTTGGGGTAAATATTGGTTAGGAGTGATGTACAGCAAAGGAGAAGGTGTTCCGCTGGATTATAAAAAAGTGCATAAATACTTCCTTGAAGCCGTGCGATTGGGTTTAAACCGCGACAAAGCATATATTGCCATAAGAGATTTGTATTTATCCGTCAAGATTGATAGGGATAATGATTATATTCATTATGGAGATTCCGATGGTTCCTCTTTGTTCTTGTTGTAAAATGTTTCTGCAAGTAGCAGAAAAAAAATTATCAGGATTGAGCCCAGAGTAATTGCTCTACCTATATTCCAGCCGGGGCTTGTGTATGTGAATTGTACCTGATGGACACCTCCCGGAATTGGAATGCCTCTGAAAATTCCGTTTGTGCGAAAGATTTGTGCAGGTTCCCCATCTAAAAATGCTTTCCATCCCGGACTATATGTGTCCAGTAATACTAAAAAACCTTCTTGATATGCTTTAACATGTATGGAAATATTTTCGGGAGTTTCCTCCTGGATACTGGCGGTATTTATGTTTTTAGTGATGTCTACATTCTCTTCTGAGGGGGGTAAGTCTGTATCGGTAACTTTTTTTGTATAGGGAATGGGTGTGTCCGATTGAACGATACATTCTGTGAAGGGTGAAAAATTATTATGCAAAAGTATGTTCATTGTTTCTTCCATAGAGGGGAGTATTTTGTAGTTATGTATCCAGTAGCATCTTGGCATGGGTTGTGTATTTTCATAAATTTCAATAAAGGGAATTTGTTCCATATTCCGCCAATTTTTTAAGTCTTTTCGTTCGGTGTCTTTCTTATTTATATTTGGAATAAATACCCATTGAACACCGCTGGTTGTTATAAGAGGATTTTTTAGTAATGCCGATTTTTCCTTTTTGCAATTGGATATTTCTTCTATCCACAAATGTGAATATTTGTCTTTGGGTAATTCGGTTCCGTTAACCAGTTGCCAATGATAATACATTCCGAGATTTTCGGACCAGAGTATTGTATTGGGTTCGGATATAATCAAACCTCTACCGGTGCCGGTTTGATAGCGGAGTTGGCGAATAAACTCGGAATATGAATTTTGTCTTTCTATTATCGAACTATAACTTTCAGGGAGAAAGGGACGAAGTAAGTAATACAATTCGATAAAACTTAATAAGGCGATAAGAATACAGATGGCGGAATTTATCTTAGGTATGCGAATCAGGATGGCAGGGATAATAAGGATAAGGAGCAGGATGGATACCCCTTTTGTCCAGGGATTGCCTGTTAGAATGAGGAAAAGTATCAAAAAGAAGACAAGTATGCTGGAAATCCATACATACGGTGAATTAAAGTCACGACCTTTCAGGAGCAGTCGGTGAAATCCAATGCCCGATAAAACTGAGAATGACACGGCAACAAGAACGAGCATTCCTTTCTGGAGGATTCTTGCGGGGTCAAGATTTATAAAAAATAGTAAAAAGAAGAACAATATAACTATGCCGTGAAACAGAACTACTGAACGATGTTCGCGATCAAAAAAAGCAGGTAGGAGAAATATAAGACATATCAAGCCGGGGTATAAAGTGGGAAGTTCAGGAAGTTCTAATGATAGTGCCGGTCGTAAGAATTGAGTTAGCGACATGTTCAAAGTTTCTGGAAACGGAGCAGACAGAGGGAAACTTGTAAAATGCTCCCAATTCTGTTCGGAATGTATCAACCACAATAAAAAAGGGAACCATGCAAAAGCCGATATCATCAGCCCCAAAATAAAAATCCCTGTAGTTTTGAAAATTAGGGTAAAAGGATTCTTTTCTATATTAAGCATGGGAAAAAGGCGAGATGCAAAGGGGAAGGTAACAAATATAAGAATTCCTGCAAGAATGCATTCCATACTTCCGGAAAGAATCAATGCAGACCAAATAAACAATAGTACTATGAAACTGCGAAAGTTATAATTCTCAAAAAAGTATACAATCCCGCTTAAAAGGAAAAGGAGCCAAACAGAGCCACTTAATAGGGGCATAGCCATTTGAGCACATATTATAGGTCCTGAAAACAACAGGGAAACCAAACCGGGGACAAGAGCAGGATAAGGAATTTCTAAAATCCGACCCCATATCAGAAAGCCAATACCTAAAAGAGATAAAGATAGGAAAATATACCTTTGATATGCATAAGCAAAATCCATCCGCCAAAATAGGAGATGTAGAGGTTGAAATAGAGCTGTGCGAATATCGGTAAGGTAGGGTTGTCCACAAAGTTGATATGGATTCCAATGAGGCACTTTTCCAGTTGAAATACGGTCGAAGCCATATTTCCATATTGGACCCCAAACAGAGTATTGTTTAATTGCCCATATTTCTTTTTTATTATTGTTTTTGATAGCGTTCGTAGCAAGTGCAGGATCCCAATATATTCGTATCATAAGAAGAATAAAAATTCCTCCAAGTAATGTTCCCCAAAAAGGGAATCGGCGGAATTCCGAGACCTTGTTTACGACTTGCGACATGCCATCTAAACCTTATCTATATAGATAAAGGGCCTTTTTTAGAAATAGGATTCCTTTTTTCTGTATATTATCATTTTAGTATTTTATAATCCCAAAAAAGGGAAGAAGGTTTCGAAATGTCAGAAAATTTAATTGATGTAAGTGTGTTAGTAGTAGGTGATGATTTGTCTTGGTGTTTGACACCGTGGTTTTTTCATTTAGAACATCAGGACTATCCTATGGCGCATTTTGAGTGGATCATTGTCGAAACAAATTCTTCTAATGAGACACGGAAAATGGTTTTGTCTCTCTCGAAAGGTTCTCCTTTTATTGTTCGCTATGTTCAACAAAGTGGGAAATCTCTGGTAAATGCATGGAATACAGGCTTTCGTGAAGCCCAGGGGAAATGGGTTCTATGCAGTAAACCGGAAGTATTACCTGCAAGTAATTGGATACAACGGCATGTTCAATTACAGCGTACATACGAAAATAAGGCTTGTATCGGTGGAGCAATACTTGTACATCCTCGCCTTTCACCGAAGAGTTTAACACCGTTGTTACTGCCTGAAGACAGTTCCCCTCCGATAGCACAAATAAAAAAAATAACACCTTATCATTTTTCATTAGGAAATATGAGCCTTCCCCGAAATATTCTCCTTCAGGGGGGTGTGTTGAATAAGACGTTTTATTTCCCTGAATTTGCAGAAACAGAATTAGTAAAACGGCTATCGCATGCAGGGTGTCCACTTCTTATCGATGATCAGGCGATTTGCTGGTTCTGGAAAGGGGGGTCTTATCTGGATATGTGTAAGTATCATTACCGGAGAGGTTACTCAATGGGTTGTTATCTAAGGCTGTTGCCAGATGAATATTCAATAGTTGTAAACTATAGACTATATCCCCCCTTTTTGGAGCGGATGATTAATTCCATCCTTGTCCCTTACTATCATCGGTTTTGTTTGAAACTCATAGAAGACTCACAATCCTATCTATGGATGTATCGTCGTGTATTTCGATATTGGCGTTTGCGGGGTTTTTCTGATGCTATGGCAAGGAGAGAACCTCAAATTGATATAATATACACTTAGCCATTAAACAGGTTACAGGTTTAGCCAACATGTTTGTTATACATACAGCAAATTTATATTTAGACAAACCTTTTTTTTCTTGCTCAAACCGAAAATATGGTTATGAGCGGAGAGAGAAACAGAAAGATATTCTTAATACAATAGTTAATAAGGTATTTGAATATAAAGCAGATGCGTTGTTAATAACGGGCAATTTATTCGATGCGGAATGTGTAACCGAAAAGACACTTCAATTTTTGTGCAAAAGTCTGGAAGCAATAAAGCCGGTTCCTGTTATTATTGTTCCCGGTTCCTCTGACCCCATTTCCGAATATTCTCCATATGGGTTAGAAACTTTCCCCGATAATGTTGTTATTATGAATTTGTTAGATAGGACAAAGTGGGAAGCAGAAAGGATCCCTCTTGTTGTCTATTCATGGGCGTGTGATGGTAAGGGAATAGAGGACTTAAGTGAAATTGAATTTCCTGTAGAGACCAATGGTAAAAATCATATCCTTTTATCCTATGATTTGCCTATATCTCATACTGAAAAGTTATCCCAATGGTTTGAAAAGGTTTCGTCTGTTTTTTCCTATATTGCTATAGGAAAGGGGTATGGTTTTAAGCAGATTTATAGCACTTCGAGGCTTACTGTTTGTTGTTGTGGTGCTCCGGACCCTATAAGTTTTAATGATACCCCACCCTTTGGAGTGGTTGGCATACAATTTCAAATCAATAATAACCGATGGGAAGTGTCCCAGGTAGAGCATATATCCACGCAAAAAAGTTCTTATGCGGTTATAAATGTAGATGCGTCGAATATTTTGAATAAAGAGGAACTTTTTTTGAGAATGCGGAGTGAATTAAATAATATGCCGAAACCCTGTGCGGTTCACTTTAGTTTTACAGGTACAATATCCGCATGTATATTAGGTACTATCCCCGAAATCATTAACCTTATTCAAGAAGAAAGCCAATCAATTACATGGAGTATTGATGGAGAGATGGAAGGATTTGAAAATTCAGGAGATATGGGTTCGGTTACCGTACTGTCCGAGTTTTTCAAACAAATAGGAGAAGAACAAAAATTGGCCCCCAATCCCTATGTTCGTGGGGTTGCAAATCGAGCCGGTCATTTAACCAAAAGGGTTGTAGAAGGGATTGAATTAAAAATCCCTGCTGTCGAAACATCTGAGGTTCCTCTGGAATGGAATTTGTAAAAGGACATATTTACGGTTTTGGAAAGTTACAAAATATACCCCTTGAGTTTGGGAGGGGTTTTCAGATAATTTTTGTCAAAGAGGAACAAGACCGAAATTCCATATTTCAGTTTTTACTGGACATGTTGTTTGGTCAGAAATTGTCAAGCAGGAAGAATACACTTTTTACAGAGAACTATTATAAATATACTCCTTGGCATACGCAGGATTATCGCGGGAATATCGTTTATCGTTTGAATTCCGGGAAAATAATACATCTCCATCGGGTATTTGGTTCCAAATCATCATTAAAGGTTTATGAAGGGCTGGATGTAAAAGATATAACAAGCACTTTTCCTGTATATCCAAATGGGGAACCTGCATTTATACGAAGTCATCTGGATTTGGACCGTAAAATTTTCTCAGGTATCGCCACCATTTCTCAAAAAATGTTGGAAAATCTATATGGACAAACTCCTCATTGTGAGTTGAGAAAGCATCTCCGTTGTTTGATAGATACAGGCACAACGGTACAATCTTTGCAGGATATAATTACCACTTTTCAGGATTACTTACAGTCTATTGGAACAGAGCGAACTTATAAAAAGCCGAGAAATTATATTTCAGAGCAGTTAGAAAGACTATTGGGGGAATATGAGCAGGCGAAGATTCATCTGCAAGAAATTCGACAGAGAAAGGCCCTATTAAAGGAGTGTAAAGAACAATGGCGACTTCTTCAAGAGGATTATGAAAAGATTCAGGAGAGACTTCAATATACGCGGCACTATGCACTCTGGAGGAGGAAAAACGACGCTAAAGCCCTTCGTGAAAAATTGGACCAACTAACAGCGCGCTCTTTTGCATATTCCAGTTACAGGAATTTTTCAATGGACCAGAAATCCATTGTTATTCAGTCCGAAATGGCTATTCAGCATGCGGAAACCCAAAAAGAACGGTTGCAAAATGAAGTTGAATGTATTACGAGAGAAATCAATGACCTTGAACGAGAACTCCATCATTCTTCTTTTGTCCCTATTGATTTCATTAAAGACTATCAGGAAAAGTTTGAAGAATACCTGAAACATATATCCGGTAATGAGGAAGTACTAAAGGAACTATTAAGTCAGCGGGAAAGGGTAAAAAAACAAATACAAGAAGTAGAAAAGATCGTTTCTGAATTTCCGGAACTCATACAAAAAGATGATATGTTTTATCAAAAAGTTGATATTGCAATCGATTTATATAAGAGTTCCTTAAAAGAAACGCAAAGGAGCGAAGAACAATTTAATGTGTTGAAAAGAGAGCACACCCTTATTAATGAGCAGATTCAGCCGTTTCAAGACTTGTTTAAGGAGGTAGCAGATTTTAATGGGCTGGTTTGTGATTACATGAGATATAAGGAAAAGCCCGAAGAAGAGCAAAGGGAGTTAGAAAGAGAACTTCAAAATATAGAAGAATTAAAATTATTTACGAAATCTCGCCAATGGGTACCCCTGATTTTAGGACCTTTTTGTTTTATAGTACTGCTATGTCTTATTTATTTTTATATATTTTTTGGGAAAAAAGAATCTTTATTATTTATAAGTATTGTGGTAATTGCTCTTATATATTTTTTACATAACTATATAAGTGGGAAAAAGGAACTAAAAAAGTTAGATATTGATCGGGAACGGTTGAAGGAACATATCCAACGGCTTCTTTCCTCTGAATATATTGAAAAGCATCCCATAACGGCGTTGCTTTCCGAAGCAAATTTAGAGCATGTCCGTGAATTACAGGGACTATATGAACAATATTGTGTCTTGCTGAAACAGCAGGATAATATGACAAAGGAGGTAAAAAAGGCGGAAGAACTTTTTAATATTAATCTATCGCGAACCAACGAACTTTACCTGAATATGAAGGAATTATTTGAACGAGTAGAACTGTTACTGGGAAGCGAAGATGAAATAGAGAGAAATCGACGAAAAGTATTTGAATTACAAGAAAAGATGCGAATGTATAACCGTAGGCTCTGGGATTTGCGGGAGCAGTATCAGCAGTTGTCCGATACTATATCTCGTAAAGAAGAATATATAAGAAAAATTCACCATAATATTCAAGAGGAAATACTTAATAGGATAGGTAAAGAACTTGTTCAATCCGGTTTATTACAATCCGGTGAATTATTAACACCTGAGACTTTCCGTTCTTATTATCATGCAGAAGAAGTATATCGTGGGCTTAGGGTAAAAATATCCGAACTTCGCAAGAAACGGTTGGATTTTCATCAACAAATTCAAAAATTTGATGAAGAAATCTTGTACCATCAAGAGCAAATCCGTGAAATATTAGAATTATCGGGGGTGGCAAATCTCTCCGAATGGAAAAGTAAATGTGCAAGGGCTGAGGAAGCATATACTCTCTTTTCGATGATTGAACAGACAGAATTGCAACTTCAACAACTTCTCGAAAATGAGACATTAGAAGAACTGGAAAAACGAACACAGGATTTTGTGCCCTCGGTCCCGGCAGAAAAGGAGGAGGAGTTACAATTTCTTTTAGAGCAGAGAAAGAAAGAGATTGAACAAGTTCAACAGGATATACATTCGCTTCAATCTGAATTGCAACTGTTAACAGAGAAATTGTGTCCGCTAAATGAGATTCTGGAAGAAAAGAATTATTATGAAACACAATGGAAAGCAGTGCAACATGAACAAGAAAGTGTATTGCTTGCCCTATCTGTATTACAACAGTTATCTACATATCGGTATCATAAGATTTCGTTACCATTGCAGAATGAGGTCTGTCGTCTATTTGCTAAACTAACCCATGGCAAGTATGAAGGTGTGCTTATAGAACAAGACCTGACTATCAAAATTGTTCCGGTGGAAACGCGAAAGGCAATACCCCTGGAAGAAATATCAACGAAACAATCTGTGTTAGAAAGCCTATATTTTGCTATCCGAACTGCACTTATGCGTATTCCCCATTACCTAAAAGAGAGCCTTCCCCTGCTCTTAGAGGACCCTTTTATACAATATGATTATCCTCAACTTATTCAAGTGTTAAATATTCTGAAAATATTAGGAGAAGAGCAACAGATAATTTTGTTTACATACCGAAATGATATTTTTGATATTGCAAATAATCTCTCCATTCCAATTGCAATAATCGATAGTGTGTAATAATTGCCTGTGTATCTTTTTTCTTTATTTGAAAAAGAATAACGAGAGGAGAGAGAGTTTTTTGTATTAAACAGTGGATTGTTTCCTTGCTTTCCTTTTTTCTTTGTTTTCTTTCTGTCCTTTTTCTTTCTTTTTTTCCGTTGGAGGTCCTTCATGTTCCAGTTTGGGAGCAGGAAGTTTTTCAAGGAGTTGGTTAAAGTATTCTTTTATTTTCAGAACTTCGGGGTCATCGGAATGGGTTACATCTTTATAATTTGTTCCGTTACGGCTATCTCCACAGTCGTAAAGTTTACCGTAATGGAGTGGAGAATTATCCTCTAATAGCCAACGTTTTGTTCTTAGAATACGTCGATCTGCAATGAAACTGAATATCCACTCGCGTGTGGTCTGGCTTTTCCCTGTGAGGAATGGGACTAACGAAATACCGTCAATGGGTCGGTCGTTCGGGAGTGGAGCACCGGCCCAATCGCATAATGTTGGTAAAATGTCGGATAAGTCGGTTAATTCCATTACAGGACCCTGTGGCTTGATATAACCCGGTCCCCAGATTATCATAGGCACGCGAGCACCGAATTCCGTTGGCTGACCTTTCCCCTGTCCACCTGTGCCGTTGTCTCCTGTAAAGATGATAATGGTTTTTTCTTTTAATCCTGCTTTTTCGATTTCTTTAATTAGTTCCCCCATGAGTTTATCCAGATATTCAACGGCAGGCTTAAAATTTTGAGGCTCGCTTTTTGTTAAATTGTCATTCTCTTTTTTTGTATCAGGTGTAGGTAGGTGTGGGGCATGAGTTAAACAGGTTGGGTAGTAAATTACAAAGGGTTTCTGCTTGTGTCTGTTTATAAAATCCACAACGAACCGATGGTGTATATCGGGACCATAGTCATCCGGTTTTGTCGGTATGTATTCTCCATTTTGTACTATTGAGGGATGCCAATAACGGGCATATTTTTTGTCTGATTCGAGCCCACTGATGTAATTTGTCCCGGCGGGTAAATATCCTTTCTGTCCCCAGACACAATACTCATCAAAACCACATTCAAAAATAAGTTTTGGAGGTTCGCCGGACAATTGCCACTTTCCAGACATTGCGGTTGCATATCCTGCGTCTTTGAGCAGGTTGATAAAAGTTCGATGGCTTTTGGCTATATCTTCTATCTCGCTTTTGGGTTCAGGTCCACCACGCATATTAGCGAAATTATATACTCCGTTATGACAGCCGTATTGTCCTGTTAGGAGCATAACGCGTGTGGGATGGCAAATTGGCGTAGCGTAGCAGGTTTCAAATTTGACTCCTTCTTGGGCCATTCGGTCTAAATTCGGTGTTTTTATTACATTATTCCCGTAGCAGGATAATTCCTTGGCTCCGAGGTCATCTGCTAAAATGACAATAAAATTAGGTTTTTCTTTTATGTTGTTCTCAGAGGTGTTCCCTGCATGGGCTGTTTGGGTAAGTAGATAAGAACTTAATCCAAAAATAGAAAGTCTTTGAACAAATTCTCGGCGTGATATGTTTTTCATAATGTTCTTTTCGCTCTCCTAAATAGTTATTCGTTTTAATTCAGTTTTATATTAATATACACCGTTAATGGGAATAAGTTCCTTAATAGAAACTATTCATTTGATTACATACATTGACCCAGACACGGGTATAAGGGAATTGGTCAGGATAGCGAATAAATGTTACATGTCCATCAAGATGCAGGACATTTCCCCCTCCGGGCTGGTGGTTTAGCATAGGAGTGTTGTATCCTTCCCCTTCGCCTTTTTTGAAAAGATTGTCCCACATAATAGGGATTTCTGATGCGGAAGTATTTTGATTTAGAAAACGTTCGACACCCTCTCTAAGCCGATAGACAGTTCTTTTTTGTGTATCACCGGGATAGAAGGGTATAAAAGATAAATCTTTATCGTATAGATTAGCAACAGAGGTTAGTGGAGTATTTCGGACTTGCGATACTAAATCTGCAAAAGCGGTAACAAAAGCACCTTCGATTTCTGTTCGTGGGTCGGGTGCGTGTTCATCTCCATCCGGGATTAAGTATAGAGAAGGAACAATTAGCCAGCCTAAATAACTGTATGATATGTCATTTATCTTGCATAGGTCTGGCTCCTCAGTTGTTTCGTCCAACCAACCACCGGGACCGAGAGCAACGGAACGGTCTATATCCGATGGACAGATGAGTACTTTTAAGTCGGATAAGTATTCTGGATACATTCCCTTTGGTTCAAAAAAGGATTCTCGTGTATTGGCCTCACTACATGGCAGGGCATTTTCCGTCCAGGGGGTTCGTATGGCTTTGATGGGAGGGAAATAGTTTCCCTTGCTCTCGTTAGCATACATAATCAAAGCCAGCCCAATCTGTTTGAGATTGTTGGCACAGGAGGCTCTTTTTCCGGCTTCGCGAGCCCGAGATAATGCTGGTAAAAGGATGGCGGCCAGGATGGATATGATGGCTATGACGACCAACAGCTCAACCAGTGTGAAACCACGAAGTTTTTTATACGATACCTGAGAATGAATCATAATAACATTATATAATAAGAAACAAGGGAAAACAGATTTTTATTGCAGGGTCAGACAGGTCGGACAGGCCGGACGGGTCGGGCCGGCCGGACAGGCCGGGACAGGTCGGATAGGCCGGACGGGTCAGACGGTATTAGTCTCCGATAAGGGTGTTTAATTTTTGTAAATCATTGGCGGGGTGGGCCGGCTTTTTCTGTTCGTCTTTGCTCTCTTCTTTTTCTTTATCTTTTCCCAAAATAGATGCAATCATTTGCTGGTTAACCTTAATAGGGACGCCACTCTTCATGGCTTTTTCTCGCAGATAGAGACGATAGTCCTCTAATATCTCGTTTTGTGCCATGCGAAGTTCCATTTCTCGCATCTGTTTTTTGTCTTCGTCCATTTTTTCTTTATCTGCGTCGGTTGGCAATGTTTTTTCTAATAGTTGCACAAAATAATGTTCGTTATTAAAGTCTTTAATGGGTCCTGCAAGGGCGCCAATATCTTGCCCTTCTAATTCAGTGAATATTTTTTCTGGAGGTACCATAAGCCCTTCCTGGAATAAGTAATCCTTTGCAGTGAAGGGCTTCGCAGTTTCTTTAATTTCGATATTCAAATCGGGGAAAATTTTAGGTAGGTCATCAATCGATTTTGCTTCTGCTTTAATCTTATTCGAAATTTCTTCTACTTTCTTTTTGTAATCGTCCTTAAGTCTCATCATGTTGGTGTAATCTTTTTCCAGGCGTTCGCGGACTTTATCAATAGGTGGGATTTCTCCTTTGATTCGTTCCAGTACTTTGGCCACAAATATATTATCCCGGCCTGTAATTACCTGGTATTCTGAGTCTTTGTCGGGTGTTATAAAAGCACTTCGATATTGATACATATCAAATTGATTTAGGCCCTCGATGTTTTTGGATTCTCTGTTGAAAGGTCCTATTTTGACAATTTCCAGATTTTTTTCCTGAGCCACTTTTTCCAGGGTCTTATCCTCGTTGGCTTTTTGGGCTATTTCTTTTGCTTGTTCCTCTCTATTCTTTTTTTCTTCCTCATCTATTGACGCACGAATCATAATTTGGCGTGCCCGAATCTCGCGGGCACCTGTTTCTGCATGAGTTCGTTCTTCTTCCACTTTGAATATATAGTAAGCACCGAAAGCATAGATAGGCTCATTTATTTCACCTACTTTCAATGAGAACAAAACTTGCCGATGAGGAGGTTCCGTTTCCCGTTGAGTTTGCCAGCCCATATCTCCACCTTGTTGACTCTTCTGGTCAGAATAGGTATTTGCTAACTCTGCAAAATCTTCACCTTGTTTGGCTTTATTATAGGCTTCAGTAGCCCTATCAGGGACAGGGGGTATTAAGGATACTTTTACGGCTTCCGTGAGTAATGTATCGGATTCGCGATAGGTTTCCTTGTTCTCTTCAAAATATTTTGACAGTTCTTCTTCCTTTATTTCGATAGGGGGCGAAATCTTCGCATATTTAATGCGGATACGCGTAAAGTTGTTCATCACTTTTTTATCTATTGTTGTAGGGTCAAATCGTGCAGGGGCCAGTAAAGTATTGATAAAAACCTGGCGTGAAATGGATTTTTGGAGGTCTGAATAAATCTCATTCCAGTTAATTTTACCCTCGTTGGCTTCCACCCATGCGTTCCATGCCTCACGGTCTAATTTACCGTCTTCCGTGCGGAATTGAGGCCATTTTTGCATTTGTTCAATAAGCAGACTGCGTTCAACTTTAAAATTTCGTTTCTGTTCTTCTAATGCAATAAGATTAGAATCGATCATCTGTTGCAAAATTTTATCCGTTTCGCCGGACTGTTCTAATTCTTCAATAGTTACAGTTTTGTCGGGTGTGGACCTTTGTTGAATAAGCATGTTTAAATTTCGGCGGAATTCGCTTTCCTTAACGGGTAAGTTTCCAACCGTTGCAATTGGATTATCTGCAAATTCGGGTGTTGCGGACCTATATTTGCCGGGCATGTCAAAGAAAAGGACAAATGGAACAGCAATAACCAGCACCACAAACAGCAGAATAGCACGACGATGTTTCCTCATTAAATCTTGAATCATAAACAGAAACCTTTTATACTTTATCCAGTTAAAATATAATTCGAGTCCGAAAGAACAAAAAGATTTTGCTAACTGAACAATAAATGTATCATAATTGGCCGTTTCTACTCAAATAAGAGAAATGATTGTTATGACAAAAAGAGGACGAAACAGAACACATTTTGATTTCCATAAGCCTTTTTTTATTTATGTTCCTCTGTTTGTGTTTACCATTTTTATGGTTTTTTCTGTCTGTTGGCCTGCAGAAGATAAGCAATTGCGACGATTAAAGATACCGGAAACATCCGCCGGAAAAGATATTATTGTTTCTTGGCAAGATAAAGTTCGAAGTGAACTATCCAAAAAATTGTATTTGCCTGATACGAAACCGGAGTCTTTTGCAGCAAAACAATTAAAAAAGAATGAAAATAATGGTTGGGTATTAGAAGAAATTGAGATACAAAGTACTCCGGGAAGACAAATCCGTGTTTGTATGGGAGCGCCGGCAGATATAAAAGACAAAAAGTTTCCTGCTGTCGTATGTATTCACGGACATGGAGGAAATCGGTATTCAGCCTTTGAGGAAAATCAGACACTATATCATCAGTTTGGCAAAAGATTGGTAGAGAGGGGGTTTATAGTAATCACAACGGATGTGGGTCAGCATGAAGTTTATGAGAAAAACCGAACATTAATGGGGGAACGGCTTTGGGACCTTATTCGCTGTGTAGACTATCTTGAAACACTTCCTTTTGTAGATGTAAATCGTATAGGTTGTGCAGGGTTGTCATTAGGTGGCGAGATGGCTATGTGGTTAGGGGCGATGGATACCCGAATTAAGGCGACGGTTGTTTGTGGTTTTCTTACTTATATGGACCAGATGGAGAGAAATCATTGTATGTGCTGGAAATTTGAGGGACTGCGGGAGGTCGTTGATTTTCCGGATATTTACGCTTTGATAGCGCCGCGTGCTTTGCAATGTCAGAACGGTGAAAAGGAACCTCCGGACCAGTTTCCACCATCGTTGGCAAGAAAGGCATGGGAAGAAATAATCCCTGTGTATGAGGTATTGGGAGCGAAAGATAGGTTGGAACTCGTAATTCATCCGGGGGGACATGAGGTATCGATTGAGCCCATGCTAAAGTTTCTGAGGGAGCAGTTGTAAGAGGGGTCAGACAAGTCGGACGAGTCGGACGGGTCGGACAAGTCGGACGAGTCAGACGGGTCGGACCGAATTATCTTTTCCTTCTTTCCACTGTTCAGGAGAACCCATTGTCTCCGCGTCATAACTTATGGATACAGTGCTGGCAATACCCCCTCGTGGATTGCATTCAATCAATATCGACATTTTTCTTGGTCTGCATGAAAAAACGAGGTCTTCTAACATCCGATTAACCAGATGCTCATACCAGATTCCTACATCACGATAGGAGAGAAGGTAATATTTCAGGGAACGCAATTCAAGACAATACTTGTCCGGGACATAACGAATGGTTACCTTTGCAAAGTCGGGTAGACCGGAAAATGGACAAACAGATGTAAACTCGTCTGTTATTGAGATTATCTCCATATTTCTGCCGGATGGTGTTGTGGAATACTCATATTCAAAACATTCCAGGCAATCGCTCTTTATTGCTTCAGGACCCTTGAATGGAAGGGTTTTTCCCTGGGGCTTAAAACTACGGATAACCTTAACTTTCTTTGTTTTACCCTTTTTCTTATCCATATTCGATAACCCTTTTACGAATTATATTTGTATTAATGAATGATATAATACGATAAAAGAAAATGATTATAAAAAAGGAAGTTGT
>CAKZKR010000051.1 GCA_937124615.1 uncultured bacterium
CATCCTTTTGTGGGACAGCAACCCAACTTGATAAATTGGCTCCCGGAACAATTAATTCTGCATTTGAATCATAAAGAATAGGGGCATTGAATCCTTCAAGTCGCGGATAAAATAACCACTCTCTACTACGCGGTCCATTATAAAGCATTTCTGAATAACCATCTGCAAAACGAACATAAAGAAACCTACGTTCCGGTGATAGGCTCGACATAAATTCCTTCAAGTTGGGATAGTTGTTCATCCATATCCGCGCAATATCAATATGAGGAATGCTTCCCTTCCACTGCATCGAAGAACGAAGTGTGAAACGTCCTATGCCAGCGCCTGTATTCCGTAGTGCCCAAGGCTTTCCTGCTATCCATGCACCATTGAAGAAAGAACGCCAGGCATGGTCGTTAGAGGAAGCATAAGGATGTTGATTTAAATCATTATTTAAAACAGACATCCCAATATTTAAAGCCCCTCTTAAAAGCTGGTCTGCTTGTGCCTGACGGAGAGATAATTCAGATGTATACGACTCACCTTTTGTAACAAAATAAAAAGTAAAACCAATGGCAAGAAGAATGGCAATAATTCCAATGGCCAGGACTAATGCCGCACCCGTGTCCGGTTTTCGCATAAGCAAAACTCTCCTTAAAAATTTTATATACCTTTGTTCTAAATCTTCCTTCAGAACAAAGTTTATTAAATTTTACGATAGATTGAGTTGTTTAATAAAATTCTTTACATTCCTGCGGGCATTCTCCTCGGTTGTGGAGTTCGTAGTCCGCATGGAATATCAATAGATTGACTAAACCAGCGCCTGAAATCAGAAACACCGGGCTGCGGCTTTTCGGTACAAACCCAGGCACTAACGGTTATTCGAACGGGTAATCGTTCAAAGAAAATAGTTGCAAAAGGAGATGTTTGACTTGGGTCCGTTCCTTTCATCTCTGTCCAAACCCTATCTAAAAATGCTGTTAGGCATTCTGCTTGTTGTTGAGATAACGATCCAGACGGCAAAGAAAGGTAATGGGTAAAAACTGGGATACTTCTTATATCATTAAAATACATTACAGTCTGGTTCTCTTCAGACTGGTAGGAAAAAATATTCCCAGGAAACAGTAAATCTGTCGAGGTTATTAATCCATTAACTTCATCAACCCAATAAGCATGAGCGCCGAAACCATCTGATAATACATAGTCCAGCGGATTTAACTCGTATGTCTCCCAAAAATTATATAAGACAACCCCGGTAGAAAAAGGATTTCCTGTTCCTCCAGTAAATAATTGATAAAGATACATTTGGTCTTTTCGGGCTATTGATAAATCATAACTCCAAATATAGGGAGATAGATTTAGTACATTTCCCTGACCTGTGATAGCACGCACATTCGATGGATTTTTTAGTAAATTAGACCATTCATTACAATATTGTCGGGAATTATATACTTGCATCAATAAAAGTCTCAACTCTGTTTTACGAATAGTTAGTAAGTCATTTATAAAATTTTTATCAATTGTTTGAAAGTTTGGGTTATCCACATAGTTCCTTAAATCTTTAATTGCGTTTACAGTTGGTGTTTGACTCTCTACTGGACTTATCATACTCACTCCACTTTGAGTAGCAGTGCCTTCAATAAGAAATGCATGTAATAAAGCATCAACACTTGTATATTCTGTAAATAAGAAGGGATTTTCAGCAGTAGATAAATCAGGTTCAGGTATTAACTGTAATTCTGATGCTGAAGAATTAATAAAACCTTTTTGTATTTCTATATCTATAATATTTGTCTTCGAAATTTCTTCCACACGAAAAAGAGCCATTGGTTGAATTAAAACACGATAGGCTTGTTCTTCAACCGAAAATTGTGTCCCCACATTCATTTCAGACTGTACTTCTGGAAATGGATCTCCTCCCGTAAGCAAACTATTTAATGTATTCACGATTGTTGACACATCACAATTGGGAGGTAAGGTTGCCTGAATTCGCGAGAGAATATCATCAAAGAAATATGTTGCACTCACATTCGGAATTTTATTAGCTTCTCTCTTCATTCCCTTTTCTTTTTCAATTCTTTCCGGTAATTTATCTTTAGGTCCTATCGGTAGCCATGTCTCAAAAACAGGAATGGATGGACTCGGAGCAAAAAAATAAGTTACTCTGCCTACCTGACCGTTATCTAACATGGTTACGAATGTTAACGCTGTTGGTGTTCCATAAAACTGAACTTTTTCTCCACGGTTTGCAAGGGTACAGGCTCGTTCCAAATCTCGAGCTAATACTTCCATAGCAGAACGTGCATTTCCATAACTTTCTTTTATCATATATCCTTGATGAGTAGATTCAATCGCGGAAACAAACATCGTAACCAAACCTGTCAGAATAATGGACAGTATAGTCATCGCCACTATAACTTCAATAAGGGTCATACCCTTTGTGTTAACATACCTATCGCCCAAAAAGAAAAATGAATCTATATTTTTACTGTTGTTCAGTAACATAGGTAACGAACCTTTCTTCTCTTCCATCATTAAGTCTTACCTTAAAAGTAACTCGATACAACCCTTTACCTATAGGAACACGCGAAGCAGAAGCACCATAATGCTGATATAACTCATACGCACTGGCTGTTGTTTCTATCATCTGAAAAGCATTATCTTTTAACCATGAATTTAAGCCTGTAGAAAGAGCACCCCCTACACGAACACGGCTCATTTCTGTTCGTGCCAGATTTGAAATATTTGCATTGGCAGAAGAATCTGTCAACAGTTTTTGGGCCGACGGAAACAGTGTAAATATTGCAACCAACCCACCAGCAATAATTGCAAGGGCAATAACGATTTCTAATATAGAAAAACCTGATTGTTTGTTCAAATATGTATTTTTTTGAAATGTATGTTTCTTCATAACTCTGTTCTAATCCTCCCTGTAACCCGGAATAAACTTAACAAACTCATATTATGTGTTACCCATATAGCATTTGCAGGAACTTGTCCCTGAATATTTGCCGGTAGGACAACGGGCTCTGAACTCGTTGCGTCCACCAAAGCGAGAGTATATCGCTCCTTTACAAACACATTTGAACTGGGGACCAATTTCCCGTCTGGCTTAAAAATATGTGCGTACCAGGAATATTTGTTACCCGAACCATCTGAATATGCTAAAGATGCTTGCACAGTATACTCCAAATCTAAAAAGGGTACATTAACTTTCGTTAATCCAAGAAGGGAAGTAGAATTCCCCTCATCAATGGAACGCAAAAGAGGAACTGTAATTGTTAGAGAATTAGGAACTACAATATTGTCTCGAAACTCTACATTACACAGAATGACCCCACTCTCAAACCGTTTATTTAAACCATATTCTGATTTGGACTCTATCGGGACATAAATACTATCCCAACTATCGGGAAATCCTAACCTATCTCGAATATCATCAAACCCTTCATTATTCTTTCGACTTATTTCATACATCACAGAAGCAGAAACCAATGCATGAATATGACGGTCCCCTGTAATAATCCCCTGACTTGTTTCAACATTTGTTACAGGGACAGGAACAAACACATCACTATATACAACGGCTGTATTTACTCGATAAGTTGATGCATAAATTCTGGCAACCTGCATAATCTGGGCCAAGTCTCGAGCCGTTCGTTTTACAGGGTCCGTTGCGTCTCTGTAAAAACGGAATATAGATGGAATCGAAATAAGGGTCAACATCCCTACGATTCCGATTACAACCAGAAGTTCTGTTAATGTATAACCTTGTTTTTTACCTCTAATATACATTTTTCACAAAGTCTTTCATATTTAGAAGGGCAATGTATGTTTAACCTTCCCATACATTGCCCTTACTTTCATATTTTAAATATGTACTAATTGTAGAAACGGATCCAACTCTGTCCAGGGTCCCAATTATTAATATCATCTCCACCCCCTTTATATTCTTCTTCCTGGGCATTATAGCTGGCAGAACCTTGATAACTTCCTCCTGGTAAAGGATTTGCTAAATTTGAATTATACACCCCCTGGCCTGAAATCATATTTGCACCATAAGACCAGATGAAAGCCAGTTTTCCTTTATCCGCAGGAAAACCTACTTTGATGTCTTGATTGTTTTCTGGGTCTTTAGTATCAAATGTCAAAGTATCACTTCTTTCTCCTCCTAATACGCCCGGCAAGGTTTTTTCCTTTTTCCCTAACATATAAATACGGAATGGAATAGGACCATTTCTGGGAGGCCAAGGGCCCGGATAAATGTTATACAGATTACCCCACGGGTCTAAGGCAATATCTTCAAGATATCCAACACCCAGTCGCATTACTACATCTGTATCTAAAATCGTAGAATATGCAAAGCCTAATTCGGGGTCTTCTCTTCCATCTAATACTCTTCTACCTTCTCTTAATAGAGCATATAAAGTATTGGTATATAATTTAATAGCTTTTTGGAAATGCTGAGAGGTCATTACATACGGGGGATCGTTAGAATCAAAAATGTAACTCCTAACATTACCAGTGTCAAATAAATAATTCAGATTCTGTACATTCGCATCGGTTACCATCTTTGTTAATGCAAGTTCTATCGACTTAATATCCCCTAAAGCCCGTGTAGCCCTACCCCGCGCAATATATCGAGCGACATTGGGGACTATGATGGCCGCAAGGATTGAGATAATAGCCATCACTACAAGTAATTCTACAAGTGTAAATCCTTTTTTTCTTTTCATACGGTCTTCCTCCACTCAGGGTTCAGACGATTTTCTCGTCCTTTCAGTTATAAGTTCTTGTAAATTATTAAACTTTCATTATATTTATACCATAAAAACAGCAATAGTTGCTGTATTTATTC
This sequence comes from uncultured bacterium, assembly GCA_937124615.1. Classification (GTDB taxonomy): domain Bacteria; phylum Hydrogenedentota; class Hydrogenedentia; order Hydrogenedentales; family Hydrogenedentaceae; genus Hydrogenedens. Next base: position 4,838 of record CAKZKR010000051.1, read on the forward strand.
AACTTTTATGTTCCGCTGATAGTATCGCCGAGTGTGAATATTGGCAAGTACAGGGATACAACGATAAAACCGATAATTCCACCCAGAACAATAATAATGGCCGGCTCCATTAATGACAACATGGCTTCAACCGCCGCTTCTACTTCCGCGTCATAGATGTCAGCCACTTTATGCAACATTGAATCAAGACTACCTGTCTCTTCACCCACATCAATCATATTTACTACCATTGTAGGAAATACCTTGGTTTGGTCCAGAGGCGCCGCTATGGTATCCCCTTCTTTTACACTGTCATGGACTTTATCCACCGCATCCTGAATAATCTCATTGCCGATTGTTTCTTTAGTAATCTTCAATGCTTGCAGGATGGGCACACCTGAAGTAATTAGTGTCCCTAAAGTTCGGGCAAATCTTGCCACAGCTACCTTCGTTACTAAATCGCCAATTAACGGTAATTTTAATACAGCCCGGTCACGAAACCTTCGAACTGCATGGAATTTGAAAAGTATTTTTATAAAAATTATTGTCCATGCAACAATAGCAATTAACATCCACCAATTGTAAATCATAAAATCCCCTGCTTTCATCAGGAATTGTGTAGGCCACGGAAGTTGCCCACCAAATTCCTTGAAAATATCCGCAAAAACAGGGACCACTTTAATAAGCAGGAACATCACAATTGCGGAAGCAATGATAAGAACCGCAATAGGATAAATCATAGCCGACTTTACGCGCCGTTTTAAGGCCTCTCTCCGTTCCATAAATTGTGCAATACGATTAAGTACTACTTCTAACATACCGCCCACTTCACCCGCCTTTACCATATTAACAAAAAGACGGTCAAACTGTTTCGGATGTTTTGCAAGTGCTTCTGAGAATGTACTACCGGATTGTATATCAGTAGATATTTCTCGAAGAATATCCTTTAATTTACAGGGCTTCATTTGTGCAATTAATACATTCAAACTGCGCAACAGAGGTAAACCTGCATCAATCAATGTAGATAATTGGCGGGTCATAACCACAAGTTGTTTGGTCTTTACCCCCCCAAAATAAAGTTCATTTAATCCTTTCTTTTCTCCGCGCGCCTTTCGCTCATCACTTCGACGAGCTTCGCGAACATGCGTTGGAAATAGCCCTAAACTTCGCACATCGTTAATCGCGAGAGCCACACTATCTGCCTGGATAATGCCAAAAACTTCCTTGCCTTCTCGATTAATCGCTCGATAAGCATATTTAGGCATGGTTCCAATTCCTTTTATTAATCATCATAATTATCTGTATGGGCAATTACTTCTTTCGCAGAAGTAACACCCTGAATACATTTTATTATACCTTCTTCTCGCAGGATACGCATACCCAATTTCTTTCTTGCATATCTACGAATATCATACGCCATTGCACGGTCTAAAATCATTTCGCAAACTGTTTCATCAACTTGTAATATTTCAAACAAACCCGTTCTACCCATATATCCGATATAATCACATGCCGGGCATCCCTTTGGCCGGAACAACTGAAGTTTAGGGTCTTCACGCCAATTTTTAGGTAAACCTAACTCTTCCATTTCCTCCTTAGAAGGCCTATACCGCTCTCTACAATGCCTGCAAAGACAACGCACCAGCCGTTGTGCTAACACAGCCTCCAACGAAGCAGTTATTAGATAAGGCTCTACATCCATATCGAGCAATCGGGTAACTGTCTCAGGGGCACTATTTGTGTGCAATGTACTCAAAACCAGGTGCCCTGTTAATGACGCTTCTACTGCAATCTGGGCTGTTTCAAGGTCACGGATTTCTCCGACCATCACGATATCGGGGTCCTGACGCAATATAGCACGCAACCCTGCTGCAAAAGTTAAACCAACTTCTTCGTTTACCTGACATTGCATAACACGGTCAATTTGTAATTCAACAGGGTCTTCCATTGTAATAATTTTTACTTCTTCATTGTTTAATTTTGCAATACAACCATATAGTGTAGTTGTTTTACCAGACCCTGTCGGTCCTGTAACTAACAAAATGCCATTGGGTCGAGACAATACATCATCCAACCGTGTTTTTACATAATCACTTAAACCCAATCGGTCTAAATCAATACGAACTGCTGTCCGGTCTAAAATACGAAGCACAACTCCTTCACCGTATAGGGTCGGAAGTGTCGCGACACGAATATCAATAATACTATCTCCCACCTTCAATTCGATACGTGAATCCTGAGGCAATCGCCTTTCTCCGATATCCATATTGCACATAATTTTGACACGAGATACCAATGCAATCGCTAGATTTTTAGGAGGATTAACAATTTCGTGTAAAACACCATCAACACGGATTCGGATACGAAAACGGTCCTCATAGACTTCAAAATGAATATCGGATGCTCTCTTCTTTACAGCCTCCAGGAAAACCAGATTAACAATCTTAATAACCTCGGGTAATTGGGCTAATTCAACCAGATTTTCCGTATCTTTTATAATTTCCTGCGTTCCCAATTCTTCTAGCGTTAAATCAGAAGCTCCTACCTTATCCTGAAGTTCTGAAATCATCTCATGAATGGAATCGGTCTCAAAGGAATAATTATTTTTCCATGCAGTAGCAACATCTTGTGGATTACTAATAGCCCCTCGAACCGGTTGACCAACGATATGTCTCAAGTCATCTAATATCTGCAAATTCAACGGGTCTGCCATTGCTACAACGAGAACACCATCAACTTCCTTAATAGGAAGAACATTGTAAAAACGGGCAACATCAGGTGAAATTTTACGAATAATTTCTTCGGGAATTTTCAGACGGGTTACATCTACCTTTTCCATCCCCAATTGTGTGCCCAGGGCTTCAACAATTGCCTGTTCTTCACAATAGCCCATGGACACAAGTACTCGACCCAGAAAATCACCTGTCAACCGTTGTCGCTGGAGCGCCTCATCTAATTGAAGAGGTATGATTACACCTTGTTCAACCAGTATATCGCCTAATCGACGCTGACTTAATTGTCCTGTTTTCGCTTGGCTTTGTTTTGCTAATGCACTCGACATATTACAAACTTTCTTTTATTTCTCCAAAATTATGCCACCTCTCCTTCTTTTTTGGGAGCAGGACCGCCTTCCATCCCTAATGCACGCGCTGCCGCTTCAAATTCATCCGGGATTTGTGACTTCGCAAGACAGTCCTCATATTTACAAATACCCTTTCTATAAAGGGCTAGCAAATGTTCATCAAGCAGATTCATACCGTATTTATGCCCCGTCTGAATTGCAGAAGTAATACGGTATGTTTTGTTTTCACGAATTAAGTTTTGAATAGCAGGGGTACAATACATAATTTCATATGCAGCCACACGTCCAAAACCACTCTTACGGGGAACAAGAGTCTGTGAGATTACAGCCCTCAAGTTTCCTGCCAACTGAGTTCGAATTTGTTCTTGTTGGTTTGATGGGAAAGCATCTACGACACGGTCTACAGTTCTTACTGCTCCTGTAGTATGAAGTGTGGCAAACACAAGGTGTCCTGTTTCTGCTGCAGTAATCGCCGCTTCTATCGTTTCAAGGTCACGCATTTCACCGACGAGAATAACATCGGGGTCCATACGCAACGCTCTTCGTAAAGCCTCTGCAAAGGTTGGAACATCTACACCGACTTCACGCTGGGTGATAATACCTTTTTTATGGGTGTGATAATATTCAATCGGGTCTTCAATGGTAATAATATGCGAGTCCAGATTGGTGTTAATCCAATCAAGCATAGTCGCTAATGTCGTTGTTTTCCCTGAACCCGTAGGACCTGTAATTAGAACCAAACCACGCGGTTGACGAAGTAAATTTTCAATATGTCGTGGCAATCCTAATTCTTCAAAGGTTAAAATCTTGCGTGGAATTAATCGCAATACAACACCTACATATCCCTTTTGTTTGAAAATAGCCACGCGGAACCGTGCAATATCTTCAAATGCAAAACCGAAGTCCGAACCCCCTACTTCCTGTAATTCTTGCTGATTATCCACAGAGGCAATACTTTTCATCAATCGTTCTGTATCCTCGGGTGTTAATGGGTCCTCACCAAAGAAAACCAACCGGCCATGAACCCGACCCACAGGTGGATTGTCTACCGCGAGATGTAAGTCTGAACCTTCACGGTCGATTAGCATTCGTAATAAACTCACCATTTCATACGCCATATATTCATCTCCTTATATTCAATTATATAGCAACAGCAGGTTTGCGAAGTGGTTCATCAATTCGTGTTCGTTTATTAACCTCTTCAACTGTAGTAATACCCATAGTAGCCTTACGCCATGCATCTTCACGCATGGTAGACATTCCTGACAGACGAGCCTCTCTTCGGATAGCGGTTGCAGATTCTCCACGCATGACCATTTCCCGGATACGGTCCGTCGTCTGTAACAGCTCATACACCCCCAATCGTCCCTGATAACCCGTTTGGTTACAGTTATCACAACCCGCTCCGTGATATAATTCAATTGATGACAGGTCAACAGGAAAACCCAAACGACGAACTTCGAATTCGGGGGGGACACAAGTTTCCTTACAAACAGTGCAGATTGTCCGCACCAATCGTTGAGCAAGTATCGCTCGAATACCGGAAGCAACAAGGAAGGGTTTAACACCAATATCAATCAATCGTGTAAATGCAGTAGCAGTATCGTTGGTATGAAGTGTTGAAAAAACTAGATGTCCTGTTAACGCGGCCTTAATCGCAATTTCAGCGGTTTCCAAATCACGGATTTCACCGACCATCACAATATCAGGGTCTTGACGGAATATTGCTCGTAGAGCGCGAGCAAAGTTCCAGCCAATCTCATGGTTAATTTGTACCTGATTGATTCCTGTTATTTGATATTCCACAGGATCTTCTAATGTAATAATCTTTACATCAGGTTGATTGAGATTGTGAAGAGAAGCATATAATGTCGTAGTTTTACCCGACCCTGTAGGTCCTGTTACCAGAACCACACCCGTAGCATGCTGGATGATTCGTTCCCAGCTGTTCTGCACCTCAGGACTAAACCCCAACTGACCCAAACCTAACATAAGCCCACTTTTATCAAGAATTCGCATAACAACACTTTCACCAAACACAGCCGGCAACGCACTAACACGGAGGTCTATCACTTTGTTTCCCAAGGTCATTTTAATACGACCATCCTGAGGAACACGCTTTTCAGAAATATCCATCCCCGCCATAATTTTAAGTCGTGATATAATAGCCGCCTGGGCTCTTTTTGGAGGTAATGGCATCAAATGCATCACACCATCAATACGATATCTTACTTTTACATCTGTCTTTCCAGGTTCAATGTGAATATCACTGGCCCTCAGGCGAAAGGCCTCTAATATCATCTGATGAACATACTTCACCACCGGATTGTCCGCATCCCCATCTTCCATTCCTTCAGTCGTTATTGATGTAGAAGGGAGATTGGCATCATCCAGACTAACACTGCTCAAGGAAATATCACTGGCACTAAAACTTGACGCTGAACTAATCGAACTATCAAAAGAACTTACATTTGACAACGATGACAGTGAACTTACACTACTGGCACTACTTGCAGAACTCAACATACTTTCCACCGTTGCTTCTTGTACTCCGTAATACTTACCCAATGCCATCGTTATATCTTCCGGAGAAGCAAGTACTGGCTCTATAGGACGGTCAAGAAGACGAGATATATTATCCAGATTGTTCACATTTGTCGGGTCAGATGTAGCAATGATCACCGTATCACCACGAACTTCGATAGGAACGACCTTATAAAGAGTTGCTATACTCCCATCCATAATATTTCGAACACGTTCAGGAATTCCTCTCTCACTTATCTTTATTATAGGAATGCCTAATTGAATTGATAGTATATCTATAATATGACTTTTTCCAATATACCCTAAACGAACAAGGATTTCTCCTATCCTTCGATGGGACATCGTCGTTTGTTGGCGATGTATTGCTTCCCGAAGTTGCTCTTCCGTTATTATCTTTTGTTCAACAAGTATCTGTCCAAATAATTTATAGGTACTCATCCTTTATGTCCATATTTCTCTATATACTTTAACATAATTTGAAATAAAAATCAATGTTAAAAATGCGGATTCGGTTATAAATCCATAAAAAATATTTTTTACTGTCAACAATTTACCACACTCTCTTTTTCCCATTTTATGTTTTTCACTTTTATATTGTCCATTATATCACACATATTACAAACGAAAAACAAATCATATTCTAATACAAAATATAGTATTTCTAATTTTATTTTAAAGTTACAAGGGTTAACTCGCAATCAATTCCTTTCCCGCTCTGGTTGGGCTTTAACTTATCCATCTTATACACTGCCAATAAATAAGAGTCGCTATAAATACGTTTCAAAAATTCAGCAAAACGTTTCAAAGAAACTCCTTCCAATTTAATCTGTAACATCGGTTGCCGAGGACTACTGGCCCGTGCACGATAATTATCAAGTTTAGCTCTATCGGTCAATTGGGTTTCTTTTAATAATTGATTGACATAAGAAAAAAAATCAAAATTAGGTGGTCTCTTTTCGATAATACGAAACAACATCTCTTGAGTTTTCAGGCTTTCTTCTTGCTCCTTTTTTAATTTCTCTACCATTTGCAACTGATTGTATGTCTGAGATAACTCACTTCGTGATTGTAGATACTTTCGATAAGGTCCTCGATGTAAGTAAATTGCCATACCTATAACTGCAATAAAACTGACAATCATTGTAATCATATAAATACGGTCAAGAATAGTCTGATTCATCTCTTTTTCCTACCTCTCAATTATTGTTTTTTTTCATCAGATGGACTTTTTTCCTGTAAAAGTTTTTGGGGCTTTTGTATTCGTATCGCAAAACTGGTTTGATTTCCTTGAGCACTAAGTTCTGGTTCATCAATAATGTTAAAATAATTTACTTGTTTTAATTCAGATATTGCTTGCGTTATAAAAGCAGAGTCCGTAGTCGTTCCTTGTATTCGAATCCACCAACTTTGCATATCCGGTGGACTTAATTTTATCTCTGTAATATTTACTTTATCTGATGGCAATTTTTCTGAAATGACATTTAGAATATCCAAAAGAGGCGGGTCAAAAAATGGTGACAAATCTATATTATCGTCTAAACCTTTTTCCTGATTAACCCTCTCTATCTCCTGTGTTAATTCATTTGCTATTGCTTTATATCGATTGTTATAAACAAGATTATTCAACGATAACTGCTGGAGGAAGAATGCTCCACACACAAGGCCTGTCAGAATCAGGCAATTCGTAAATATCAAATGCCGGGATAAAGAGGATAGGTAAGACGATAAACTCTGGTTTTCTTTAAGTAAATTGAATGATAAATAGGGGTCCAATGTGATTCCTGCGATACCAATCAAAGGATACCAGGACATTAATGTGTCTTCCGACTCGTGTTTCATAGAATCAGGAAATCGTATCATTTGTGATAACGAAACAACTTCGACATCAACTTTTACAAGTCGAGAAAAAACACCTAACTCTTCTTCAGACAAACAAAGTCCGCCCAATTCCAACTTTTCTATTCCCTCTTTCCCTTTCCAGCGAGCAAGGAATGCCCTTAAACTGTTCTGGACTTCTCTGGCAAAAACTTCCGGATTTTCATAATAACTCTGAACACCTAAAACTAAATGTCGGATGAAAACAAGTTTGCCTTCATAAAGGACCGCAAGGGTTGAAAAATCCTTATGAATCAGCAAAGCTGATTTTAATTTTCCACTTCCCTTACTTATGTTTTTCCAGAGGTATACCAATCCGAGTGAGTTAATAACAGCCGTCTCCGGTTCCGCGGAGAATTCTCTCATATATTGAATATAATTTTGAATATGCTGTTTGCGAACACCTAATGTCAAAACTTCAGTATCTTTCTTAGATTCACTTACAATACTAAAATCCAGCATCAATTCTTCAATAGGAAAAGGAATATGCGGTTCTAATTCAAATCGAAGTGCAGATACAACTTTTTTCTGTCCTCGAAACGGTACGGTTAATGAGCGAACTATACTTACAGAACACGGTATAGAAAGAGCAAAACAAGAAGGTCTATACTTCAACTGTTTAAATGCTTCCTCCATAGCAATTAAAATGGGCTCATCTTTATCCGGCACTTCTGACCCTTCCGAAAATACAGGTACTTCAATACTTTGAAGTAATTCCAGGTATTTCCCTCGTTTCCGGACTGTGGCTAACCGAATTGAATCTTCACGAATTTCAACGGATGTTACTAAATTACCCATGTATCCTTCTTTCATTTTTTATTTCATTTTACTTTTCTTTATTATTTTATAACTTTCCAATCTAAAATACGGAATGGTTCCGGGGGTAGGCCTCCTTGATTCTGTACATTGGTTGGATTACTACCTGTTTGCTTTGTATTCTGAGATAAATTCTGTTGATTCGTTTTTGAATTTACAGGGTTCGTATTCATATTAGTCCCTGAAGGGCTCCAGTTGTCCAGGTTCATCGGATTACGAAAGACATACGCCTCTATACGAACCATCCTATCCTGATAAAGGCCATCACCATAAATACGGAAAGCATTACTTTGGAGAGTAAAAATTTGTCCTGACATTACATAGCGCTGGGCAGAAGCACTCTCAGGTCTTGTTGAAGGTGTAATCACAGGTTTCACCTCTTGTGGAGAGGTATTTTTCCTTTGTGATGTTGGGGGTCTGGGTAAGAAACCATACGATTCCAGTTGACTTAAATCCGTAAAGGGTTGTGTATGTGCATCATCAAAAATTCGCTGGCCCAATCCCAGGTCCGCGGGATTTCCCGTGAAACCACTAACAATAGCAGATATTACCTCGGGTTGTGCAGAATTAATGTTTACCCGGCCCATCCAATCTCCATGAACTGTAAAATATTCCGAAAGGGGCAATTGTCCTTTTTCAGGGTCACCGAAGTATATTTCAGGGGTAATGCCTTTAATTAATAGCAATTCTTCAATAGAATCCATAGGACCATTTTTACAGGAATATGGATTTTCCAATCCCATATAATAATCGTTCTCTGCACCCTGTGGTCTTTCTGAATCTCCATCATTGTAATCCAACCAGTCCAGAATCGAATCAACAATTATTTCTGGACTGGCACCTTTTCCGGTATCCCGAAGAGCAAAAAACTCGCGTAAGGCATTCACAAGAGGTGTCCGTTCCTGCGGTTCTCCACCAGACTGGGGTACGAGTAAAGCATTTAAATTTATTTTTCCATATTCATCGGATATAGACGCGCGCATAAGGGCATTATTTAACGGTTCTATTCCAGCACTCATATTAAAAGTAAGCAGGTCAAAATCGCTATCCACAGGGGGGGCCCCGCTCATCATCGTATTCAAATTATCCTCTGCAAGATAAGCCATAGCCTTGGCTACTGCTGATTTTGCCGATAGATAGGCCTCTAAATCCCCCTGTTGGCTATAGGCTAATGAGGCCTCTACCTCCGCCTCGTACAAAAATTCGACTACAAGAATTGACAACAAAGCAATAAAAACTAATGAAAGAATAAGGGCAACCCCTTTTTTCTCATAAAATCGGATTTTTATTTTCTTCGTCAATACAAAAGCCATAACGATAATCTTTACCTTCTTCTTCTAAAATTATCTCGTGCAGATGAATTTGGTTTAGCCCCTTGTGTTTTATTGCTATCCATTTTAAATAGAGAACCAACATCGCGAAAATGATTGGGGTCATCCATTGGCTGGATAGCACCAACTGTTGTAGGTATAACGATTACAAGATCTATATCTCCTTCTCCATCTGAAGAGGTATTACGAACCTCTCCATACTCATCAAAAAGATTAGCAATGATATGAACGGCCCAGGGCATTTGCTGAAGAGATTGAGAATCCCATTCTTCAACCCAATCTTTTTTTGCAGGGTCATAATAATAAATATCTAAAGTAGCTAGTGGAACCTTTATCACATTTATAGGAAGGGAACTCGTATCACTTGAAAATCCCCCATCTTCATCAAGAATAAGTGGGGATTCTGTAATAGTCAAATATTGCGGAGCATTATTGGCTATCCCATATATGTCCGTTGCAAAACCGGAGACCCCTTCCGTTTGAGAAGTGTCTTCAAAGGAATATGTAACTACCCGACGAATTCCGGGTAAAGCAGTAGGACCCGGCATAGGCAAAGAAGTACAAAATCGGATAGAATCCGCAGGACCATACGGCCCAGATTCATTAGCTCCTACAAATTGATAACCTGAACCTGAAAACGAGGGGTCTATATATAAAGAATTAAAAGAATTAAACAGGTGATTTACCAAAAATCGTTGTATTCTCATTTTTTCCGCCGATAACCGGGCCATATCTGTTCCTTTAGAAATAGAGTCTAAACCCAGATACACAATGATTACAATAATGGACATAATAGTAAAAGCAATTAACAATTCAAGAAGTGTAAAACCTCTTATATTTTCTGTAAAAAAATTTTTATTTTTTCTTTTTAAAGGCATATATCAATTTCCAAATAAAGAATCTCTTCTTCCAGAAAAGCCACGGGAAGGGGCTCGCATCATATTTGGGTTTCTTCCCCGATTGGTTTGTGTTGTGCCACCGGTTAGATTGTTCGTTTGATTCTCTACACTGAGGTCATAACACAAAAAACTCAAGTTTTTGTTCTCATTCTCTGGAGTATACAAAGTTACATTCACAGAGTATAACGGGATAGATGGGTCAGAGCCTATCGCCGTGGCCACATAACTCCATGAATATCCCTCATAACTCGTTCCGAAATCTCCACTCCCTTCCAATGTTCCTGTTAATACCCCTACCTCTGCACGCGAACAAACTGCATAAATTAGTTGATTTTCATCGGTTTGGTTAATAGTAATCTGATGAAGTTTCATTGCATTAAAATGAACATTAAAGAGAATAAAAGCAGAGCCCCCCAATATTGCCAATGCAGTTAGAATTTCCATGAGTGTGAAACCCCAATAACTCTTTCTATGCTTTATTTTAGAAAAAAATGTTCTCATTGGACTCCTTCCAATACAAAGCCACCTGCTGAAACAGGGTCCCATACAACAGTATAATATTCATTGTTTGCATTCTTTAGATAAAAGGCGATAGGTTCTGTTAATCCAAGTGGTGTTACAGGTATCTCTATGATACCTCTCGAAAATTTGTTCCCACCAATAAAAACACTTTCTATCCCTATGTTCTCAGATAAGCGGACAGGCGATAATCCGGGTTCATTAACTTCTTCTATGACCGGTTCTGCATCAAATAAATTTACATTATTTTCTTTATCAAAAAGAGGACCCACTTCATCCATTAAACTATCTTCGTGTTTTACATTTTTTGCTTGTTCAAGAAGTTTTCTTTTTGCTAATTTTTCAAATCGTTCATTGATTTGTCGACTCATTGCTTCTGGGTCAAACCCACCCGGAATAGGGGCATTCACTCCTCCAGGGTTTTGAGTTGCTGATGACCCTATAAAAAGTCCCGCCATCTGCTCTGGAGACATTCCCTGCTCTCTCATACTCTCAAGAAGACCTAATTGGTCTTGTTCGCCTTCTCCCTCGCCTGTTTTAGGATAGGTAACTTTCAAACAATAATATCGCTGTTGGTCCAAATCGATTTCTACATAAAACTCATCTCCCAATAACGCAGATGTAGACATAACCGCTCGCCCAAAATAGGCCAATCGTCTCGCTTCACTTTCTAATTCCGAAGATAAAGCCAGAGGCAACAAATAAGGAACTGCGATTGTAGCCATTAGTGCAATAATAAAGATAACAATCCCCAATTCAAGTAAAGTAAATCCATCTTTTCCCCGTATAAATACCATGACTTTTAATTTTTATACCTCATAAAAAAATAAAACGAAGTAATATAAGCGACACAATTAATCCTCACTGGAAATATCCGCATTGACTCCACTACCACCGGGGCTTCCATCCCCACCATAAGAGACTATTTTAAAAGATGCATTTCCTTCTTTTTGGTAGACATACGGATTTCCCCAGGGGTCTAACGGGACTTCAGATGGGTCTAAAAATTGGGCAATTTCTTCCAGAGTGTTTGGTAAACGCTTGTTCTTTATCCGATACATTTTAACAGCAGTTTTCAAATTACTGATTTCTGCTTTCGCCTTTGCCTGGTCTGCATCATCCAAAGCCCCAAAAACATAAATACCGACTGTAGTTGCAAGAATTGCAATAATAGCAATAACTACCATCAACTCTACAAGGGTAAAGCCTGATAAGCCTTTTACCTTTTTTCTTGTTTCTTCCTGTGTCATGTTTCATCCTCCAACATGTGTACTCATTTTTAATATGGGTAAAAGTATCGCCAGTACCAAAAATCCGACGAAAATACCCATCACTACTATTATAACGGGCTCAATCAATCCAACGATAGCATCCACAGTTAAACGAACATCTTCGTCATAAGTATCTGCTATTTGGATTAACATATTTTCCAGTTCACCACTCCGTTGCCCCAATTCTACCATGTGTATCATCATTGAGGGGAAAATCCCGGAATCTTTTAAGGGTTGAGCCAAATCCCTCCCCCTGCGAACCCCCGCCTTAATATCGTCCAAATGCATCTGGATAAAACGATTATCCATAATACTATAAACAACATCGAGAGCCGGCAACATGGTCAAACCGCTTTGAAGCATAGTCCCCAATGTCCGCGAAAATCTTGCACATAATAATTTTTGAAGTAGGGTACCGTAAAAAGGTATTTTAAATTTCCACCGGTCCCATTTTTTCCTCCCCTCTTCCCGACTAACCCATATTCGCCATATTACTACTAAAAAGAACAGAAAACCTACAAAAAATATCCCATACCTTCCCAAAAAAGAGCTTACTCCAATCAGGAGGTCTGTGATAAATGGAAGTTCTGATTGTTGTTTCTTAAAAATGGTAGTTATACGAGGAACAATAACAGTCATCATAAATGTAATAACCGCTATCGCAAAAACAGTCATAAAGGCAGGATATGCAATAGAAGATAATATCTGGGCCTTTATTTTCGCCTGACGGTCTAAAACATCAGCCAGACGAGTTAAAACTTGTTCTAATGTACCACTGGCTTCCCCTGCACGAACCATATTGACATATAAGGAACTAAAAATACGAGGATGTTCTGCAAGAGCATCTGCCAGATTTTTCCCCGCATTTACTTTATCCCGAACATCCAAAATAGCTGTTTTTAATCTCTGCCGTGATGTCTGGTTCATTAGTGCATTTAGTGCCTCTACCAAAGGCATACCCGCTCGAAGAAGCACAGCAAATTGACGGGTCATCAAAGCAACATCTCGCGTAGACACACCACTCCCGAACGCGAAAAACTTCGACTTACCTCTCACATCTCTTTCTTTTATACTACCATCTGTGGCCTCTTTTAGTTCAGTAGGATAAAGGTCCAACTCACGAAGTTTCATCCGGGCCAATGCTGGAGAATCCGCATCAATTACTCCACGGGTCGTTTTTCCACTACCTTTTATTAATGCTTTGTATTGATAAACAGGCATATTTCTTTCTTAGTTACTACAAAAAATTATAATTTCCAAGATTTATTTTCATTTAAAAAGTTTCTTCAAATACATCATCTCGTGTTACCCGAAGAACTTCTTCTAGTGTGGTTACCCCCCTTAACATTTTCTCTGCTCCATCCTCACGAAGTGTACGCATTCCTTCTTTATGTGCTTCACGCTTAATCAGATTAGAATCGGCTCCTTCAAGAACCAGCTCCTGGATTCTCGGACTCATTAGTAATAGTTCAAATATTCCCGTTCTTCCGTAATATCCACGGTCTATACACTTTTGGCATCCTCTTCCTCTCCATATAACTTCTGCTCGTGGGTCATGAGTCTTTATTCCTAATTCTTCTAATGGATTCCGGTCGGGTTTATAAGATTCTTTACACTGGCTACAAATTTTACGAACCAGTCGCTGGGCCTGAATTGCAATACAAGAAGAAGTAACAAGAAAAGGTTCAATCCCCATATTGGTCAAACGGGTAATGGCACCGGCACTGTCATTGGTATGTAATGTTGCAAAAACAAGGTGTCCTGTTAGTGAAGCCTGTACCGCCATTTCCGCCGTTTCCAAATCCCGGATTTCACCGACAAGAATAATATCAGGGTCTTGTCTTAAAATACTTCTTAACCCCGCGGCAAAGGTCAACCCAATCTTAGGACGAACCTGTATTTGGCCAATACCCGCAATTAGGTATTCTATTGGGTCTTCTAATGTAATTATGTTCTTATCCGGCGAATTAACCTTTTGCAATGATGCATACAAAGTTGTTGATTTTCCAGAACCTGTTGGTCCTGTAACTAAAATAATTCCATGAGATACAGTGATAAGACGGTCAAATATTTTATGGTCGCGTTCATCCATTCCCAGGTCTTCTAAACTAAAAAGGAAATTACCTTTTTCTAGAATACGCAAAACGACGCGTTCCCCAAAAGCAGTTGGTAAAATGGAGACTCGAATATCAATTTCTTTCCCGCTCAATTTAATTTTTATACGACCATCCTGGGGTAATCGATGTTCCGCAATATTCAAATTAGACATAATCTTGATACGCGAAATTACTGCGGCCTGCTGTGATTTTGGTATCGTGAATTTCTCATATAGAACCCCGTCAATACGATAGCGAACACGAACCTCTCGCTCAAAAGGTTCAATATGAATATCCGAAGCCCGTTCTTTTACAGCACCCGTAATTAACAAATTGATGAGTTTTATGATGGGTGCTTCATTCGCAAGGTCAAGTAAATCTTTTTCTGTTTCCGCTCCATCGAGAGTATGAACTGTCGTAGCCCCGTCTTCTTCCGCCATTGCTATTGTATCTATCATTTCAGCTGTATTTTGCGTCTGACTATCAAAATAAGAATCAACTATTTTTTGAATATCCGCTTTACGACATAACACAGGTTGGACCGTTCCCCCTAAAAGCACACGAAGGTCATCCAAAGGTAAAAGGTTTATCGGATCGTTCAAAGCTACAAGATAACCCGCCCCATTTTGTTTAAAAGGAACCATAAAATATTCGCGAATAAAATTGATAGGTACTTTCGTAATCAAATTCATATCTACTTGTTGAGAAAGATCTAACTCCATAGGAATTCCAAACTGTTCACTCAAGGCTTCTAAGACATGTTCTTCTTCAATATAACCAAGGTCCAAAAGAATTTCACCCAACCGACGCGGTTTTATCTTCTGAAGTTCTAAAGCCTCTGCTATCTGCTCCGGATGAATATATCCTTTTTGAAGCAGTATTTCTCCAAACTGCATTTCAGCGAGTAGCTTGTCCATTATTTCCGATATATCGTACCTCTGTTAAATTCTTCTTGTTCTACTTGTCCTGTTAACGCTTCTGTCCTGTCTAAAGTAGGACGATAATTCTTCCGCATTTCTGCTTTTGTCTTGATTTTCTTAAAGAAACCTGTTTTAAATAGTTCCTGAATATTGACATCTTGATACTCAGTAACTTTGTATTGCGTAACCCGTTCCATATCACTAGATTCTTTTACTATGTGAGGGGTAACCAGGACAACCATATTTCGTTTTTCTCTTGATACGGACTTGTTACGGAAGAGAAAACCTAAAAGAGGAATGTCTCCCATAATAGGGACCTGAGTGCGGTTACGGTCTGCAGTATCTCTTATTAAACCTGCTAAAACAGCAGTAGAACCATCCTTGACAAGCACCTGATTCTTGAATAAGGACTTATTAGTTGTAGGACCTAAAATATTTACATCTCCAACCGCTTGACTGCCTCCTGCCACAGCCGAGACCTCTATCTCTATTTTCATTAATACATTATCTCCCTCACTAATTTGTGGGGTTACAGTTAATTTGATACCCACCTCATGCCGTTCTACACGAGTATATCCCCCCCATGTACTTCCAATTACATCCCCCGTAGGAGTGCGTTGTGGACTTGCAGTGCTTGTAATAAAGGGAACTTCCTGCCCAACCACTATTGAGGCTTCCTCATTGTCCACCGTAACCAAACTGGGTTGGGAAAGAACTTCCAAATCAGATACGGTTTCAATTGCTTGCAGTAATAGGGGCACAAAAGGAACTCTCAAGCGTTGCGTCCTACTAATAGGAATAACTATATCATCATATATTCCTGTAGTAAGTCCTCCCCCAGAACCTAAACTCAAGGCTCCTAACATACGATTAAGCCTGCTCGGGCTTGTAATCTTATTCGCTGCGTCTGCAGCCGGTTTTAATGAATCCACGATTTTTTGTATATTTGAAGTTCCTGTAACTGCAAAACCGGAATTTCCACTAATACTCGCAGAATCCACTTTTACCCCGTAATCATTGTTCAATCGAACATCCATTACCACCGCATCGACCAAAACTTGCCTTTGAGGAACATCTAAACGGGCTATAAATGCCTCTAATACTTTATAATCTTGCGGTGAAGCGACAATAAGAAGTGAATTGGTCTGGTCATATCTCGTTATCTGAACTCTTTGTTCAAACGGCTGAACCTCCCCTGGAGCAGAAGATACTCCCACTGACGCCATTGCTCCGCCCGCACCCGGCACTGCGCCTCCGGGGGTTGCTCCTCCGGTAGGCCGTCTCGTAGAACCGGATCCCCCAATCAAAGGTTGTAAAGCCTGCTCTACTTTTTCTGCGTCTGCGTTTAACAACTCATAGATATGCAAATTATTCGCCTCATAAGGTGTTGGACAATCTAACCGTTTTATCAAATCACGAACTTTTTCCATCATCCCTTCAGTAGCCACTACAATAAGAGCGTTTAATCTTGTATCGGGCACCATACGAAGGACTTCCTGTCGAGAACCGATTATCTGCATAGACGGAGCACCGGGAACAGAACGAGTAGGTGGGCGAACTACAGGTTGAGGGGGTATAGGGGCCCCCGGAACTCTACCCGCCATTACCGTACTTTTTGTTTCTGATAATACTTGCTCAATTTGCTGGGCTAAAGCTTCTGCCCGTGTATATTCCAACATAAAAATTTCCATTTCCGTCTCATTGCCAGAGACATCTATCTCTTGTAAAAATGAAAATACCCGCTTTAGTCCATCCGCAGTGTCTGTAATAATCAATGTATTTGTTGGGGCATACGCGGAAATGCGACATGATTTAGAACCCAATACTTGTAAAGCAGATGAAACTTCGGATGCATCTGCATATTTTAATGTAACAATATGAGTAGCAAACTTATCATATCCTTCCGGAAGTTTTTCTGTCCCCTTAATTAATGGCGTTTTTTCAGACGCAACTGCCTCCGGGGTTGCTATAATTTTAATTAATTTCCCATCCAAGGTTTCTACCATTGAAAAACCTCGAGATGATAATATGGATTCGAGGACCTGGTAAGCCATTTCAGGAGGGATTTTATCATGTGTTATAACAGTTACCGTGGTCGCTCCAATATTAGGGTCGACATCAAAATTTCGTCCCGTTAATCGAGCTATTGCAGCAATCACATCGTATAATGGTGCATCATGAAAATCGAAGGAAATAGGTTCCGAAGGTGTTTCTCCTGTTTTGGGACCTGTATCTGCAGAAAGACCTATCTGGGACTTTTCTGAAGTAATACCTGATGATATTGGCTTCCTTGGTCCCGGAGGGGCAGGGGGTTGATTTCCTCCTCTTCTCATTGTCGGGAATGAAGGAATAGGAGGACGAGAGGACCCTGGAGGGGCGGAGGGCTCTGGCATTGTTATAGGCGGACGAACTGGTTCTGGAATAGGTGAAGGCTGGACTTCTGGAATACTCTCCGGAACTGAAGGAGCATCCAAAATTGGTGGAACTTCAATATTACTCGTTGGGACTTCTTGTGGCACCGACTCAACATTCTGACTATATGAAGAAAACAAAAACAGGTTGATAAACAATAAAAAGATTAACATCCTCTTCAAAGGAAAAAAGAAACCGCTTTTCTTATGGCATAACATTAAATCTGATTGATTTTGCAAGTTTCAACTCCTAATGTATAAATGTTTATGATTCAATATCGTTGTCCTATTAATCCTGTATTCTATATATTATATCCATGGGGATTCCATTCCGGAGAATAGATACTTTAACGGAAGGAAGTGTAACATCGCTATATTTCTTAATTAATTCCACTATTTTTTCATCACTATCAATTACATCATCGTTTACCGCAGTGAGGACATCCCCATCTTTGAAACCTAATTTAACAGCAATAGGAATTTCATTAATATTATTCGCAGTAATCCCAATTACTTTTCCTTCCGCGTTTTTATATAGTTCAGGCTTTACACGCGTAACCAGGTCCGCATAACTTGCAAAGAAATCTTGTACAATTTCATCCCTGTTCAAATCTATTTGTTTTGAAGAAGGCTCTGAAGGTTTCGTTGATTGTATATTCGATTTATTGGGAGTTTCCTCATTCTTTGCTTTTAGCAAATCTAAAGACTTGTCTTCCAATTTCAACCGTTCTTTTTTGGGGGGATTTGTCTTTTTATTTAGTAAGATAACTTCTTTGGGATATACCTCTTCTAAAAAAACCTGTTCAATGACTTCCTGTCCTACAGCAAAAGCAGTGGTAATTCTTTTATCCGAAAGCTCAATAAATGCAGAAGAAAAACGATCCTTAGGTGATAAAGCAATTGTTCCAATTAACTTTAAATTTAATTGCGTATCCTCAAGAGTATCTTGTGGAGGGGGTTCTTTTACCTCTTCTTGTCTTTTGGGAATTTCATCTTCAGACCATCTGCCGGCATTACCCAAGAAACCCGATGTTAATAATCTATTGAAAAGGCCTTGAGCATCTATATTTATTAACATATTTTGAGAAGCCTCTTCTACTTCATTAGATTCTCCTACTTTTTTTACTATCTTCTGGGTAGGGTCATAGGTATATATTACATAGAAGAAAATTCCAAGGGCAATAAGAATCGATAAAATTAGGACAATATGTATCAGGAAAAAAAGCCTTTTAATTTCTAATGATTGAACCATACTGCCCTTTCATAAACGAATAACTCCTTGGAGTAAATCATGAATTGAACGGAATTCACCTATTGTTAGTTGACTAAATTATCATGACAAATTCTATGATAAGTTTAAACAAAACACCTCCCCTTTCGCAAAGTTTATCTCTTATAATAGAAATAATAGAAACTTAATTATAGGCAAAACTTCCGGAAAAAATTATTTTACTCCCTCTACAAGACTTTTTAGATATAACAAATAGTCATCAATAGAAATATATGGGCTGGGTTCTTCTGATGTATTGGTAGAAGATTTTGCCTGGATTGCACTTTTGTCTTTGCTATAGTAAATACTGTCATATTCACTATAAGGTTTCACATATTGTTTCCCTGTTTGTGTATCTTCGGTAATTACTGTGACACTTCTTGTCCCTGCGTACAGAGTCCATTTGCTACTCTTAGATAAATATCTCAAATAAAGAATTGCTTTGTCTCCAACTTTAAAATCTGGCATCTCAGAACAAATCATAGCATAACCATTTACTCTTCCTCCGGGAATAGTAAAAACCACCGTGCCATTTTCATTTATAGGACCTTTTAAAGTATCACGAACCTTTACTTCAATATCCGTATATATTCGCATATTCTTTGTCATATAACTGTTTATTGCCATAACTTCACCATTTACTACGGCATCTGATTCTGCAACAAGTTCATCTGTGTTTAAGTAAGCGATTCTCGAATGGGCCTTAGATACAAGTCCAAATATAGATATTACAAGAAGAACAGATATTATTGTTGTTTTTTTCTTTATTTTAACAAGTCGCATTTTCTTAATAGCCCTCCATACAGACAAGAGAATTATAAATCCCAAAAAGTATTTCCAAATATCATTCTTAATGAACCAGGCAAAACTATAAACAGTTTTTGCAAAAAATTGTCTCATAACCTCGGACCTTATTATTACTCTTGAAATCAAAGGTGCCATTGTGTAATAAATATCTATCAAGGCAAGACCAACACCTGAATTCATAAGATAACTGTCTCTAAACTGCCTTAGATCTTGTAATAACGAAATGGAACCCAATGTTCCTGTGGTCGTAGTATCTGTACCGCCTCCTGTTGGAACCTCAATAATATTCATTGGGCATACATCATTTGGGTCACCAAACATAGGTTTTAAATGAGTCCTCATTTGTGGTAGTGTCTTTCCTGTTGTATTACTTACCACCACATTTTTTGTAAAACTCCATACTAATCCTGTCCCTGCGTCTTTACTACTTACATCCAGAACATTCTCAACCTCATGGAACACTTCAGACATAAAAGATGTCTGATAATCTGAATCAGCACGAGTAGTTACAGAATAACTATTAGGACCTTGAATGCTATCTACATCGGAGGGAGGGATTCCTTGAGGAGCCTGACGGTCCAATCCTGTTCCGTTTAATGGATTCAATGTTAATGTATATGAAGGTGTAAACAGTTCTCCATCTTTACCCGGAATCTCCATCACTTTCCACAATCCAATTAGATTAAATTTCCCTTGAAGTTGTTTATTAATAAGCGGTTCATATAAACCAACGAGTGTACTAAACAAGGGAACTCGAGGTGTACTGGAATTGTTATCCACATCTGCCCATGCTACAACATGCCCCCCCGGAAGTGGAACGGATGGGAGCCCGGACCCCCTTCTTGTTCTACTTCTGGCTTCATGTTTTATATCGAAGAAGTTCTCTTGGGCCCCTCGAGGATAAAGCCATGAAATACCCGAAATATCATCTGGGGCAAGGTCCTTTCCTCCATCTTCCCTTTGACCATTCGGTAACTCTACTTCAAAGTAGATAGGAAACATGGTCGGTGTAGCACCAATATACTGAGGAACACCGTTAGGCATTGTCATCCATACTATTGGATTTTCTATCAGGTATGAGGGTAATTCATCTTCCTGATTCAAATAAACAGCCCTTAAATTATTCAAGGGCGTATGGTCTAAACCAAGAAAATGTCCCAATTCATGAACAAGCGTTCCCGTAAGGTCTGCTAACGGTTCATCTCCTGATTCTGAATTATATCGGTGAGCCGTTGCTGACACTACAATGTCACGGTCAATAATGGTGCCTGCGGAAATGGGATATATTTGTCCATTATGTTCATAAACAGTATCTGTAACAGTAAATAGCGTTAGTGTTACTGCTAATATTCCTCCACCTACATCAACTGTTTCTAAATCGGGCTCTACATCTTCTCCTGTATCATCTGCCTCTGTAACATACAAAGAGATAGTTGGAAGTGTATCAGGGGTTGTTAGTGAAATAGGGTCCTCATAGTACCCTAAAATACGGAAACAAGCATAAGAAGTAGGTACTTCCTCCCAGACTTTCAAGGCATTTTTTATTTTTTCTATTTCATCATCTGTAAATCCTCTTTTCCCTCTTTCTATGTAAATACCGACACCTTCACCTGTGGTTATACTTCCATCGTTATTCGTGTCGAATTCATAAAAGGGCCATCTCGCCAAGCGTAGAACATTAAACGCATCAAATCCACCTGATGGGAAAAATGCGTAACTATTCAGTTGACAAACAGATAAAGTCAGAGTTATTAAATATAAAAATAATAATTGTTTTTTCACGGTCCGAACTCCTTTCTTTCGTCCGGAATTATCAATCTTGTTTTCCATTTATAATTTTATCTCCTTATGTTGTTTGCTTCTTTCTTATAGAAAGGAGACTATACAAGACAACCATTACCAGACCTATATCGAAAATATAAGTCATACAACCCGTTTGTAGTCCAGATTGTCTCTCACCACATCCAAACATATAGAAACGTTTTTTCTGTTTTTGTGCCTCGTTTACATATTCAAATCCGTTGACAAGTGTTTTTTCTGTACTCTGGTCTAAGTTTTTCACTGTAACATTTAGCGACCCAACTGTTGGAATCCCTCCTAATGGGAAGGTTACCAAAATAGAAGTACCATCACTTGATACGGATTGGACGGGCATAAGCGTTTCTGCAAAATACACAGCAATATTCTCGACTGTAGAGAAATTCGCCCCATTGATCGTTACTGGAAATTCTTTTGAAGTTCCTTTATTGGGATTAACCGAGTTAATAACGGGAATCCTTCCTATAGGTTTTGTTGTAAGTGTAAATAAATCTGTTCGTGATGATTCATCACCCGTAGATGTATTCCTTACTAATAATACAATAGGTTCTATAGGCACTACTCCCGGCATTGTACTAATGGCTATTGTTATTGCAGTATCTGTTGCTTGAATAACCCGAACCTGGTACCCCGACAAACGAACAATAGGATTACTACCAAAGTTTCTTCCGTATATTACTAATGTTATCTCCTGACCTTCAAGCGTTTGTACAGGCAATTCAGATATAGATGCCGAATCTATTACCAGTGAAGAGGGAGCAATGGTTTTCTTAACGGAACTAATCACACCGGTTCTCCGTTTTTTAGTGCAATGGGAACGAAGCCAATTTAAACCTGAATTGTCTTTCTTGGTGCCTGCTTTTTTGCCATCCATGTAATACCGAACCGGAGATTCCTTGAAATAGGTTATAAAACCAAGTCCCCTAACTCCCCATGGGAATTCACGGAATTTTCTAAAATCATTCCTCTGTTCGCCTGTAAGCCGTGCCCAGGTATCAGGGTCCGGTTCTGTTGGGGTATTAGGACCCCAGTTTACAATACCAATTCTAAAGTTTACACCTGTCTTCATTTTATCGGAGGCTCGTAATACAACAAAGAAATCCGGCCCATAGAAAGGATTCTTATTATTTGTACCGAAAGATGTAGGTACCCATTGACGCTTACGCGATTGTTGTTCTTGAGGGATAGGAACATTATCTGTGCCTGGAGATGAGAAAACAAACTTCACCTGTGTGGCTTCACCTGTTTGTCCAATATAATAAGGCGAAGCATCTAAGGTTATAGGAATGTCTATATCCGCATCAAACATACCATTCCTATTTCTCGGGTCTGCATCATTATCACGATACAGAGCAATACCACTAATCTGTGGATCAATATTAAGCGGTAATAAGTCATTTAGTGGATTAAAGTTTGCATTGGTCCCTTCATCATAAAATTCTAATGTAACCTCTTCTAAGAAACTGGGATTCCGTTCAATTCTCCAGGAGCCATTGCGTGGAGTCCCACTTAATAAAGACACCTGATTTGTGGTATTTCCAATAATCTCATAAGACTCGAAAGCAGA
Organism: uncultured bacterium; assembly: GCA_937124615.1. GTDB lineage: Bacteria > Hydrogenedentota > Hydrogenedentia > Hydrogenedentales > Hydrogenedentaceae > Hydrogenedens. The sequence goes on from CAKZKR010000051.1 coordinate 28,043, forward strand.
ATCTATTAAGAAATCTCCAATTAGTGAGTTGGGTTCAAAAGAAACACCGGATACTGTAAATGTCTTTTCCGAACCAATACCATCGGTCCCTTGATATATACTGTCTTCCGGTCTATTGGTTGAAATATCAAAGCCCATAACAGCAAAGGAAGGACCTCCCGGGACTATTGCCTGTTGCTGACTAGTAAAATCATATATCTGAACAGGTATGTTCAACTCAAGCATATCATTCCCATAGAAATCCTGTACGGGGTCCTCTTCAGGACTTGATTTAATGTATGCGGTAGAACTGGTATTAATCTGTGGGAAGAACTGGATACCTGCCTTCTTCTCAGAATCACTCCTACCCGGCAATGTTGCAGGAATAATGGCTCGGAATGATTGGAACCGTTTTCCTTTGTCATTTAAACGAATTGTGATAAATAAATCATCTCCAGGATTATTTCCCTTTACTCCCGTTAACTGTTTTTCCAACAACAAATTAGATAGGGCTGATTGCTCTTCTGATTCTTCTTTCAAACTCTTATCAAAACTAATATCACTAAAATCAATATTTCCGCATTCAACTGGTGGAGTCCCAAAAAGAAAAGCCATAAAATCGTCTGTAGGCAATGTCCATTTTTCTTTCGGGTACATTGTAAGAACCCATCCATAATCACGCTGGTCAACCAAACCATTACCATCCATATCATCCGGCAAACCATCTCCATCAATATCAATAGGTTCTGGTCGAGAACCCCATTGCAAATTATTTAATGGAATAGGTTTATCCCCAATATTTGGCATAGGTAAATCCCAATATGTCGCCAATAATTTCGGCTCAAAGAAAATACCATTTTGGTCTGTATCTTCCCAAAGTAAAACACCCGAATCGTAATTTTTACCATCAGGGTCTAATGGCATAAAAATATCTGGGGAGAAATCCGGTCCCCAAAAGGCAACTACAATTTTTGCGACAGATGGGGATTCCTGACCTTCATTATTAACAAGATAATCACCAGAACCTACCAGATTGATACCCAACATAGCAGTATGTTCTGAATTTATATCTGTTTTTTGTGTTAACAGTCTAGCTCGGTTAAATTCAGGAGCCCACTGGCTTGCTCTTGGATACTCATTGGGCCCAATATTCCGTGACCATGTCGTATAACTAGGAAGTACCGGCTGGTCTATTGGATTCACATATGCAGAGGAGCGAGTATCCGGTCCCAAAATATTTACATGGTCAAACGGAACTGTCTCATAAGCATATTGCCCCCTACTATGCGTATAATCGTAACTCACCGTGAAGGTATTTTTATCTGTTATCGAGTAGTTAAAACCACCAAATTCCCGAAATCTTGTTACACCTACCGAATGTAAATTTAAAAATTGTGTTCTTATCTTTCCTTCCGGATCCATCCATTTATCAAAATCTTTCGGATAATCAGACAATCCAACAGAATAACCCAAACAATTCCCTAAGTTTAATGAACCGGCACCAAAGAATATATCAGACTCAAATTTATAGGGAGAATCAGATGTATATGTTAAGACCAGATCATGTACATCCAAACCTACCTTCATAGGTTTTGTCGACTTATCATTTACAGTTCTTTGATTCCACCATGGTTCTTGTCCGCCCCATCTCGGGTCAGATTGCCATGGAGGACCTCCACCATCCATGACACCTCCTAATGGAGGAATCTGTGAATCTACATAAATACCTCCAGTTGGTTTTCCATTATTATCAACCCTTCGGGGTTCAATAAATACTTTGAAATCCGCCCCCATCATTACGCCACTCCCATCGGGGATCGTCTGAGAAACATCCTTAAAACCACTATCAGTTCTTATCACAACAAAATAGTCATTGGCATACTCACTCCCTGTAGCAACAGACACATAATTATCCGGTACGGGTTCAACATGGCCATCAACATCACTATCAGCCGGAGTAACATATCTTCTCCTTCCATAGAAGAACCGAAGATTTATTTTCCACCAAGGATCTCCTCCTCCCGGTGGGAATGGAATATATTCCCAATTTAATAATTGACCTGTTGGCAGGATAAACCCTTCCAAAAGATTAATGCCAAGTACAGTTTCCGGTAATAATGGGTAATCACCATTTAATTGAACTCCCTGACCATTTGTAAGAGGTGTAGGCGGATCAAATTTACCGTTATTATTCGTATCATGCCACACCCAGACTCCATTAAATACAATATCCTGGAAAAGAATCTGATCGCTGTCTATAAGGGGAATATTTATCTGCGTGGATACTTTATCTAAAGCATCCCTCGGATCGAAACCTCCGTTCCCGGGTGGACCATAGGGGTCTGCTCCAATATCTGTAAATATCACATTAACTTCACGCAGTTGCGGCCATATTCTCCTTTCCGCTGTAATTCGGGGTCCAACTAATGGGTCATAACCATCTGCATGCACGGATTTTGTTGAATGCACATTTATACCTATAACAGGCTTCCATGTATCCATAGCAACCAATCGACGGAATGACATTAATTCTCCTGCATACATATACAATAGCTGGTCAAATTTTGACCACTTAGGTCGTGTATGTTCCGCAAGAGGTGTATATAACCTTGTCGGATAATTCCATGCATCAAAGGCACTTTGCAACCATTGTTCTGGATTTATAAGCCCATTCAAGTCCCACACAGTAAAACTTGCAGAATAGGCCGTATCCGAAATCATTTTTGCTGGATCATCCGCATCGTAGAAATTCGGGTCATATTCATCAATAGGGTCTCCATCCGTATTTCGGGGAAAGATACCATTCAGTTTTACCATTTCCGCACGAAGTACATCACAAGCCATAGTTATTTGACTCCGCCAAGTAGCGGATGTTCTAACCGCAACGATATAAGAATTCCCTTCAAATCCTTCGTCTTGATTGGGTGCGGTTACCACAGGATAGTCAGGCTTATCTGGTGTCCCACTTCCAATGAAATTTAATCGATAGGTAAGACCATCGGGAGAATATGGGTTTTGAGTTAGAATCTGCGCTAACGGCGTCCCATCTGAATTCCATTTGTATAACAACTGATCATAATTTGGATCTAACTGATTATTGTATTCTTCTTTCCTTGAATAGGTTTCTTTAAATAAGGCGAACTCTAAAAGATCGGATATATTTGGTCCGCCTTGATTCCCATAATTAAGTTCTCCATAACTTCTTTTATCAGCACGAATTCTGTAAGTTAATGTCTTTAAAACTCGTGGAGCAGGATTCTCTGCATCATAACCCATTGTAAAGTTAAACAAGGGAACCCAATCTGTTAAAGGAAGAAGCGACTCTCTATCTTTAATAATAGATTGCACAGAAAAAGTTGCACTGGGCTCTTCCTGTCCTTCACCTTCTGTCGCTCCCTCACCTTGTCCTTCTCCTTCTGTTGTTGATGGACAACCAATACAAGGACCTACGGTTATATAATTAGGTATCAGATAGCATAATTTCATCGTTTCGTTAGTATTTATATTCTTAAATGTAACTTCAAGAGTAACGGAATAGAATCCTTCTTTTTTATATCTATGTATCGGGTTCCGTTGATTGGCCTCTACTGCCGGGACATTGTCACCAAAACTCCATGACCACGCAATTGCCTTCCACACATCGGTCCCAACTGACATATCTCTAAACTGAACATCCAAGCCGGGGTCTTTTTCCCCCATTGCATCGGGTGTAATATATCCTGAAGTGGGCTGAGCAGAAAAACTAACAAACGGAGCACTTAATATCTCAATATAATCTCTCTTTATTTTTGATGCACTCAGTCCATTTTTATCTTTTATTACAACACTTACCGTATATGTTCCCGCTTGCGAATATGTATGGGTAGGATTCCTATCAGTTGATTGCGCACCATCACCGAAATCCCATTGAACTGTTGAAACGGTTATTCCACTACCTGGAAGCAGAGTAAATTTAATTTGGGCTCCCGGGAGTTGTCTTTGCCTATCTACGGTAAAATCAACAGTTGGAACCTGGAGCGCAACTATTGTCTTTGTTCTTCCTGAAGCAACAGGATTCGTGCGAACCCAATTCAATCCCAATCGGTCTGACTGAGCCTGGCTTGTATCGACTTCTGCACGAGCCGTCCATTTCCGAAGTCTATCGTTATATGCCCAATACCGATAGATAAGCGGTTCCTTAAAGAAACTAATAAATCCTAAAGCACGATTTCCCCAAGGGAACTCTGAATACAAGTAGAACAATCCATCGTTATAATCTCCTGAACCCGGGTAAACACGAATAAAATTATCCGGGTCAGGTTCTGTGGGTGTATCTCCTCCGAATGAAACTATTGCTGCCTGGAAAGAATCTCCTGGACTTATTGCAGAGGAAGTTCTTATAACAACAAAAAAGTCTGGGCCATATCCATTTTCACTGGGACAATCACCAAAACACACAGGGATAGGCTGACGAAGATAAGGCTGAGATATATAAGGCGACCCTCCCTGTGTTGGGTCCCGACCAATACTGTTATCTGTTCCGGGCGAGGAGAACACAAATCTCACCTGATAGCGGGGATCTCCAGGACGGGAATACCATACCGGAGTACTATCTAACCGTAATGGTAAGTCAATATAGTCCACAGTTCCATTGCTATTTATCACAGGTGGATCGAAAACCCCATTTGTATTGCGAGAATCCCAATCATTATCTCGCCAGATAGAAACACCACTAACTTTACCATTGGCAGGGTCTTCTTCATCCAGAGGTAGTAAATCATTATAAGGGTCAAAACCTCGAACCGTAGTTTGTGTATTTGAATTATAAAATTCAACGATTACCTGCTCCAGGAAAGTGGGGTCCTTAACCACATACCAGGGACTTCCATTCTTTGGAGTTCCTGCTCTCAATTTTAATGTTCTTCCTTGAATACCTGTAATTTCAAAAGCCTCTACCCGTTTATTCACATCCTGGTCTGCCAGACCATAAGCGACTAACCACATACCTATCACATTCTGCGTCCATGCACCACTTGAATAAAAACCTTTCAAACTTGTTTGAGGAATTATAATATCTCTTGCATCCGGAGTAAATGCTTTATTACTCGACAATGCTCCAGTTCCATTACCGTAAGCAATTAGGTTCTCTACACGATTTATTGCTGTATCAATACCTAAAATAGCTATAGGTTGTCCTCCGGGAATAATAACAGGAGTAGTAATTCCACTGGTTGAAGGGGGAAGTAAAGCATCTGTCAAATCAACGACTCTCGCAGGAACACTCACTTGTAACATATCGTGGCCATAAAAGTCTTGTAATCCTCCTTCTTCTGGATTGGTCTTAAATACAGCACCCCGGGAGGTTATCCCACCTTGAGAAAAACAAACCCCCGCAAATTGGGCCGCAGTAGGAGTTCTATCGGGTAACCGTGCAGGAACCACACAACGGAACTCTTCAAATGCGCTTACCGTATCAGATGTTCTAATCACAACAAACAAATCATCACCACGGTGTCCTCCTGCTGTAAGTGCCTTTGCACTCTTCTCCATAGGAACCACACTTGCAAGCCCTTCATCGTTGTACTCAGAGGCAGATATATCCAAAAGTAAGGATTTCTTTGTAGAAAATTCCAATTTTTCTGTCTCTTTAATATCTTTAACAATTTCTAAGGGTAGTGGGAACAAAGCATTATCATTATTAGTTTCTAAACTCTTCGCACTTGTTGGTGGATTGGGACTTCCGGAACGGATATCCGATTGAGGGATTGTCCATGGTTGAACAGGTGTTAATTTTAATACCCAGGCAAGATCTTTTAGTCCATCCCATTCTTTTTTCTGAGCAGAATTTAATTGGGGTCTTTCCGGATCTGATAAATCAACACTACCATCCGTCACAATTCCATCACCACTCAAATCATCCGGAATATTATCTCCATCTAAATCCACAGGCTCAGGTCTAATCCCCCACTCTAAGGATCCAGGAACTAAAGGAACGATCCTATCCGAAAAAACAGGAACCGACACGGTATCTAAAAAGATAGGTCCTGTAAAGACACCGTCATTATTGGTGTCCTCATATAGTAGAACCCCTGATGATGGCAATGTTCCCCCCGTACTATCCAATGGAGTTAAATCAGATGGGTCAAATTCCGGACCCCAGAATGCCACATATATACTATTCAAAGCCACAGGTCCTGTTCGATTCACCACTGGGTCATCAGCACCTGATAGATTCAAACCTAATATTGCTACAGGCTGAGATTTATACTCTACCTTTTGCCTTAAAATTCTTGCGGAACGGGATTCGCCATTAGGCCCTGAACTTACTGTATTGTTTCCCCAGCCTACAGGCCAATCTGCCATTTGCGGATAACGATTTCGAGCCATTACATCTTTGGTTATTAACCATGGTCCCCGCTCTACCGCATTGGCCCGACCTCCCTTAACACCATAAGGATATTGTGAAACAACTAATTTATTTCCATTGTTCATATATGCAGAAACATAAGATGAATGTCCATTTTCAAGTTCCAAAACATTCCCATTGTTACTCTTAATATAATATCTTCCTCCGTTATTATCAATAAACCACCAGCCTGACAAATCAACCCCGGCAAAATTACCATCTAATAATTCCGCATAATAAATATCATCTTCATAACCAGCCCATACCCCTTGCCACGTCTCAATAACATTAGGGTCTTCATTTGGGTCAAAATGATAATACTCAAGGTTATTCGTTAAACTCCCCTCATCCGCATAAACAATACATCTCGAACCAAAGTTAGTAAGGTTAAGTCTCACAGGCCATGTATAATAATCGGGTAAAGTTGGTTGAATAAATGGCTTTGGATACGCTGTGCTTCTTGGTGTTAAGGAACGAGGTATCAATGGGTCATCAAAAGTAGGTTCAAAGGGGACTGTCTCAAAAGCATACTGGAATGATGTTAATTCATCTAAATTCGGTATTGATGTTCCTGTCCAATAAATCACTTCTGAGATATCAGGCAAAAGACCTGGGTTAAATAGATAACCAACAGCAGTATTGGAATTTAATAATGGATTTGTAGTCGGGTCAAGAATTAAATCGGAAGGAGGGGCTAATCCTAATAAAAATCTTTGATTAAAAATACCGAAAACATCGATCCCCAATCCTAAGCTCAAAGGGGGATCGGACCACAAACTTAGGTTGGATATACCATTATTTCCCCTCCAATCATAAAAAGCATAATTAACAATATCAACTACATGATTGGATATTGGAATCGGTTGTGTTGGATGAATATATGTTTCTCTACCGAAGGTATTATCTGTACTATATGTTAATACAAGGTCATGAATTTCAAAGCCTATTCTCTGAGGTTTTGTATTATCCTGCGTATGAGAGCGTTCCGTCCACCAGGGTCTATTCACTCTACGATTAATTTCTGATGTAGAACCCGATGGATATACTTCATCTATCCATTCCGTATCCTGAACATATTTTTTACTCCTATCAAGGTTCATGTTAGAGGACCAAATACCCCCATCCCAATGTCCTCCATCGCGAGGATTCCACCGCCTCGGCTCTATAAACGCACGAAAATCTCCACCAAAAAGTCCCCCTGGACCCGATGTCTTCCCTGATAAATCTTTCCTACCACTGTTCGTTCTTAATACAATGTAATAATCTGGTTTTTCAATAGCAGTATCAACTCTACCCGGTTCATAATAATCTGCTATAGAATGAAAATATCCCGTAGGAGTTGCATCAGGACATCTTCTTCTACCACCTGAAAACCGTAACCGAATCTTCCACCATGGGTCACCTCCCCCTGGAGGGAAGGGTTCATACTCCCATGATATTGTTGTCTCCACAGAACCTCCTTGGTCTTTTCTTGCGGGATACATGGGACAATCTGTAAAAGAAATGCCATAACTACTTCCCGAACTATCAAGAGGTGTTGGAAAATCAAATTTGCCATTCCCCTCTTCTGAATCCGAATCGTGATAAAGCCACGCTCCATTAAATGAAAAATCATTCTGGACCGCTGCACTACAGGAGCCTCTTGAAGCGGTTGTTATAGGTTCGAGAGCATAATTAGGATTAAAGCCTCCGTTCCCCGGAGGGCCAAACGGGTCTCCACCTATATCCGTTAAGATAAGATTTACTTCCCAAATTTGGGCTGTGGATTCACCATGAGCATTAATACCTATTACCGGTATCCATGCATCTATGGGCCAGATATGTCGTAAGTCCATAATCTCGCCTGTTACTGCTTCAATAAATGTATTAGAAATATCCCATCGTGGTCTCGAGTGTTCTGCTACGGGTGTGTACATAAAAAAGGGCCAACTGGAAAGATTCGCATCTTCACCCGGGCGATAACCAAAAATAGTGTCTCCTGTCAAGTCATATACATTAAAATGTGCTTCATAAAAATTTTCATCATTTAAGATATCACCCTGATAAAAATTGGGGCTATAAGAATCTAAGGGATCTCCATTACTCTGTGTCAAAAATGCCCCAACCCCATAATTCCAAAAAGGGAAAGGAATATTACTCAGGATTGAAGATAGGACTGGACCTGTATAAGGTTGCATTCGAGCCATGTTCAATCTTAAAGCCATATTATTCCCATTTTTCCAATTGTATGTCAGCCGAACTGCAACAATGTAACCGATCCCCGGATCCGGTCCTGTTGTTACCCACTGTTTCAGTATTCCTTCGCTTGTATCTACACCACCATTCGAGCTTGTATCGGGGTCTAAATTTCTCACTTTTACAAACGGGAATAACTCCGTAGGGGGGATATTTCTAGGGTTTACTGCTGCAAAGGGGTCGGTGGGATCATACATTGAACTTTGGGGATTCATCGTAAAATTAAGATTATAATTTAAGTCTCTCGAATATGAATTAGGACCTATGGGCATCTCATAAGGGAAACCATATCTATCCCATGTAAGCATGGGTGTACCAGGGGCAATACGAAAAGCATTTGGGGTCCCCGTTATATAAACGAATCTACCATCATAGTCAAAATCCAACACCTGATCCGGTTTCCCTTCTGGACCTGAATCAACAAATAAACCAAATTCAAGGATGTCCTCGGGTGTTAGAGAATTATTATCACTGTATAGTTGATAATTTAACTGCGTTAATGTTCGAAATGCGGGTTGATCCGGATTGTACTTCATGGTAAAGGCAAATAAAGGAACCCAATCATTTAAGGGGAGAAGTCCCTGTCCATTTGTTATTAAATCTTTTGCCTCAAAAGATGCTTGAGGGATTTGGCTTTCCTGACGAACCACTATATAATCTTCTTTGTAAAGAGGTTGGGTAGGACAATATCGAAAATCTCCTGTAATCGGGTCTTCAACTCGAATTCGCATTCCTATTGTATATCTACCCTGTGTTTGAAAATACTGGGTATTTTGACCACCAATAGTAAAAACCTGCTGGTCAGGGGTTACACGAGGGTCGTATTGTTGTTCTACCTGATATTGCCACTGAAAACCCGTACTCCCGGGTGTTCCTCCTGCTGGAGAACTAATATACCATGTAATATTTTTTATATTAGGCATATCATTCGGACCAAAACCCGAAAGGTTATATATAAGCCTAAAACTGACCGTTAAAGGAGCAGGACCATCCGTAGGGTTAGCAATAAAATTGAGTGTTGAAAACTGGTTGCATGTTGGATAAACAAGGTTAACAATCTGCCCGGAAACAAAAGAAGGTAGTATCCCCAGAATCGCATTTGTCGGAGCAGATGAAGCAATTTGTATATTATTCTTCTGTTTCGTTAACCCGGAAATTGTGGAATCATTGTTATTGGAAACACCGTTAGGAACTACTTTCTGTCCCTCACTTTTTATCCTGTTCTCGTTACCTGAAAAATAAGAATTAACACCTAATAAAAATACACAGCCCACAATTATAAGGGATTGAAACGCCAAATAAGGTTTATTTATTCGTTTCACGGCAATTTGCTCCTTCTATTTTTTTATTTCATACCAGTTATCCAAATCATTTTAATTTAATATATTCTTTTTGTAGATAGAATATCTATCCTCCTACAAATTTTAATTAAGATATTATCACACACATAAAATGTATTTGTAACTTTTATTCTTTTCCTTTCCTGAAATTATTTCTTGCTAATAGTTTACCATTAATTATTAACCAATATACAATATACAGTTTTTTATTACATAAATTATAATAAACTTTTATAATTATGTCAACAATTTATTTCATTTTCAAATTATTTTTTCTTTTTTATTCTACTTTTTTGAATAAATTTATCTTACAGCACATTTAACACTTATTTGTCAAGAGAAATCCTCTCTAATGAACCCCAATTCAATCATTAAAATATCCACCTATTTCATTGAGTATTACGGGTATCACTGACAGATTTCAACATATCATAAACAAGGTCAACCAATTCCTGTTTTACCAGATACACCCCCTGTTTCCCCTCTTTCTTTGCCCAGCGATAGCGAGAATCAGCGTCATTTACCGAACCTATAGATAATGCTCCCACCATACTATTTTGAGTTTGTTTTGGGTCTACAAGTTTAATAGCAATTGTCAAAATAGCATTCGCAACTTTTGCTTCATCTTCTTTTTGATTGCTTACATCACCAGCAGTTAATGTGGACATATACCGGAGCAAACGAAGCAAATCCCCTTGATTTGTTAGTGTTTTGTTTCCTGGCTGTTTAACGGTCCACTGCCCATCCGATTGATAAAACACAAAAGTATTTGAATCCTTTGTTATATCAATTTCCTGTACATCTGATGGAGAAAATCTATACAAAAGTAAACTTCGAAAATTTTCCGGACGAACCCAAATCTGTGAAATCACATCATTTGATATAATCCCAACTTCGCCCGTATCACAATTAATATATGAATGCAAATGATCATCCGGTACAGGGATATATCGAATCTCTAAAGTTCCCCCATCTTCCATAGTAAACCGCAATATATTTTTTGAATTATTTAATCCACGCTCTTCCCATGTCCCTCCTGGAAAACTCTGTATCTCCACACTTTTTAACTTACCAAGATAATTATTAATACTCATTACATCAACATCATCTAATGGGGGTTGGGACATTACCCATCCTTTCTCTTTTGTTTTCTCAAGAATAAAAACAGATTGAGCTTCATCGATTCTCTCAATCTTATTAACATTAGCCAGTTCATTTATAAAAATTTTTCGATTTCTAAAACTTTCCGGAGAGCGAGGTAACAATTGTAAAAATTGGGGGTCTAACAAAAAAACAGAATTTTGACCGGACAACTTAGCAAATAGTCCTGTGCACTCCGATAACTTTAACCGTTTCCTTTTTTCCTTATCTTTTTCTTGGATACTTTGCCCCGCAGTTTGCATCCCTCCCAGAAACACAGTTTGAGGTTTCCTGTTTTTCGCATCAAAATATGTTAATCGACATCTTGGAGGGTCTAATCCATAATCCGATAAACTCTCCGGACTGTCAATAAAGTCCCTTCCTATCCCATATTGTATCTCAGAAGCGAGAGCATTAACGGCCTCCTGGTCCGCAAGACCTTTACCCGGCGATATAATTTGCCAGGGAGATTTCTCATCCTTTCGCTCCATGATAACTACCGTGGATTCTTCACCAATTTTAGGAATATAACTTGTATCCTGCATTTCATCGTCTTCTGTCCATATTCGAGCATATTCAATGCGAACTAATGGAATTTCCCGCTCTTCAACTAAAAATCGGAATCGTAAGTCCTCCAGCGAACGATTTAACTCAAAAAATTGTTTATCATCTACTAAAAAAACTGTTTGCCCATCCATTGTAGCGTAACGATAAGAGTTTGTTGGGTCAGGAAAACCGAATGTTAACTCCACGGGTTCTTTCATTCCATCAACCACGGCCTTTACAATAAGACTGGGCTTATGCAAACCGTACGCAGTTTTATCTTCTACTTTTTCCAGCAATGTCCTTTGATTCTTCAATTCAGAAAAATTTTTTGCAACTCGTTCCCACATCAACTGAAATGCTGGAATGTCTGAAGAAGGTTTTTCAAAGTTCCACTTACCATCTGCATCTTTTTTAGCAACACATAGTGCCTTACCTGCCTGCTGGATATGAATTTCACGAACAGATTGAGGTTCAAAAGAAAAAATTTTCTTTATCTCTTCTTGAGTTATGCGTTGTTCTTCTTTTCTCCAATCTAAAAAACAATAAAAAGTAATAAGACATATAAAAATGGCTATTAAGATAAAGGTGTTACGCCATTTCACTGTCGTTTCCTCCTTATAAAATAAACAAGAATACCTGCAATTAAAACAATCTGCGGAGTTAACATAACCGAACACCAAACCAACCACCGTCTCTGTAAACTTGAAAGGACAATAGGCTTGTCTTCTTTTGCACTTGGACGAATTGCTATTAATTCATCATGTTCTGTAAGCCATGCCAAACTATTTAATAGAAAATTTATATGTCCCCCAATACTTATCCGCTCATTGGTAATAAAATCCGCATCTCCCACAATTACAAAACGACTTCGCTTCTTTGTTCCATCGGGCTGTTCTTTTGTTCGTATCCCTGCGACGGATACATAAAGAGGACCTTCTTTTTCACCGGGTTCATATTTTACAGTTCCACCTTCTGCTAAACGAGAAATATCGGTTTCTGCCCAAAACTCGGGTAGCGTTCGTAGTAAAGGGAAAACCTGTAAATTATCGGGTACCTTCTCCACTGGGTCAACCGTTCGAACGGCCCTCCATAATAAAGGCTGGTCCATTCGCTGTGTAATTGGATGGTCAATCCGCATGGATCCACGAAAATCCATGAAATCTTTTTCTATATTTTCAAAAGGTTGTGGATCCGAACGCAATTCAATTTCCCATGGATTTTTTCTCTGGACAGTGAATACAATATCCGAACCAACATCAACCCCCAACTGTTCTTTTAACCAGGGACGCAAATTTTCTGCACCACTTCTTCCCAAACGGACACTTATCCATGGTTCAAAAAAAACAATTAGCCGTCCACCCCCATTAATAAAATCAGATAGGGCCTTTAATTCTTCACTATTTAAATCCCCCTTCGGGTTGTGAATTATTACTACTTCATAATCTTTAGGTATCTCCGGAAGTTCAATACTTATCTGAAAAGGTTCAATTTTATAAGATTCCCCTTCTATAATTTTTTTTACTGTGGAAAGCCCACCTGGATTCGGGTCATCAACAGGGGTCTCGTTATGTCCTGTTAAATATCCTATCTTTGTCTCGGTTTCTTTTAATACACTAATTAATGCCTGAGTAAACTCTCTTTCTTCCATTCGCGGATTTGCACCACTCAACATAATAACACGTTGTCGATTCCCACACTTCAACACAATAGTACCCTGAGTAGACGCATGTGTTATTTCCAACGCCTCCAGACGAGCCCGGTCTATCTGCGGGTCTAAAACCTCCACATTCAAAAATGGCGTGTACTTTTTGCACTGTTCCAGAAAGCGAAGGGTCTTATCCCGAGCAATTACAACAGATTCTTCATCCACATTTATAAAGAAACACAAAACCTTTACCTCTTTGTTCATGGATTGTAAAATTTTGACAATTTGTGGAGAAAGAGTTCGGCGACCTTCCTGCGTCAGGTCAATAGATACATCCCACCTTAAAACAAATGCATATAAAACAATACAAATACCCAAAAACGCCAATGTTGAAAGAACTGCATTCAATCCAGACACAGAATGCCCGGACCAACCGGACTCTGTAGCAATGTTCCAAAACATAAGTACCAACCACACAATTCCTGAAACAAAAAATACCCCCCCAAAGAACAAAACCCAGATATTAAATACTTCTTGTTTCCATACTACATAATTTAATACTACAAGCAAACTAAATACCGAAACGATACCCGCATATTTTTTTAAATACTTTTCCATCTAACAATATCAACTCCTACTTTCTCCAGTTCCTTGATTCCAAAGAACGGAATGTTAGAAAAATGAAGAATGCTGTACAAAGTAAATAATAGGAAATATCTTTCGGTTCCAATATACCCAAAGCCATATTCTTCGCATGATTGTCCAGCGGTAATTCTAATAATAGAGCACGAAATAACCCATATATTTTTTCAACAACATTTTTTAATAGTAAAGGGAAGGTGTTTGGAAGTGGAGCCACTGCAGGCAATTTTTCCGCTACATTACCAATAATAAACATAATTAAATAAACACCAAAACTTACCAGTCCCGCTGTAATAGGATAAGTTATTAGTGAAGAAATAAATAAGCCTATACTCAACACAGCCATTCCCATTAGAAAGACAGAACATAATCCAAATAACAAAACACTCCATTCTACCTCAGTAAATGGAAGCAACAAAAAAACATTCAAGGCAATAAGAATAACTGCGAATAACAAAACCGTCAGCGCAGAGGAGAATTTTCCAAAAATAATATCCCTATCATGAAGCGGATAGGTTAAAAGCAATTCCATCGTCCCCCGGTGGTACTCCTCTGAGAACAACCGCATAGTAATAATAGGTGATAAAAACATTATCATAATACCACAAAACACAAAATATGGGCTTAAAAATGTCTCCTCAAAATCAGGAACAGATGAATATCCGAACTGGGATGGAGATTGGGAAATCTGTACATAAGTTAGAAATGATAAGACAAACGCTGTTCCCGTTAACAACGCAATCAATCCTAATATTACATAGCCGGAAGGAGTCACAAAAAAACTTATAAATTCTCTTTTCCCAATCGTCAATACAGACTTCATTGTTTTATCTTATTCCTTCTTTTGATATAGCCTTTAAAAATGCTTGTTCAATCTCACCCGACGGTCGTGAAGGATCAATTGTAATCTCGGCTGCAATCTTACCCATATTCAGAATTAAAGCACGCGAACACAACAACGACACTTCCGACAAAATATGTGTGCTCAAAAGAACTGTATGTTTCCCCCCAAAATTTTTTATCAATTCACGAATTTCAACAACCTGTTGAGGGTCCAACCCAACCGTAGGCTCATCTAGAATAATCACCGGCGGAGAACCAACCAACGCTTGAGCCAATCCTAACCGTTGTCGATACCCCTTCGACAACACACCCACCACTCGATTATATACCTCCTCCAAACCACAAGTGTGAACAACCTCATCCACTGCATTTTTCCATTCCCCTGACGACAATCCTTTTATCCCGGCTACAAATTTCAGAAATGACTTCACGGTCATTTCATCATACAATGGAACCCGCTCCGGCAAATAACCAATTAACCGTTTTGCTTCCAACGGATACTCATGAACCTCGTATTTCCCAATCTTTGCTATCCCATAACTTGCCGGCATAAACCCCGTAAGAATACGCATCATAGTGCTTTTCCCGGCTCCATTAGGACCTAACAGCCCAACCCGCTCCCCCTCACAAATAGAAAAAGACACCTCTTTCAACGCACAAAACGAACCATAATATTTTGTTAACTTTTGAACTTCAATCATAACCAATCATTCCATTTGTCTTTTCGACAAAAAACTTACTAAACTCGATAAACTATTGACAATATTACAATAGGTAGACAAATAAAAAAGGTATATTTTACCCAAAAAGAGGAACTCTTTTCCGATAAAAACGCCATTCCATTTAAATTATATGACCATACTCTATTGATTCTCAACACCTTAAATCAAATCCCCATTTCTAAAAAATTGTGGCACAAAATATGCTTGTAAATGTATAGCAAAATAAAGAAAGGATGTAGTATGATAGTTCAATGTTGTGTATGCGGTAAAATTCGACATGATGCCCGATGGATCATTCCCACTCACCAACAATTAAAAAACGAGCAAATAAGCCATACTTACTGTCCCTTATGTGCCCACAAAACCATCACTGAATATCGCAAAAACCGCACTCTTCTCCTCTCGCCCATAATCCCAAAAACGACTCCCCAATCTTGTTAATCCAAAAATTAACCATCACGAAACAAAACTATAAGTAAATCCAAATAATCATAAAATTTATGTCCAAAAACTTTTCTCGAACTCATTAATTACTTCAACAAATAATTTATCCCAATATTTCAAATTACATAGATTAAAACAAACCGTCCCTCTCCTTTCAAACCCTACCTTTTTTTCTTCAATAAAACCAACTATTATGAAATAAGTATCTTAGCCCTACTCTCATATAAAACAACCTTATCTATTCAAATATCCTATAAAAACCAGTAAATACTACCGATGTAAAACACTTAACATCATAAATAAACTGCTACCTCCCCCAACGATATATAAACCCAAAAATAATGAAATACCTAATCTCTCATTATTCCATCTCCTAAAACGGCATAACCTTCAATTAATAAATTCATTCTACATATAATCAATAATGATGCTATCCTTTTTAGCAGTCCACTGTCCTTTGTGTTATTTACTCACATGTGGAATTTTTCCACTTACTATACAATACAACGAAAAAGCATTTGTCAAGCTTTTTAAAAGAAATTTATAAAAAATTTTTTCTGAGAAGGTTAAGGGATTATAATGTAAATCCTAAAATTTATATTTTAAAGTTATTTTTTTCTCTATCGTATCAATACATAATTAAAGAAGGAATGCTTTATGAAACGAGGGATTGGCTTTTGTTATTTATTATTTTGTTTCCTAACCATTAGTACATTTTTAAGTAGTGGTGAAGAAGTGCCGGAACCGGATTATTCTACCCCCTTGATTCGGTTTCCGGGACAGTGGCGGTTTTTATTACCAAAGGCAGGGATTATCCTGGTTCGGGACGATGAATTAGAAACTCTGTGCAATCCCGACGCGGAAATCAATATAAGCCTTACCCGCGAACCGAATATAACTACTTTACGAAAAATATGTGAAAATGCTCAGGCAAGAGGCATCCGAACCCTTACAATTGCTTTTGACCACTTTTTTGCACAATATCGTCCTGGACAAGATAAACCCCGTGAATGGACACCTGATAAAACGGAATATATCGAGCGAATAGCAAAAATTAGCCAATTTGCCCAGTCCTACGGATTAGGTTTAGAGTTAAGCTTTCTTACCCCATTGGAATTAGGAGGAGAATTTAAGAAGGAGACCAGCGAATGTGGTATCTGGATGCATTTTGGTAAAGGACTGCGAGACCCGGAAACAGGCAAATACAGTGTTGAACTATGGAAACAGGAACGGTGGGCCAACAACAAAGGTCCTGTTGATATTGAATTTGCGGGAGTCCGCGTCTTCGCTTTCAATGAAAATTCTTATGGTAGACGATACCGTGTAGTAAACCCAAAGCAAATGGTGGAAATTAGTGATACGGTGAAAATAGAAGAATATTCATCCTTGAAAAATAAACATGGGGATTTTCTATCTACCAGAATTCGCATCTATGGCGAAGGGGCTATAGAGAAAACCCGTGGAAATCGCGTTCTGGTAGTGGTTCATTACAAAACCCCAGAAATGGACTACTTCAGCGAAAAGGCTTTACCTTATTTAAAATCTCTATGCGATAGATACCTTAACGCCGGCGTTAAAATCAATGCCCTTTACTCTGATGAAATGCATATTCAACAAGATTGGGCCTATTACAATCATCACGATTTGGGTTCTTTCGCTTTGAGATATGTAAGCCTGGGATTTCAAAAAGCCTTCGCTCAAAGATATGGTGAACAATACGCAGACCTTGCTCCTTATATGATTTATTTTGTTCAAGGGCAGGATGTTTTTACTGATGACCTATTTGCACACGAACCGGTCCAACATATTATGCTACCCGGAATAGAAGGCATTCTTAAAACTACCTTGTTCCGGGCACAATATTATCGTTTTTTGCAAAACGGCGTGGTAGACCTCTTCACACAAGCAAAGAAATACTTAGAACATAAGATTGGGTATCAATTAGAATCAAGGGCTCATGCCACATGGGCCGAAAGTCCCTCTTGTGATTTATGGAAAACAGAACAATGTTTGCCACAGGTAAACTACGCTTACGAGTACACCTCAAATTTCCTCTGGTCCAATACAGTACATCAAGCAAGTTCTGCCTGTCATGATTATTTTAAGTGGGGAGATTTCTTAACCGGTAATGGGAATGACACAGCAGAAGGTGGATTCTTAGACCGAAATTATTATGGATTAGCATTAGGATGCTCCACAGGAGTTATTAACGATATACCTAATTCCTATTCTGCTCACTGGGGTATGCCACATGAAATTGCTGATCGCAGACAAGCCCTTTGTGATGTTTATGGTAATGCTCCGTGGCTTCCATTTGCTATGGTAGAATATTTTGAACATCGAGATACAGATGTATTATTCCTCTATCCCATTGACCTCGTGGCTTTTGATGAACGATTTGGAAGCCTAACTATTCAATACGGTTATGGAAATTATATTACCGCAGAAAAATTAATGGAATTGGGTTCCTTTGAGAATGGAGTTTGCCGTATTAAAAATCGAAGTTATAAAACACTCGTAACATTATTTGAACCAACCCCCCCCGAAGGTTTCATAGATAAAATTACTAATTTTGTAGCCAGTGGTGGAAATTTAATCTGGATAGGGACACCTCCAATATACGATTTTGCTGGGAATAACATATTAGATAAATGGGAAAATCTAATGGGAATTAAAATCCTCCCTTCCAGATTCTACGGCTTTTCTGCAGTAGGGATGGATATAGATTTCAAAGAGCAACTTGATCATCTATCTCCTATGACGGTACTTACAGATTTCCCAATAGATTTTATTTACCCTATTCAATCCTTTGAGAATTCAACTCCAATTGCCATATGCAAAAATCATGTTATCGGAACACACAGACAAGTAAACAAAGGGAAAGCAGTATATTTGGGTTTCCGACCGAGAGATAACCAGAGTGCAAGTCATGGGAAAGAAACGCGGTGGCTTTTTGAGATTTTATCAGCGATGAACGCTTATCCTCCCTCCGGTGTTTTTGAAAATTATAACGACAACCCCGATTTTCTATCACGGAACAACCCTTATATGTTTACCCGCTTCCCGAATGGAACCATTGCTGTTGCCCCTCACTATAAAGACATCGAAGAATGCTGGGAAGGAGGTTTCGCAAGAAACCGCGAAAAAGATGAGCAAGTGGTAAAAGAACTAAATTTAAAACCCAATACTATTGAATTAACCGATTTCAAAGTATGGGGACATACCGTTTCTTATCAAGGAAACCGAGCAATGGCTTTCCGTTTTTCGGAAGGACACTTGCTGGCTTTTGCAGGTTCAGGGTCAAAAGAAATAACTATTAACGGGAAATCCTATATCTTTGCAGATAGCCCCGTTCATTATATCGCCTGGGCACCTGTTCCCAAAATTTGCTATGTAGAAAATGGGGCTATTGCAGCCATTTTTGTGAATGGCACCGGAAATATTTATATCCCCTTCAAATCTCCTGAAAACAAGCCTCTTGAAATCATAGCAGAAGGTCCAACTCCGGGAAGTGTAGGAGAAAAAATACCTTTTGAGTATTCAGAGTCAGATGGGAAACTAATAATTTCACTGACCCCGAATGTGCTAAACAAATTACTCTACATTGTTCCCAAATCTTAATAATGTTCATACAAAAGTTAATGCAATATATTCCTCAAATCCGTTTTGACCCGGATTGGATACTCGCATGGAAAAATATATTATTCCCTTCCTATTGTTGTCATTGTGACAATCGCTTAATTACAGAGGAGAATCCTTATTACTGTCCGGCATGCTGGGCTACTTTGCCTCGCATTGAAAGACCTTTCTGTTCCCTTTGCGGTATTCCTCATCCATTAGCAATTGGTTTTGGAACACGGTCTAACTTTCCCTGTGAAGATTGTAGAACCCATCCCAATCCTTATGTGGATTGTATACGAAGCCCCGTCCGGTACAAAGGTATCGTTAAAGAAGCAATCATAACCTTTAAATTTCGAAAGAAAACCCTCATGGCAGAGCCATTAGGAACATTACTCCGCGAATGGATTGAAATAGAAATGGCAGATATGAAATTTGATTTGATAGTTCCAGTCCCCTTACATCCGTTCCGTCTCAAACGAAGAGGATTTAACCAATCCCTGTTACTTGCAGAACAAGTCAAAGACTCATTTACAGGAGCGCAACTTTCAGAGGTACTCCTCCGCATACGCCCAACAATGACTCAAACCGCTCTCTCCATTCAAGAAAGACGGAAGAATATCAAAGATGCTTTTCAAGTCAAAAGTCCAGATGAAGTAAAAGGGAAAAGAATACTACTAATTGATGATGTTGTTACAACAACAACCACTGTTACAGAATGTGCTCGCATATTAAAAAAGAGTGGGGCTATTTCTGTGCATGTATTGTCGGTAGCCAGAGCATCTCACTATACCGACATAGATGACCTGTTAGAACCTGGATAAAAGTCCGACTCGTCTGACCCGTCCGCCCAAACAATGCAACCACCACTTACAATCCATTAAAATTAAACAAAAACAACCTTATGCCGAACCCTATACAAAACATAAGAAAAATTCTCTTTATCCGTTTGAGTGCTATTGGGGATGTTATCCGCGTCATTCCCGCCATGGAATCCGTCCGCATTACCTATCCCGATGCCCAAATTGATTGGGTAGTAGAACAAAAAGCAAGCGATGTAATTACCGGACACCCCGCCATAAATCAGTGCATCATATTTCAACGAAGCAAGGATATACGGACCTCCATAAAATATTTTGTTGAGATTTGTAAACTGATACGAAAAAACCACTACGACCTTGTTTTAGACTTCCATGGAATTCTAAAAAGTGGTTTTTTATCTTTTATTTCCAAAGCCCCTTATCGTATCTCCTTTGCGCCCCCTCGGGCTCAGGAATTGAGTTATATCTTCTCAACACACCGCATTTCTCTCCCAAAAGATCAAATCCTTACAAGGGTAGATGAAAATTTCATTCTTGTAGATGCTATCGGTGCAGAAAAAATCGACGATTGGATGGGAATGATTATACCTCCGGAAATAGAAGAGGAAGTTCAAAAACTCTTACAGACCCTCTTCGAAACTAACAAAAAATTAATCCTAATCCATCCGCCTGTAGAACGCCCTGAAAAACAGTGGCCTCATGAAAACTTTGCCAAACTTGCTGACTTACTAATCTCTGATGGCCGTTTTGAAGTCTTATTCACATGGGGTCCCGGACAACTTGATACGATTAAACAGATAACAAAACAAATGCAATACCCTGTCCTTGTATCTCCTCAATTACCTACCCTCAAACATTTAGCCAGTTTAATCTCAAATGCTTCTATTTTTATCTCAGGCGATACAGGTCCGATGCATTTAGCATGGTTATTACAACAACCTGCAATCTGTATATTTGGTGGCACCAACCCAGAACAACACGCTCCTAAAGGACCCCACTATCGAGTATTATATAAAGGACCCATTCCCTTCCCAACAAAAATACCCCTCCATCAGGCACAGGAACATTTAAGAAAGATTAC
Source organism: uncultured bacterium (assembly GCA_937124615.1). GTDB lineage: Bacteria > Hydrogenedentota > Hydrogenedentia > Hydrogenedentales > Hydrogenedentaceae > Hydrogenedens. Next base: position 49,484 of record CAKZKR010000051.1, read on the forward strand.
TCCTGATGAGGTCTACAAAACTGTAATAGAATTAATAACAAAATAAAACATCTTTCTTCAAAATAGTTATATTAAAAGAGACGATTTATTATCATAAGCAAAAAAGGAAATTGATATGAAAATAGCCATCACATCCGACATCCACCTGGGAGATCCCACTTCACATTAGCACCCAATCCAGAAACGAAACTTTTCCCTCCTGCTTTTTATAAGTTTGTTGAATGATTAAAGAACTATAAACCTGAGTATTTAATTCTATACGGTGATATTTTAGATTTCTCCATAAGTTCATTCGAAAATTCATACAAGATAGCACGATTATTCTTTCAAAAAATTCAAGAAGAGAACCTTGCAGAAGAGATTATCTATGTACCCGGAAATCATGATAAACATATATGGGATGCAATAGAGTGGGAAGTCAATGTAATTCGAAAACTCAAAGCCCATAAGGACACATGAAAGTTTAAGAGGACACAACCCGGATCAATAGATTTATCAAAGAACTCGGAGAAAAAATTATTTTTACCTGATGTCGAATATGTTGAAAAAACGAAACACTATGGAGACCTATTTTTAGAAGGACTTTTGGATCACACACACAAAAAAAATACCTATAAATATTGTATACCCAAATCTGTATATAAAAACACCTGAAAATACTTATATCATTACTCACGGACACATGCTTGACAGGCCCTGGGTCTTATTATCAGAACTTTTAGACAATTTTGAAAACATTCACTCCACAGACATTAAATATTTTGAAGAGAACAACATCCCCCTCACCTCTATGATATGTACGGGAGTTGGACAGGGAGGAGATGTTTACGAAACATTTTACGATATTATGGCTGAAATAAAAAAGAAAAAAACAGAGAAATTAGAAAGAATCCTTGCCCATGCACTTTCTCAATTAAAAAATTCAATAAAACTACCCTGGTACTTAAAAAGTGGAAGAATAAATACTTTTAGAATAAATAGAATAGTAAGGTATTTCACAGAAAGAATAGAAAAAACACGCAATTATAAGAACTACTACCATAACATTCAAAATGACCCTTATAAAATAGAAAGATTTAATAGATTCTATGATGTTAGTGAAAAGAAATCTATATATTTTAATTTTCCTTCCCCTGACGCAATCATCTTTGGACACACTCATGTTCCCACCTACAACAATTTTAATATTACATTTTTATCAAACAACTCAAAAACCGAAAAAATATTAAGGTTTATAATACAGGCGGTTGGTTAGAAGACGATGGAAGGAATGCAGTTATTTTCTTCTTCGACGACAACGGTTCTCTACTTTATAGACAAATCGAACAAATCTAAGAGTTAGCAAAATGTTCATACCCTACAATAGCGGGTTTTACCCCATCTACTCGGACACCTTGCCACTCATCTGTTATATAACCTATTTCTGTAATTAAACATTTAAACTTTTGGTTAAACTTTTCACGAACCCTTTCCCATTTGTTTTTGGGAATTGTTACAATCAATTGATACTCCTCCCCACCCCCTAATATGAAATTGGTTATATCAAAATTATAAGTATCACAAAACTTTTTTAACTCTTCTGAAACAGGAATCTTTTCCCTATACAAATTAATCCCTATCTTGGACATTTCCGCAATATGCCCCGCGTCTATAACCAACCCGTCACTTATATCAATCATGGCACTCACACAGCCTTTAGAACAAAACCATCTCCCTTCTTCTATCCGTGGAATAGGATACCAATGCGAACGCCATAATTCCGGTAAGGGCAAATTTTGTTTCAAAGCCAATAAACCCGCAGAAGAGTTTCCTAATGTCCCCGTAACTGCAACAATATCACCCGGTTTGGCTCCTGAACGTGTAATAAACCTTCTTTGTATGGCCCCCCCTATTACTGTAATATCAATAACAATACAATCATCACAAGAAGAAGTGGTATCGCCCCCTACAATAGTCCCTCCAACATATTTCGTGGATTCTACCATTCCCCTAAATATTGTCTCCGCCCTTTGAACCGAGACATCACCGGGAAGTGCTATTGAAACCACCGCCCACTGCGGTTCACCACCCATACTTGCAATATCACTCCAGGCAGAAGCCATCGCCTTCCAACCTATGGCTGTTGGCGGAAAACACTCCGAAAGAAAATGCACATTTTCCACAGACATATCCGATGAAATGAGTAAAATAGAACCTCCCCTCACCTTCACTACCGCACAATCATCTCCAATCGAAACAAGTACATTCTTCTTCGAGGGCTTCCCAATAAGGTCCTCAACCTTTTTAATAAAAGACAATTCACCAATATCTCTGAGTTTAATCATACGGTAACGGTTCCAATTCCCTCCATGCCAGATGTAAAAATTCAAACAAATCCACTGCGGTCATACTCCGCGGATGCAACGTCTTCTCAGCCAAATCTCCAGCCCTCCCATGCAACCACACACCCAACTGACATGCATAAAAAGGAGACACTCCCTGTGCTACCAAACCCGCTATAAGTCCCGCAAGCACATCTCCTGTTCCACCTTTCGCTAAACCATGTCCTCCTGTTGTATTCACTGCGTATTTTCCATCAGGGCTGGCTATAACCGTGTGATGCCCCTTTAAAACCACAATCACTCCCATCTGTCTCGCAAAATCAATCGCACATTGTTCTCTCTCTTGTTGTATCTCCTTTGTAGAGATCTTAATCAAGCGAGACATTTCCCCGGGATGAGGTGTGAGAATAGGGGTTCCATTACACATACGCAAAATACCCGGACTATCACTAATTGCATTCAAGGCATCTGCATCAATAATAAGGGGAACCTCAATGTTTGGTAAGATCCTTTTTACAAAATTCACTGTGGATGGACTCTGAGTTAATCCCGGCCCAACCAATACTGCATTCTTATCTCTGGAAATCTCAATTACCTTTTCGGCCCCTTCTTCAGAAAAAGTTCCCTCTTTAGTCGAAGGAAATGGATAGAAAATAATCTCCATCAAATTACTCGCGATCACATCTACCACAACCGAGGGAACACCTAATGTTACCAGTCCCACACCCGAATGCATACCGGCACAAGCAGAAAGTTTCGCCGCCCCTGTATAATACCGCGAACCTGCAATAACAAAAAGATGTCCGAATCGACCCTTATGGTCATGCTCAGACCTTTCTGGTAAAAAACTCTTTAATTCATGAATGTTTATCAAATTATTCATAATAACTTACCAATCTTTTTTTAATTATAAAACATATCCTACTCTATTTATAAATTCATTAAACTTTTTACTATATTCATTATTTATTGTTCTCTCCTACAAGATCAAAACTAATTTTTTCATTTATAGTTTATATTTGTAAGAATTTAATTTTATTAACGGTATTAAATAAATATATATATTTTTGACGCATTCAACAAATTTATATTTTAACTACAATATTTAGTTATTAGAATAATTTAAATCAATTAATAACTAAATATATTAATTATTTAATTAAAAATAATTTGACATTGATATTTTTTTATGATATATTGATTATATATTTGGATAGAACAATTAACAATAGTAATTAACTACATATGTTTTATGATTGAATGCAAACGATAATTAGTGAAGAAAATAAAAATTTAGTTGATTTAACTACATTAGAGGCTTTGTTAGGTTCTGAAGCTCGAACAAAAGTCTTTTTAGTTCTTTTTACAAATTTGGGAAGGATATTTTATCAGCGTCAAGTAGAAAGTGCAACGAAATTACCTCTTCGTGCTGTACAGAGAGAATTAGAACGACTTTCACAAATTGGGTTAATTTATCAGTGGAAAGAAGGAAATAGAACATGGTATCAAATTGACCAGAATCATCCACTAGTTTTAATTTTACAATCTCTGGTACTAAAAGTGTGTTCATCCATTGACCGAGTTCGGACTATTCTTAATACTAATAAATCCGTTCGTCTCTCATTTTTCAATCAAGAGAGGAATGAAGTTATTGTCGTTACAACAAATGGCGATGTTTTCCCCGAATCCATAGAAGGAATTCGTTTATTTATTCTTACCACAAATGAATTTGTAGAAAAGATGGAACAAAAAAATCCTGAATTAATCAATTTTCTTCATGGAGCCGTTGATTTACTTGGTAACAGGGAAGATTTTATCTGGAGAATTATTGAAAATAATAAACTGAAAATACCGAAAGGGAAATATGTTTTATGAGCGTTATATATAATCGAACATCTCTGCAGATTCCTGAATCATGGTGGAAATGGGCACAGACATCACAGGGGTTAGAGAGATATAGATATATTGAAGACTTTTTCCACAGGTTGGGTTGGAAATCTTTCGTACCCCTCCCCGAAACTGAAACAACCAAAAATACAGGTGCACTACCTTTTCAACTAACATCCGAAAACGGAAAGGGTATTTATATTGTAATTGTTCCCGAATATCTTCTTACTTTACCCTCAAAAATAAAAAATAGAAATCTTGACTTTTGTCCCCTCTCTCGGCTACTACTTGAAGAATTTTCTGATGAGCATTCTCGCTATGTTTTGCTCACGGATTTCAGCAAATTTCATCTTTATTCTATTCATGATCAAACATTGATAATGTGGGCTGATTATCCTGCGCAGTTCCAGATGGAAATGGCTCCATATATATTGGAACCCTGTGTAGATAACGGTTCCCTTGACGAAATACCCCACACACCCAAAAGTACAATGGCTCGTGAATTACGAGACTGGAATATATCCTGGGTAAAAAAATTTCAACAGACCACAGACATTTCCGAAGAAAAGGCTAATATAATCATAGACCGTTTCTTTATTCTTCATCATATTTTTTCATATCGGATTTTCTGGAAAACACAAGAATTTTTGGAAGAGCGTTTATTAGATCTTGTTGATATAGCAATCACACAAGAGAAACCTGAAGGTATCGGAGAACAACTGATTGCACTATTTCACGACATGTGGTTCGATTGGCGGATTGGATGTTTTCAGATTGATACAGAAATTGACCGTGTCCTATCTCAGGATGAAATTTCTACTGAGCTAATCTATGAATACTCCTTACTCTCTCCGCACAAATTTGATATTGCAGTTCTTTTAGAGAGTTTCAATTATGGAGACTCCCTTGAACGGATGCGAATTCGAATGATACCTGAACCCAATCCCGACCGTGAAGCCTATTTACATATACAGACAAAAGAGACCATCGACCGGGCTCAAATTGAAGTAGATATTTCTGAAGAGGGATACCGTTCAATACTCTTCTGGTTCGATCGACTGATAAAATGCTATGAAATGTTAGAAGAAAAAGAAAAATCTACACTCCCTCCATTAGATACGACAGAAGACCTCTGGACCTGGAGTCAGAGGAACAATAACATCCCTGCAACTTTCAGAAATAAAATTCAACAGGCGTGCTTGCATGGTTTTCGTATTTACTATCAGAACGCACGACAGCTAAGAATTGCTCGTTTGCTCCTTACTATTCACCTAATTCAATTGTATAGTGAATATAGACATCCCCTGGAAAAATTCCCTTCCATAGATCATATATTTGTAAAAAAGCCCGAACCTATTCCTTCAGAACGCTCCATGACAAAACGGATCTCTATTTCATAAATAATGTGTCTTTGAGATATATCGCTGAAGTTATTCCCCCGTTTACCAGGATTTAATCAAACTTAATTTTTCTATATCAACCGAAAATTTTTCTTGAACTGTTTTTATAGAAATTTGAGGCCCTGTAATCGGGAAAACAGGGTCCACAATGTCATATTTAAAATAGGAATAAGTATCCAAACCAACAAATTGAATTTTCATTTGATTTCTCAATATGATTTTCAATAGTCCGCGCAATCCAACACCTGTCTCCCAAGCAGAAGTAACAACTTTCCCACAAGATTTACTATCCAAAAAATTTTTCCATGTATCCGTTCCGTAAACAATAGACGGTTTAACAACAAAAACCAGTTTTTCAGAAAACTCTTTATAGATACTTTCCAACTGTAAATTCCATCTTTCAAGAAACTCATCAATACCTGCTTTAACAGGAGATACCTTTAGATAGGTCATTAACTCCTCCAATGTTTCAACAGGATCTTCTATATACAGGATTCCTTTATCTAAAATATGCTCAACAAAATTTAATGTCTGATTTAATTCCCACTGCCGATTTAAATCCAGAACGATTCCTGCATCCCTTGCTATAATTTCTCTAACACGAATAACTAAATCAATAGCCTTTGTTAAAGAATACTCTCCTAATTTTATTTTAAATACAGAATAGCCAAGTTTGTTTTTTAGTTTTGCCCCTTCAATAATTTCATTAAAACTTCCCGCAAGAAGTGCATTCATTTTTAGAGTCGTCTCAGAAATTTTATCATCCCTCAAACCGGAACAATCTACAGCACTTTCAATTGCAAATTTTAGTTCGGGGGGTAACCCAGAAAGAGGGACATTCTGTTCGCCCAAAAGATAGTCGTGATATTTTTCAAGCCATTCTATTGCATTTTTTATTTTTTCTTCTGTCGGGGGTAAAAAGGAAAGTTCTCCCCAAAACCTGTTTGTTTCAAAATCTTCGAAATGAATGAGCAATCCTTTCTTAACATCAAAAGGGACACCTCGAATGAATATAGAAGTCTTCAAAGGTATTTCATAACTGTATAAGAATAGTTTTTGAATGTGAACAGGTTTTGACATTAAATAATCCACAATATAGAAAAGAGCCCACTATACACCAATAACAATTTTGATGTATTGGCTAATAATACATTTAACTCCCTTCCCTTATAATGAATAATAGAATTCATTAAAAACATAGAGGGTACCAAAAGAATCATCAATAACAATATATCTTTCTGTCCTTCACCGCAAAAAGCAAAGAGTAAAGGGATTATAATAACGCTAATAAAAAGCATGAATATATACTCTGCTTTGGCAAAATTTTCACCCAATCGGACTGCAAGTGTTCGTTTCCCGACAGATCGATCATTTTCTATATCTCGATAATTATTCACCGTAAGAATGGCCACCGAAAAACAACCCGCAGAAACCCCCGCCAAAAATCCATATATAGACACTTGCAAAGTCTGGACATAACTTGTCCCCATAACAGCAACCGGCCCAAAAAATATAAAAACAAACAAGTCCCCCAATCCTAAATAAGCAAGGGGTAATGGACCTGCTGTATACGCAAAAGCAAGAATTAGCGAAATCACACCAATAATCAAAATCGGAAACCCTCCCCTATAAATCAAATAGGCCCCCGGAACAAGGGTGATAAAAAATAAAATCATTAGAGAGAATCTCATTTGTTTCGGTGTAAGCCATCCCGAACTGGTAGCACGCTCTGGACCTAAACGGTTCTCTCGGTCGGCCCCTTTTATATAATCAAAATAATCATTCGCATAATTCGTTAATATTTGAATAAGTATAGCCCCCGTTAAGGCACAGAAAGCAGAAAGCCCATGGAACTTTTCATCTCGAATAACCAGAGCGGTTCCCATTAAAACAGGAGCCACACTCGCACCTAATGTTTTAGGTCGAGCCGTTAATAATAAAACTTTAAGAAACGAAGGTTTTTCTGCTGTCATAATCGGCATAAAAAACTAAATTGGAATTTATGGTTTGCGTGGGAATTTTGAAAAATTAGGTTCTCTCTTCTCAAGAAAGGCGTTTCTACCTTCCTGACCTTCTTCCGTCATATAAAACAACATCGTAGCATTCCCTGCCAATTCTGTTAATCCGGCTTGTCCATCTTCATCCGCATTCATTGCCGACTTGATACAGCGTAGTGCTATTGGCGACATTTTTAATATTTGCCGGCACCATGCTACCGTAGTAGATTCCAAATCCTCCAGCGGAACCACAGTATTTATTAAACCCATCTCTAATGCCTCTTTTGCGGTATATTGTTTGCATAGAAACCATATTTCCCTTGCTTTTTTTTGCCCTACAATTCTTGCTAAATGGGCCGAGCCATACCCTGCATCAAATGAGCCGACCTTCGGTCCTGCTTGTCCAAAAATAGCATTGTCCGCCGCTATTGTTAAATCACATATCATTGCTAAAATATTTCCTCCTCCTATGGCATACCCTGCCACCATTGCTATCACAGGCTTAGGACAGGTTCGTATTTGTCTGTATAAATCCAGAACATTCAAACGATGATGTCCCGTTCGTGGGTCTACATAACCTGCTTCTCCCCGATACTTCTGGTCTCCCCCTGAACAAAATGCTTTATCCCCTTCACCCGTTAAAATGACCACCCCTATTTGTGGGTCAAATCTCGCATCTGAAAATGCATCACTAATCTCATCCAATGTTACAGGTGTAAACGCATTTCGACGGTGCGGTCTATTAATTGTTATCTTCGCTATTCCTTCCGCCTTGTGATAAAAAATCTCTGTATACTTTTTCGCTTCCTGCCATACAATTCCTACTTCACTCATTTGCAAACTCCTTACATTAATTTGATATACAAGTTATATATTTTATCCAAATAAACGTCAATTCTTCCATTTCTCATAAAAAACATCTACACTATCCAGGATTTTTCGGAAACATTTTCAATGTCAATAGAACCAAAATAGATA